>DASPZZ010000246.1:0-53010 GCA_035635995.1 Binatia bacterium | reverse complement strand
ATGTCCTTCACCCGGCGGTTCCCGGCGACGTCGACCTCCCGGCGTGGATTTCGCAGGATGACTCTCATGAGCGCGCCCTCACCGGCTCGGAAACCCGGGCGCGCGCTTGACGTCGCGGATCTGAACGAGATGAGTTCCGTCTGTGGGCCGCGGCGCGCACCGACTGAAGCTCGGTCCACAACGCGTCAACGGGTTTAGGAAGTGGCATGGAATCTCCTGCGGCCAACGTGGCTGACGGCCGCGTTCACGAGTATACCTCCGTTCCTCACGCCGGCGGTGCGTGCTAGAGTCCTTCGGCCGCTCGGACGGCAGGAGGTGATAACGCTGTGACGGAACGTCAGCGCCTGGCGCGCATACCGTGGCGGCAGCTCACGACTCGGCCCGTCTACGAGAATCGCTGGATCCGCGTGCGCGAGGATCAGGTCGAGCTGCCCGACGGACGGACGACGGTCTACGGTGTCGTCCAGTGCGCCGGCTGCGTCGGCGTGCTCCCGTTCCTCGACCTGGACACCGTCGTGCTGGTCGGGCAGTACCGCTACGTCGCCGGCGACTTTTACTGGGAGATGCCGACCGGAGCGATGAAGCCCGGGGAACGCGAAGAGACGGCCGTCCAGCGCGAGCTGGCGGAGGAAGCGGGGTACGAGGCGGACCGGCTCGTGAAGCTCTGCGCCTGTCATACCTCGAAGAGCGTGGTGGACGAGACCGCCAACATCTATCTCGCCGAAGGGCTCCATCCCGTCCAGCGCCGGGCCGATCCGACGGAGTTCATCGAGGTGCGCGCCTTCCCGTTCGACGAGGTCGTGCGGATGGTCGAGCGCGACGAGATCAAGGACTCGATGACGATCATCGCGGTGCTGCACGCGGCGCGTCGACGGCGCCCCTAGCACGCCGCGGCCCGCTACTTCACCGACGCCAGCACCCTCGGGCCCGTCGGTGCAGGAACGCCTCCGTCCGGCTCGAGCGTGACGGCAAAGACCTCGACGGGCTTACCGCCTTCTCCTGGCGGGATACGATGCGTGGCGCGTCCCGAGGCGTCGACCTGGAAGACGCCCGCGGGCCGCGGCGCCGCGGCGCCGATCGTCCACAGCTCGTACGCCTTACCCGGCGGCGCGGACGGCAGATTGGCCACGAAGACGTGGCCCCCGTTGACCGGGTGCCAGATGACCCGTCCGGTCGCCTCAGGGTTCGGCCCGAGACCGCGCAGCGCGACGACCCGCGTCGCCGGATCGCGCAGCAGATCGACCACGCTCCGGTAGACGGCGATCTGCTCCTGCAGCGCGGCCTCGTCGCGCTGGACCTTCGCGCGCAGCGCCGCCGCCTCGCGCGCCATCTGGCCGAACCGCCCTTCGTAGCGCGACGCGACGAACGCGCCGGTGAACGCGGCGGCGGCGATCATCGCGGCGAGCGTCGCCGCCGCCCAGACGAGCCGGCGCGGGCGCGGCGCGGCGCCCCGCTCGGGTGTCGTCCTCGCGATGCGGCGCAGGAGCTCTTCCTTGACCGCCGGCGGCGGGACCATCGACGGTCCCGAGCGCGCCAGCGCCGCCAGCGCCTCGGCCGAGACGCGCAGCGTCGCCTCGCAAACGGCGCATCCGCCGGCCAGATGGCGCTCGAACTCCGCGCGCTCCTCGCCGTCCAGCGTGCCGATCGCGTACCTCGCCGCGAGCGTGTCGTACGGTTCGTGATTCATGCGCTCGCCTTCACCCTGCGAAGCCATGCTCGCCTTTCACTACCATGACTACGGGCGACATCCAACCCCGGATCGCCGGCCGTCAGCGGCCGACCCGTGGCTCGCGCTCCACGAGCGAGGTGCTATTCTTGGCGGCGTGAAATGGGTGCCTGAGAAGAAGGCATTCGACGAGGCGTTCGACGGGAGCGGGACGGCGCGGCAGCACTATCGTCCCCTCGTCTCCATCCTCGAGTCCTTCACGCAGGGCGAGATCGAGCGCCGCGAGCGCTTGCAGAAGCTCTCGCTGATGGACCAGGGCATCACCTTCACCGTGTACGGTGAAAAGGAGGGCACCGAGCGGATCTTCCCGTTCGACTTCGTGCCCCGCGTGATCCCGGCGCGCGAGTGGGAGCGGCTGCAGGCGGGGCTGGTGCAGCGGGTCACGGCGCTGAACCTCTTCATCCTGGACGTCTATCAGAGCCAGAAATGCCTCAAGGACCGCGTCATCCCGCCCGAGATCGTCCTCTCGCGGAAGGAATACAAGCGCGAGCTCCTGAACGTCATCCCGCCGCGCCAGATCTTCACGCACGTCGTCGGAACCGACATCATCCGGAACGACGCCGGCGAGTACCTCGTTCTCGAAGACAATTGCCGCTGCCCCTCGGGCGTGTCCTACGTGCTCGAGAACCGCAACACCCTCAATCGCGTCTTCCCGGAGTTCTTCAAGTACTATCCCGTCCGGCCGATCAAGGACTACCCGACCCAGCTCCTCGACGCGCTCCTGCACGCCGCGCCGCGCTTCAGCGAGAAGCCGGTCGTGGTGATCCTCACGCCCGGCATGGCGAACTCCGCCTACTTCGAGCACTCCTTCCTGGCGCGCGAGATGGGCGTCGTCCTCGTCGAGGGCCGCGATCTGATCGTCGAGGACAACTACGTGTTCATGCGGACGACCCAGGGCAAGCAGAAGGTCGACGTGATCTACCGGCGGGTCGACGACGACTTCCTCGATCCCCTGACGTTCCGGCGCGACAGCCTCCTCGGCGTCCCCGGTCTGATGAACGTCTATCGCGAGGGCAACGTCGGTCTCGCGAACGCCCCCGGGGCCGGGGTCGCCGACGATAAGTCTGTCTACGCGTTCATGCCGGCGCTCATCCGGTACTACCTCGGCGAGGACGCTCTCCTGCCGCAGGTGCCGACCTATCTCGGAGCCCGCCCGCAGGACCTCGGCTACATCCAGGACCACGCCCGCGAGCTCGTGATCAAGACCACGGGCGACTCCGGCGGATACGGCATGCTCATGGGCCCGTTCGCGACCCGGAAGGAGATCGAGGCCTACGTCGGGCAGGTGAAGAAGAATCCCGCCAACTACATCGCCCAGCCCCTCGTCGAGCTGTCCGCGCACCCGACCTACGTCGACGGGAGGTTCGAGGCGCGCCGCATCGATCTGCGGCCCTTCATCCTCTACGGCGAGTCCGTCCGCGTGCTCCCGGGCGGCCTCACGCGCGTCGCGCTGCGGCCCGGGTCGTACGTCGTCAACTCGTCCCAGGGCGGCGGTAGCAAGGACACCTGGGTCCTCGCCGAGAAGGGCGCCTGATGCTCTCCCGCGTGGCGGACTCGCTCTACTGGATGGGCCGGTACCTCGAGCGCGCCGAGAACATCACGCGGCTGCTGCTGGTCACCGAGGACTTCTCGTCCGAGACGCAAGGGCTCGCCGAGGACCTCGCGCAGACCGCCTGGAAGGACATGCTCACCATCTTCCCCTCGGCGCAGCTGACCCGCGAGATCACCCCGTTCGCGCCCCTCTCGGTGCCCTACCTCCACGCCTTCTTCACGGACCCGGCGAACGCGTACTCGATCAACTTCTCGATCCGCAAGGCGCGGGAGAACGCGCGCTCCGTACGTGAGGCGCTGACGCTCGAGGTCTTCCTGGCGTTGAACGAGGTCTTCCGGGCGGTCGAGGGGTACGAGCGAAGGGGCATGCCGGATCTTCCGGCCTTCCGCGACGCGCTCGGCGCCACCCACAAGGGGATCTTCACGGTCGTCGGGGCCATCGAGCACACGTCCACCCACGACGAGGGCTGGCGCTTCCTCAAGCTCGGTGAATCGCTCGAGCGCAGCTATCGCGCGGCCCTCGTGCTGCGCACCAAGCTGCCGGCGCTGCTCGCCGCCGAGGCGCGGGGCGACGCGCCGCTCTACTACACGCAGTGGCGGACCCTCCTCCGAGGCCTGTCGTCGCTCGAGAACTATCGGCGGGTATACGGGGCGCGCCTCGAGCCCAACCTCGTCATCGGCTTTCTGCTGTTCGACCCCGATTCGCCGCGCTCACTCCGCTACGGCGCCTCGATCGTCCGGGAGTACCTCGCGGCGATCTCCGGGCCCGCCGAGCTGACCGCTCCGGCACGGATCATCGGCAAGCTCCACGCCGACCTTCGCTATGACGACGAAGACCAGATGCGCCGGGGCGACTTCGTGGGGCTGCTCGACCGCGTGGTCGGCGAGCTCGCCAAGGCCCACGACGCCGTCGCGACCCAGTACTTCGTGACCTGATGCACCTCCAGGTCGAGCACCGCTTCGCGTTCGAGTACGACACGTTCATCAGCGAGTCGTTCCTCGAGCTGCGCGTCCAGCCCAAGACGACGCCCCAGCAGGCCGTCTCGTCCTTCGAGCTGGCCGTCGGTCCCCCGACCAGCGTGCATCGCTACCGGGACTGGAACGACAACCTCACGCACCACTTCACGATCACGAAGTTTCACGACCGGATCGCGGTGTCGTCGCGCTCGCTCGTGCACACCCAGCCGCTCGGCGCGCCGATCGGCGCGCTCACGGACCGTCCGGCGTCCGCGACGCTGCCGTACACGCTGCGCGATTTCCTCGAGTTCGGCGGGCCGGTGAAGCTCTCGCCCGGGCTCCGCGCCGCGCACCGGTCGATCGGCCTCGCCCCGACCGCGCCGCTCGGAGAGCAGGTGCAGGCGCTCGGCGCCTACATCCACGAACGGTTCGAGTACCGCAAGAACGTCACCTCCTACGACTCGACGACCGAGGATTTCCTCAAGATCGGCGCCGGGGTGTGTCAGGACTTCGCCCACCTGATGCTCGGCCTGCTCCGCCTCCGTCAGATTCCCTGCCGCTACGTGAGCGGCTACCTGCACGTCGAGCGCACGAAGCGGGAGCCCTCGCAGAGCCACGCGTGGATCGAGCTCTACTCGGCGACTTCCGGCTGGGTCCCCTTCGACCCGACGCACAACCGCACGGTGGACGAGCGCTACGTCGTCGTGGGCCACGGCCGCCACTACGACGACGTGCCCCCCAACAAGGGAATCTTCCGCGGCATCGCCAAGGAGACGCTGAAGGCCGAGATCTTCACGGAGGTCGTGCCCGGCAAGGTCGTCTCCACGCTCCGCGAGGAGATCAGTCACATCGATCTGCCCGTATTCCGTGAGATCCCCGGGCGCCCGCCCGATCGGATCGTCACCGGCGTCGCCGACGTCGGGGCTCAGCAGCAGCAACAGCAGCAGTAGCCGGCCCGCTTCGGCGGGCCCGACCTACGCCACCTGGCCCTGGATCCGCCGCCTCAGCTCGAGAGGGTCGCGCACCCGGTGGAAGACCTCGCGCACGCCGCCGGTCCCCGTGAGCGTGACGGAGCCGTAGCCCAGCAGCCGGCCGCTCAGGCCCTGGTCGACGGCAATCGCCTCGACCTGCCGCAGCAGGAGCTCGAGCGTGCGCCGCCGGACGAGTCCGGTCTTGACGATCAGGCGCTTGTTCGTGACGCCGAACTCCGTGGTCTGGTATGCGACGAAGGGCGGGACGAGCATCAGGATGCCGACGAGCAGGACCACACCTGCCGCCAGCGGCACGCCCGGGAGGACGACGAAGAGCACGACGCCGACGACCAGCAGCAGGACGGCTCGCGCGAAGATGAACCAGTGGAGCGTTGTCCGGTAGACGACGTGCTCGTCTGGAAGAAGCGTGTCGTCGATGTAGCTCACGACCCTCGGTTCGAGGGCGTCGGCAGGCCGACGGCCCAGAGATAGCCGTCGGGATCCTCGACCATGACCTCGCGCCAGCCGTGGCCCTTGGTCGTGGCGGGCTGAACCACGTTGGCGCCGCGCTCACGCGCGCGCCGCTCGACGGCGTCGGGGTCCACCCCGAGCACGCGCAGCTCGGCGCCGAGCCCGCGCCGCTCCCCGCGGACCAGCGGCGCGTGCCAGGGATGCTTGTCGTACGTGTGATCGGCGTGGAGCATGAGCTCGACGCCGCCCACGTTGACGGCCGCGAAGTCGGGGTCCGCGTAGTGGACCTGCGCGGCCAGCACCTGCGTGTGGAATCCGACGGCGCGCGGGATGTCGCGGACGAGCAGGTTCACCGTGAAGGCGGGCAGCGCCCGCCCATACCGGTCGGCGGGCATCCAGGGATCGCCGGTACGCTGCTTCACCGCGCCGGCCCGCCCGGCCGCGCGAAGATTGACCGAGCCGGTGACTGCCGACGCGGCGGCTTCACGCTCACCGTCAGCTCGTAGGTCACGACCTCGTCGGGATCGGGGTTGAAGACCGCGACCCAGACGCCGAAGTTGTCCCGGCCGAGATTCGGGATCCTCACCCCCGCGGTCGGGAGGAGCTTGGGATCCGAGCGCACGCTGAGGCTGTCTCTCACCGTCAGATACCAGGCCCGGTCCGAGGGTTGGTCGTCCGCCGTGAGCCTGACGTCGACGTCGCGCGGGGTCTTCAGCTTGCCGCTCTTGGCGTAGAAGAAGCGGGTGGTCAACGGCTGCATCGTCACCAGGAAGCGCCGCTCCGCCCCGCGATCTTGCGGATCGGTCAGCTGGACCGGCTCCTCCTGCGCGTCGCCGACGGTCGCGGTCGGCCGCGAGATCAGGTTGGTCGCCTCGTCGTGCTCGACGATCCCCGCGTCGGCCCACATCCCGGGCGTCGGAACGGCGACCTGGATGACGTCGCGCACGAACGCCGCGTAGGTCTCGCGCAGCCGGCCGTCCTCCACCAGGAGCTGGTAGAGCTTCGGGCCGAGGGCCCGGGGCTCGACTCCGGCCTCGGCGACCGCGCGCTCGAAGACCGTGCGGGCGAACCCGGGCGCTTGGTTCTCGACGTGCTCGAGGAGGAGAAAGTAGCCCCCCGCCAGCTGTCCGTCGTCGTGGTCCGCGGTCGCCCGGATGTGGACGCTCAAGAGGTACGGAAACCGCCCGATCTCCGCCCGAAGCGCGTGGGCCCAGGCGAGGCCCGACGGCTTCCACTGACTCCAGGCCGCGTACGCGGCGGCCCACCAGCGAACACCGGTGGCGCGCTCGTCGAGCGGCGGGGGCGCGAGCGAGCCGGCGACCGAGCCGCGCCCGCTGACCGCGGGCTCGGGCTCCGTCACCCGCTCCCGCTCCCTGGGGCGCTCTGCCGCCGCCGGCGGCTTCTCGGCCGTCCCGGTGGAGAGCCGGCCGCGCGCGGCGGCGTTCACGAGCGTCCGCCCGAACACCCGGGCGGCCGCGGCATCGAGCTGCGCCCAGCGCTCCTCGGTCAGCGTGTCCCGCTCGAGCATGAGAGTGAGCAGGTTCTCGAACGGGAGGACGTTTTGCAGCACATCGTCCGCGGCGAGGCCGCGCCGCTCGCCGCCCGCGCGCGAGAACGCCACGCGCAGCTCGCTGGCCTTCGCCTGGCACTCGAGGAGCGAGGGAAACGCCGGATCGTCCAGGTGGATGATGCCGAGCACGCGGGTGAGGACGCCGATGGCCCGGTGCACGGCCACCTTGAACGCCGCGATCTCTTCTTCGCCGGCCGAGGGCTCCTCCTCGCTGGCGGTTTGCTCCCCGAAGGCCGTCGGGTGCCACGTGACCTCGAAGAGGCGCTTGGGCTCCGGGAAGCCCTTCAGCGGCTGGAGCCCGCGATCCACGTACTCCACGGCTCCGCCGTCGGATCGCCGCAGCTCGATGCGGCCGGCGACGTGACGGGTCGACTCCGCGACGAGGATCTGGCCGGGCCCCGCGGCCGCGCAGATGCGCGCCGCCAGGTTCACGGTGCCGCCGATGTAGTCGCCGTCTTCCTGCCGAATCGGCTCACCGGTGTTGATGCCGATGCCGATCGCGATTCTCGGGCCAGCCTGGTTGCGATTCTTCTGGGCGACGGCCCGCTGGATCGCGATCGAGCAGAGGATGGCGCCGCGAGTGGCCTTGAACGTGACCATGAAACTGTCGCCCTGGGTCTTCACGACGTCGCCGCCGAATGCCTCGATATGACTGCGAACGATGGCATCTTGCTCGCGCACGAGCCGGGAGGCCGCCTCATCGCCGAGCTCCTCCGTGGTGTCCGTGAATCCCCGGATATCGCTGAAGAAGATGGTGATGGTGTCGCTGAGCGGCACCGACACTTCGGGTGCTGCCCGAGGACTGCTTCCTTCGCCCGGCGCGTTCTCGTTCATCTCTGGCGGCGCTTCAGGTGGCACTGAAAATAGTAGCCGATGCGCGGGGAAAACGGGTGCCTTTCCAAATGGCTTCCGGCGGCGCTATCTCCGAACGACGCGGCGCGCCTTGAGCTCGAAGCGCGGCAGGCTGCGAAGCGGCACCGGTGCGACCTCGAGCCGGATGCCGAGGCTCGCGCGCAATGCCTCCCGCACCTGCGACACGCCGGCCGCGTCCTCCAGCTCGACCAGGACGCGGACCTCGTCGAGCTCCCCTGCCCTGAAGACCTCGATCTGGAACTCGTCGATCGTGGGGAAGCGCCTCACGACCCCCTCGATGGCGGCCGGGAATACGTTGACGCCGCGGACGATGAGCATGTCGTCGAGCCGGCCGAGGATGCCGCCCGCGAGCCGCCTGAAGGTGCGTCCACACGGGCAGATCCCCTCGGCCAGATGCACGTGGTCGCCCGTCCGGTACCGGACGACCGGCGAGCCCACCCGCCCGAGGTTCGTCAGGACCAGCTCGCCGTCCAGCGCCGGTGCGGCGGTCACCGGGTCGATCACCTCCAGGATGAACTCCGACTCGTTGACGTGGAGGCCGGCTTGCTCGGCGCATTCGTAGCCGTAGCCGCCCATCTCGGTCATGCCACCGTGGTCGAACGTGCGGGCTCCCCAGCCCTCCTCGATGCGGGCGCGCACCGCCGGGATCCCCGCCCCCGGCTCGCCGGCGTGAACGGTGATCCTCACCGGCAGCTTCGCCAGGTCGATGCCGCGCTCGCGCGCGACCTCCACGAGGTGGAGAGCGTACGAGGGTGTGCAGACGAGCACCGTCGCGCCGAGGGCTTCCATCCAGGCCAGCCGCGTGGGCGAGTCCTGGCCACCCCCGGGAATCGTCAGAGCGCCGAGCGCGCGGGCGCCCTCGAAGCCCGCCCAGAAGCCGATGAAGAGGCCGAACGAGAACGGGAAGAAGACGCGGTCGGCCGGCCCGACGCCCGCGCCCCTCAGTACGAATCCCCAGCAGCGCGCCCACCACTCCCACGACTCCTGCGTGTCGAGCCACCGGAGCGGCGCGCCGCTCGTTCCCGACGTCTGATGCACACGGACGTAGCGCTCGAGCGCGTAGGTCAGATTCGTGCCGAAGGGTGGGTGCGAGGCTTGATCGTCGACGAGCTCCGACTTCTTCGTGAAAGGAAGCCGGCGGAAGTCGTCCCAGCCGCGCAGGTCCGCGGCCGCCGCCACGCCGGCCGCGCGCCACTTGCGCGCGACGAACTGATTCGTCGCGAACAGCGCTCCGGCCATGGCGCGGAACCGACGCCATTGATGCTCGCGCACCCGGTCGGGTGTCTGCGTTTCCAGCGTGCGGTCGAACACCGTCGGGGGCCGCGGTCTCAGGCCCGCAGCTTGAATCGCTGGATCTTGCCGGTCGCCGTCTTCGGCAGCTCGGTGACGAACTCGATCCAGCGCGGGTACTTGTACGGCGCGATCTTGTCCCTCACGAAGGCCTTGAGCTCGTCGGCGAGCTTCTCGCCGCCGGTGGCCGGATCTTTCAGGACGACGAACGCCTGGGGCTTGACGAGCCGATCGGTGTCCTCCCGGCCGACCACCGCCGCCTCGAGCACCGCGGCGTGCCGCACCAGGGTCGCCTCGACTTCGACCGGCGAGACCCAGATCCCGCCGACCTTCAGCATGTCGTCCGCGCGACCGCAGTACCAGTAGTAGCCGTCCTCGTCCTGGTAGTACTTGTCACCGGTCTGGATCCACGGGCCGAAGAGTGTCTCCTTGGTCTTCTCGTGCTTGTTCCAGTAGTACGCCATCGTGGAGTCGCCCTTGACCCGGATGTTGCCGATCTCCCCCCGGGCCACGGGCCGCCCGTCGTCGTCGACGATGGCCAGCTCATAGCCCGGCACGGGCAGGCCGGTCGAGCCGGGACGCGTCTGGCCGGGACGGTTCGAGATGAAGATGTAACCGATCTCTGTCGTGCCGATCCCGTCGATGATCTCCACGCCGAAGCGCTCGCGCCAGCGATTGTAGAGCTCCTCCGGCAGGGCCTCGCCCGCCGACACGCAGAGTCGGAGGGAGGAGGTGTCGTACCGCTTCTCGGCGTCCCGCACCGCGAGCATTCCGGCATAGAGGGTCGGCACCCCGTAGAAGAGCGTCGGCCGAAAGCGCGTGATGGCCTCGAAGACCCCCTCGGGCGTCGGGCGGTGCGGATAGAGCATCGCCTGAGCCCCCACGCTCATCGGGATGAAGCCGGTCGCGCCGAGCCCGTACGCGAAAAAGAGCTTGGCCGCGGAGAAGACGCGGTCGGTCGGCCTGATCCCGAGCACGTGCTTGGCGTAGGTCTCGCAGCAGATCACCATGTCGTGGTGCAGGTGCACCGCGCCCTTGGGGAAGCCCGTCGAGCCGGACGAATACTGCCAGTACGCCGGGTCGTCGCGCGAGGTCGGGGCGGCGGTGAGCGCGGCGGACGCCTTGGCGACCCGCTCTTCGTACGCCATGAACTGTCCGGGAGGGCCGCCCGCGACGAGCACGTGCTCGAGGTGTTTCGCCTCGGCGAGCGCCGGCCCGACCTCGGCGAGGAGCGCGGCCGAGACGACGGCCACCTTGGCGCGGCTGTCGTTCAAGAAGTACAGATAGTCGGCCGTGCGCATCAGCGTGTTCGTGGGGATCGGGACCGCGCCGATCTTGATGGCTCCCCAGAAGGTCCCGATGAACTCCGGCGCGTCGAGGCAGAGCATGAGGACGCGGTTCTCCGGCTCGACGCCGATCTCGAGGAGCGCGTTCCCGGTTCGGTTGACCAGGTCCTGGACGTCGGCGTAGGTGAGGGTCCGGTCCTCGTAGCGGAATGCCGGCGCGGCGCCGCGTCCCTCGGCGACGTTGCGGTCGACGAACCACGTCGCGACGTTGAATTGCGCGGGGAGCAGCTCCGACGCGTTCATGTCAGGCCAGGCGCACGTACTCGAAGTCGATCGGCCGGCCGTTGACGCCGCGGGCCGGCGGCGCGATCCAGTTGGCGAAACGGCCGCGCTCGGTCACCGGTCGCATCAGGCTCTCGAGGTAGGCCTGGTCGGTCTCGGTCGGCAGCCACTCGTGCTTCTTCGCGTCCCACTCGGCTTCGCTGAGGACGCGGCCGTCGGGCGACACCTTGACCTCGCCGAAGAGGCCGATGGCCCGGTGGAAACCGCGGTGGGGCAGCCGGAGCTCGCGGTCGATCTCGTGCTTCTTGATGATCTGATTCCAGCGGTCCACGCCGCGCCGGCAGTCGGCGATGTAGTCGTCCCGCAGGCGCTCGTTGAGCGAGGGCAACGCCGGCGTCTCGCGGCTCGTGATCCGATCGCCGGCGAGCTCGCTCACCGCGTAGGTGGCGTCCTTCAGCCTGTGGTCGTCGCGCTTCTTGGACTCCTCGAAACGCCCCTTGAGGCCCATCGTGTAGAAGTTCGCGGCGTTGGTCGAGACCTCGGAGCCGAACAAATCGAGCGACACCGAGTAGTGGAAGTTGATGTACTTCTGCAGCGTCGCGAGGTCGAGCCCGCCGAGCCGGCGGACGTCGTCGGTCTTTCCCTCCCGCATCAGCTCGCACGTGCGCTGCACGACCCGTCCGATGCCGGTCTCGCCGACGAACAGGTGGTGCGCTTCCTCGGTCAGCATGAAGCGGCACGTCCGCGAGAGCGGATCGAAGCCGCTCTCGGCGAGGCTCGCGAGCTGGTACTTGCCGTCGCGATCGGTGAAGTACGTGAACATCAGGTACGAGAGCCAGTCGGGCGTCTTCTCGTTGAAGGCCCCGAGGATGCGCGGCTTGTCGCGGTCCCCCGAGCGTCGCTGCAGAAGGGCCTCCGACTCCTCGCGGCCGTCCCGACCGAAGTAGGCGTCGAGCAGGTAGACCATCGCCCAGAGGTGGCGCCCTTCCTCGACGTTGATCTGGAACAGGTTGCGCAGGTCGTAGAGTGAGGGGCAGGTTCGGCCGAGGTGGCGCTGCTGCTCGACCGAGGCCGGCTCCGTGTCCCCCTGGGTGACGATGAGTCGGCGCAGCACGCCGCGATACTCGCCCGGCACGTCCTGCCAGGCGGGCGCGCCCATGTGGTCGCCGAAGCCGATCGTGCGGCCGGGCTCGGACTCGGCGAGGAACAGCCCCCAGCGGTAGTCCGGCATCTTGACGTAGTCGAACTGCGCCCAGCCCTGGGCGTCCACGCTCACGGCGGTCCGCAGGTAGACGTCCCTTTCCTGGTAGCCGGTCGGGCCCATGTCCATCCACCAGTCGAGGAATTTCGGCTGCCACTCCTCGAGCGCGCGCTGGAGCCGCCGGTTCTCGCCCAGGCTGACGTTGTTCGGGATGCGCTCGCCGTAGTCGATGCCGGCCATCACACTCTCCTGCGGTCGAACTCGCTGCGCTGGCCCGTGCCGTACACTTCCAGCGCGCCCTTCGGACCGACCGCGTTCGCGCGCTGGAAGATCCAGTTCTGCCACGCCGAGAGGCGGCCGAAGATCTTGCTCTCGAGCGTCTCGGGCCCACCGAACCGGATCGACGCCTCCATGCCGGTGAGCGCGTCGGGTGAGAACGCGGCACGCGCTTCGAGCGCGATTCGGACCTCGTCGTCCCAATCGAGGTCGTCGGGCGTGAACGTGACGAGGCCGGCCTCCGCCGCGGCGGCGGCGTCCAGATCTTCGCCGGTCCGCGCGCGAAGCTTGTCCGTCCGCCCGGGCTCGGCGAGGAAGCGGCTGGCCAGCCGCGTGAGACCGTTGACCATGGGATAGGCGCCGAAGTTCAGCTCGGTGAGCCGGAGCGTCGCCGGCGGCCGGGTGTCGCCCGGACGCGCCCCGTCGAGCATGTAGGAGCGGTCGGCGGCCAGCGCCAGCTCGAGCAGGGTTCCGGTGAAGCACGAGCCGGGCTCGACGAGGGCGAAGACCGAGCGCGAAGAGACCTCGATCCGCTTGAACGTCCGCTTCAGATACAGGCGGACTTCGCGCGCGAGCCAGTCGTCGCGATGCGCCGCCAGCAATCGGTCGTAGGCCTCGACCGGATCGGCGTGACCGGACGTCTGGAACACCCAGAGGCCGATCTCCTCTTCGTTCGTGCGCAGGTGCAGGATCAGATCGTCGAGCTCGCGCGCGAGCGCCAGCGGCCAGAACGCGCAGCCGGCCTCGCGGATGCCGCCGGCGTCGGCGGGTGGCGGGCCGCTCGGCCCGCTCACGGTGATCTCGGCGACGCCCCGCGCCCGATCGACGTCGCACGCGACGTGGCTGTAGCGAACCCGATCACCGTCGATCGCGCGCGCGAGGGGGACCAGCGCGATGCCAGGCACCCCGGCCGGCCGATCGGTGCGGCCGGCGAACCCGGCGGCGCGACGCCTCACGACCTCGTCGAGCTTCGAGCGAGGTGCGACCTCGTCCACGAGCCCCCACTCCACGGCGCGTGCGCCCTTGATCCCCTCCTCGACCGTGCAGAAGAAATCCGCGCGGTCGCGGCGCACGCGGCGCTTGTCCACCAGCCGCGTGAGCCCGCCGGTGCCCGGGAGCACGGCGAGCAGCGGCACCTCCGGGAGCGACACCGACGTGTTCCCGTCGTCGGCCATGACGATCCAGTCCGTCGCCAGGGCCAGCTCGTAGCCGCCGCCCGCGCACGGGCCGTTCACCGCGCAGAGGTAGTGCTGGCGCGACTCGGCCGTGGCCTCCTCGATCGCGTTGCGGGTCTCGTTGGTGAACTTGCAGAAGTTCACCTTCCAGCCGTGCGCCGACTTCGAGAGCATGCGGATGTTGGCGCCGGCGCAGAAGACCCGCTCCTTGCCGGAGGTCACGATCACCGCGCCCACTTCCGGGTGCTCGAAGCGCAGGCGCTGGACCGCGTCGTAGAGCTCCACGTCCACACCGAGATCGTAGGAATTGAGCTTCAGCTCGTAGCCCGGCCGGAGCCCGCCGTCCTCCTGGACGTCCATGGCGAGCGTGGCCACCGGACCGGTGAAGGCGAGCTTCCAGTGCCGATACCGTGAGGGCTCCGTCCTGAAGTCCACGCGCACGCGTTCTCCGGTGTCAGCCACGGTTCCTATCCCAGAATGACCCAGAGCGCCTGGGCCTGCTTGCCGCCGGGATTCTCCCAGCCGTGCGGCACGCCGCCGTCGAGGAGGGCGCTGTCGCCCGCCTCGAGCAGGTGGCGATCGCCGTTGTAGTGGAGCGCGACCTTGCCCTCCAGCACGTAGAAGAGCTTCATCTGTCCCGGCTTGATGATGACCTTCTCGGTCGTGAAGCCGCGCGACTTCGGACCGAGCGTCGAGACCACCGCTCGGATCTTCCCCTGGAAGAGCCCCGCGCCGAGGACCGCCCACCGCTCCGAGGAGCCGTCGAACGCGACGACGGGATAGTCGCGCTTGTGCGAGACGACGATGCTGCCGGCCGGCTTGCCGTCGAAGAACGCCGCGATCGGGACGCCGAAGGCGGCGGCGATCTTACCCAGGGTGTGGAGCGAGGGCGAGAGCCGGCCCGACTCGATCTGCGAGACCATGCTCGGGGTGAGGCCGGCCTTCTCCGCGAGCTGGCGCTGCTGCAGCTCGCGCTCGGCCCGCAGGCGTTTGATGCGCTCGCCGAGCGCCGTCACGCGACTTCCTCCGCGGCGGCCCCGCCGCTCCCGAGTCCGGCGATCGCGGCGATCGCCCGCGCGACGAACACCCGCGTGACCTTCTTGCGGTACGGATGGCTGAAGTCGGTGTTGTCGAGCGGCTTCGCGGGCCCGGCCGCCAGGTCGGCCACCCGCGCGATCAGCTCGCGCGTCACGCGCTGGCCGACGAGCGCGGCGGCGGCCTTTTCGCACGGCCGCGGCAGCGAGGCGACGGCGCCCAGCACGATGCGGGCGTCGCGGACGACGTCACCCTCGATCCGGGCCGCCACCGCCACCCCGAGCACGGGAAAGTCGAACGAGCCGCGGCGCCGGAGCTTGAGATACACCGAGCGCCAGCCCTCGGCCGGGGCCAGCAGGATGTCCGCGACGATCTCGTCGGGGCGCTTGGCGAGGTACTCGATGCCGTCGTCCCGATAGAGCGCGGCCACCGGCACCGTGCGCTCCCCGTCGGCGCCGACGAGCCGCAGCTTCGCGCCGAGCGCCCACAGCACGGGCGCGGTGTCCGACGAGGACACGGCCCAACACCGGGAGCTTCCGGGCGCCACCAGACAGATGTCGCCGTCTTTCTTCATGCAGAAGCCGATCGCCTTACGCCACTCGTAGGACTGATTGTAATAGTTGCACCGGGTGTCCACACACACGTTGCCCCCGATCGTACCCATGTTCCGGAGCTGAGGCGAGGAGACCAGCCCGGCGGCCGTCGCGAGCCCCGGAAAGTCGCGCGCGATCTCCGGGTGCCCGGCGACCGCCGAGAGCGTCGTGGCGGCCCCGATCGTCCAGCCGCCGGCGGCGGAGCCCCGGACACCTCGCAGCTCTCGGATCCCGCGCAGTCCGACGAGCACCTTGGGCTCGAACTGTCGGCGCTTCATGTTGGGGTAGAGGTCGGTCCCGCCGGCGACGAGCATCGCCTCCCGACCGTGCTCGGCGATCAGGCGCGCGGCGGCGTCGACCGTGCGCGGCGCGAGATACGTGAAGGGGGGAAGGCGAATCATGCGAAGGGTCGCGAGGCGACCGCGTCGGCGGGTTGGCCGAACGCGGATTCGACCACGATCGGCTCCTTGAAGGTGAACAGCGGCAGCTTGCCGGGCCCGACGCGCGCCGGCTTGCCCGATCGCTTCAGCTCGAGGGCCTTGAGGATCTTGTCCGGAGTGATCGGCACCTCATCGATGCGGATCCCGAGCGCGTGGTGGATGGCGTTCGCGATCGCCGGGATCACCGGCAGGAGCGGCCCCTGCCCAGCCTCCTTGGCGCCAAATGGTCCTTCCGGATCGTCGGTTTCCACGAGGATCGTGTGAATCTCGGGCGTCTCGAGAGTGGTCGGACTCTTGTACT
Source organism: Binatia bacterium (assembly GCA_035635995.1). Taxonomy (GTDB): domain Bacteria; phylum Methylomirabilota; class Methylomirabilia; order Rokubacteriales; family CSP1-6; genus AR31. The sequence goes on along the minus strand of DASPZZ010000246.1, from coordinate 37,012 downwards.
CGAGCATCGACGGCTGCTTGTGGAGATTCTTGCGGAACACTTGCTCTTCCATCAAGGCCTCGCCGATCCCCATATACACCGAGCCCTCGACCTGACCCTCGACCAGGAGGGGGTTCAGCGCGCGCCCGACGTCGTGGCCGATCCACACGTCCTCCAGGTCGACGGTTCCGGTCTCCTCGTCGACGGTGAGCTCGACCACGCACGCCGAGTACGAGTAGCAGGGCGAGGGGCCGACGCCGCCGCCCTTGTACTTGCCCGCGCGCTTTGGCGGCGCGTACGAGCCGGGGAACGCGAGCACGCCGTGCAACGCCTCGCCGAGCTCCACCGCTCTCGCGAACGGCAGGGCCTTGTCCCAGTCGTCGGGCGCGCCGATCTTGCGCTCGCGGGCGACGAGCGACGCCGGGCTCACCTCGAGCTTCTGGGCGACCGCCTTGAAGATGGCGGCGCGGAGCCGCTCGGCCGCCTGGATCGCGGCCATCCCGCACATGAGCGTCACGCGCGAAGAGTACGAGCCGAGATCGACCGGCGTCAGGCTGGTGTCGGCCGGATGCACGTGGACGTCCTTCGGGTCGATTCCGAGGACCTCCGCGGTCAGGTACGCCAGGATGGAATCCGAGCCCTGGCCGATGTCGGTGGCGCCGCAGAGGACGGCGACGCCGCCGCTGCGATCGGCCCGCGTGATCACGCCCGAGTGGGGCATCTCGTTCCAGTAGATCGCCGTGCCGGCGCCCGTCAGGTACGCGGAGCACGCGATGCCCAGGCCTTTTTTATGAGAAGGGGGCTTCGCCTGAACGGCTGAGACGCCGTAGCGGGCGCGCTTCTCGCGCCAGCCTGAGGCTTCGACGACCTTGTCGATGCACTCGCCGAGGCCGATGGTCGTGACCGTCAGATGGTTGGCCGTCTTGGTGAACGGCTCGGCGACGATCCGTCGCCGCAGCTCGGCGGGGTCCAGCCCGAGCTGCTCGGCCGCCTTGTCGAGCTGGCACTCGAGGGCGAAGCGGGGCTGCGGCGTGCCGTGGCCGCGCTTGGGTCCGCACGGCGGCTTGTTGGTGAAGATCCGCGCGGCCTCGAACTTGTAGACGGGCATCTTGTAAGTCACCGGATTGATCACGCCCGTGTAGAACGTGGAGGCGGCCCCGTAGGAGCCGTAGGCACCGCCGTCCAGCCACGTCCGGAGGTGGCAGCCGGTGATGTCACCTCGCTTCGTGAAGCCGGTCTTGATCCACATGAGGACCGGATGGCGCCCGCGGTGGGTGTAGAAGACCTCCTCGCGCGTCAGCGCGATCTTCACCGGCCGCCCCGTCACCTTCGAGAGCTGGCAGGCCACGATCTCGTGCGAGAAGGGATCGGTCTTGCCGCCGAAGCCGCCGCCGACCGGTGTGGCGATCACGCGGATGTGCGCGGCCGGCGTGTCGAGAACCTTGGCGAGCACCCGGTGGACGTAGTGCGGCGTCTGCGTCGAGGACCAGAGGGTCAGCTTGCCGTCGGAGGCCCAGTGGGCGACGGCCGCGTGCTGCTCCATCGGCAGGTGCGTGTTGCCCTCGAAGTAGAAGACGTCCTCTCGAACCAGGTCGGCTCCGGCGAAGGCCGCGTCGACGTCTCCGAACTGGAGCGCGACGTTCTTGTGGACGTTGGGTCCGTCCCCGTACTCGTGGATCCGGACCTCGGGATGGGCCAGCGAGTCGAAGATCGACATGAGGGCCGGGAGCGGCTCGTAGTCGACCTCGATCAGCCGGCACGCCTGCTCCGCCGTCTCCTCGTCGACGGCGGCGACCGCGGCGATCGCGTCGCCGACCATGCGGACTTTCTCGATGCAGAGCGCTTCCTCGTCCTGCGACACCGGCAGGATGCCGAACTTCACGCGGGGCAGGTCGTCGCCGGTGAGGACCGCGAAGACGCCGGGCACGGCGCGGGCGCGCGAGGTGTCGATGGACCGGATGCGGGCGTGGGCATGGGCGCTGCGGAGCAGCTTGCCGTAGGCCATGCGCGGCAGGAAGAGGTCGTCGGCGTACTTGGTCTCACCCACGACCTTCGCCCAGGCATCGACTTTCGGGAGCGGCTGGCCGATGACCGCAAAGTCGTTCTTGGTCAAGCGCGGGCCTCCTGACGTCCCATCCGCAGGGCCGCGAGCTCGACGGCGTCGAGGATCTTCGTGTAGCCGGTACAGCGGCAGAGGTTACCGGCCAGGGCCTCCTTGACCTCCTGCCGCGTCGGGCTCGGCCGCTCGGCGAGGAGCGCCGTGGCGGTGAGGAGAATGCCGGGCGTGCAGTACCCGCACTGGGCGGCGCCGAGCTCGGCGAAGGCTTGCTGGAGCGGGTGCAGACGCCCGCCCTCCGCCATCCCCTCGATCGTCGTGATCCGGCACCCCTCGGTGTCGACCGGGAGGGCCAGGCACGACAGCACGGGCTGGCCGTCCACGAGCACGGTACAGGTGCCGCACTCCCCAAGCTCGCAGCCGTGCTTGGTCCCAGTGAGCCCGAGATCTTCCCGCAGCACCTCGAGGAGAGTCTTGTGGACGGGCACCAGCGCCTCGCGCGACTCGCCGTTGACGTTCAGGGCCACGCGAACCTTCATCCGGGCTCCATCGGCGCGCGGAGATTTATCAGGACTTAAGGCCAGTTTAAAAATACTTAATCGCGCGAGCCCCTGTCAAGTGCGAAACCTTGGGCGGCGAAACCGCGGGCGGCTAAGATACCCCCGTGCCATTCGCGAGAGCCGAGGACCGGGTACGGATCTACTACGAGGCCCACGGGCGCGGTGGCACCCCCCTCGTGCTCGCCTACGGCATCGGCGGCAACGCCGACATGTGGGACGTGAACCGCGCGGCACTCGCCGCCCGCCACCGGCTCGTCCTCTGGGAGCCGCGCGGTCACGCGCGGTCCGACAGTCCCGAGGACCCGGCCAAGTACTCCTTCCAGCGCTGGGCGCTCGACCTCAAGACCGTGCTGGACCACCTCGGCATCCGGAAAGCGCACGTCGGCGGGCTCTCGCTCGGCGGGGGCATCGCGACCCGATTCGCGCTCCGGTTTCCGGCGCGCGTGCGGTCGCTGGTGGTGACGAACTCGTCGTCCGCTTCCGGGCTCCCGCTCTCGGTCGAGAACCTCGTCATGCGGGCGCGCTCGATCGAGATCACGCTCACCAAGGGCATGGACGCCATGGCGGAGTTTGCGATGGCCGCCAACCCGAACGTCTCCGAGCGGCTGGCGCTCGAGCCCGACGCCAGGGCGGAGTTCTACGACGAGTATCGCCGCCTCTCGCCGATCGGGTACGCGAACGCCCTCCGGGCCCTGCTCGCGATGGACCACATCACCGACCAGCTGCCGCGCCTCAAGATGCCGGTGTTGCTGATCGGCGGCGACCGTGACCCCTCGCTCGCGCCGATGAAGGTGATGCACCGGAAGATCCGCGGCTCGAAGCTGGTGATCCTCTCCCCGGCGAGCCACTTCGGCAATCGCGATCAGCCCGAGGCCTGGAACCGGACAGTGCTCGAGTTCCTGGCCCGGTGCGATCGGCGGTCGCGGGGCTAGTTGCCGATGGACCGCCCGCGAGTGTTGATCGTCGACGATGACGCCGACGTCGGAGAGTTCCTGAAGGATGCCCTCGGCGGCTGGGGCTACAACGTGACCCACGCGCCCAACGGTCGGGAGGCCGTCGGGTTGATCAGCCACCAGATCTTCGACGCCGCGCTGGTCGACATCTGGATGCCCGAGATGGACGGCCTCCAGGTCCTCGACGAGATGAAGCGGCACGACCCGGCCCTCGAGGTCGTCATGATGACCGGCAACCCGATGGTCGAGACCGCCGTCCAGGCATTGAAGTCGGGCGCCTACGACTACCTCATCAAGCCGCTCAACCTGGACGAGCTGCAGCACCTGATGCAGCAGGTCCTCGAAAAACGCTTCTTGAGCCGCGAGGTGCACTCGCTCCGGGGCCGGCTCGCCGAGCATCTGGCCGTGAAGGACCTGGTGGGCGGCTCGCCGGCGATGACGCGAGTGAAGGATGTGATCGCGAAGGTGGCGGACTCCGACTCACCGGTGTTGATCGAGGGCGAGAGCGGCACCGGGAAGGAGCTGGTGGCCGCGGCGATCCACCGGCAGTCGGGGCGGTCCAAGGGCCCGTTCGTCCCGGTCAACTGCAGCGCGATCCCGGCCGATCTGATGGAGTCGGAGTTCTTCGGCCACGTGCGGGGCGCCTTTTCGGGCGCCGTCGCCGACGCCCTCGGGCTCTTCCGCTCGGCCCACGGCGGCACCCTCTTCCTCGACGAGATCGCCGAGCTGTCGCCGGCGCTCCAGGCCAAGCTGCTCCGGGTCCTCCAGGAAAAGGAGATCCGTCCCGTCGGCTCGACCAAGACCCACACGGTCAGCGTGAGGATGATCGCGGCGACCAACAAGAACCTCGAGGCGGTGGTGCAGAGCGGCGGCTTCCGTCAGGACCTTTTCTACCGGCTCAACGTCGTGCGCATCGTGGTGCCGCCGCTCAGGGAGCGCAAGGCCGACATCCCGGCCCTGCTCGCCTATTTTCTCCGGCGGTTCAACGAGCGGTTCCGACGCGACGTCAAGGGCATCGCCCCCGACGCGATGGCGGCGCTGACCGCGTACGACTTCCCCGGCAACGTGCGCGAGCTGGAAAATCTGCTCGAGCGCGCCTTCGCCCTCGGCGTCCGTGACGAGATCGAGCGGGCGAGCCTTCCGGATCTCACCATGAAGTCTGACGCGCCCGTCGCGGCGGTCGTCGACGCGCTTCCGACGCTCGACCAGGCCGAGCGCGATTTGATCGCCCGGGCGCTCGAGCGCTTCCGGAACGACAAGGAGCAGGCCGCCCGCGCGCTTGGACTCACCGTCCGGACGCTGTACCGCCGCATCAAGAAGTTCGGCTTGCTCTAGCCCGCATTATTCACGAACCGCACTGCGCCGTCGGACGGGTGGCACCAGGGTGTCCCCGGCCCGCCGGGCGGAAGTGGGACCCCCGAGTCCCGCCCTCAGTCGAAGAGCTGCGTTCGGGCGAGTGGGTGACGGAGCCCGCCCACCCCGGTCCGTCAATTCTGACAACGGGCGGCGGAGTGCCCGCCGTCCCGCGCGTGCAACTTCTCGATTTCAAAGCCGCGACGGCGCCTGGCACTGAATCTGCTCTCTACGAGCAGCATGAGCTTCCGTGAATCCATGGCGTCGCGCTGGATTCTGGTCGCGGACGGCGACGTGGCGGCGGCCAACCTCGTGGCCGGGTTCCTCCTCAACTCGCGATTCAGGGCGTACCCGACGGCGCGCGGATTCGACGCCCTGCGCCTCGTCCGGCGATATCGCCTCGGCCTCGCGGTCGTCGATGTCGATCTGCTCGACATGACCGGCTGCGAGCTCGTCCGGAAGCTCCGCACGATCGAGCCGGCGCTGCCCGTGATCATGACCACGGGAGACTATCGACCGGCGACGGAGGTGGACGCGCGTCAGCTCGGGATCGTCCAGTACATCCACAAGCCGGTCGACCTCCAGCGGCTCGATCTGGTCGTCACGCGGATCTTCGCCGCCGACGGCGAGCCGGCGCCACGAGTCACCGTCCCCTGTACCGGGAGAGAAGCGACGTGACGCGGCGCGGACAGTACGTCTGTGTCCTCGCCGGCCAGCTGATGTGCCTGGCGCTCACGGCGGGCTTCGTCGGGCCGCCCGAGCCGGCGCGAACGGCCGTCCCGGCGGGAGACGATGTCGGCCTGCCGGCCCTGGACGCGAAATCCCCGGGCCCGCGGCCCCGGCCGCCGACCTACATCGTTCCCGAGGGCGTGGCGGTGCTCCTCGTGACGGTCATCTGGACCGCGAGCATGGCGCTCCTGTCGGGGCGGCGCGGCGACGGTTCGCTGCGACGAGCCCTCACGGCTCTGCGCCGCCGGCCGAGCTTCGGGTAAATGGTCCCGATCGGGCCCGAGCGGAGACCGCTCGCGGAGGCCCGCGAGGGCCGCGTCAACACCTCCGAAGTGCCGACGAGCAAGCTACGCACTCTCGCCCAGCTGATCGAGCTCGTCTCGTCCTCGCTCGACGCCGACGAGATCCTCCGCCGCATCGCGGCGACGGCGGTCCAGCTGCTGCCCAACACGCGATACGCGTCCCTCTGGGTCGCGGACGAGGCGACGCGTACGATCGAGCTCCGCGCCTACTCCGACGCGACGATCGGTGCCGGACATCCCAACCCGCGGCTCACCTACGGCCAGGGTGTCGCCGGTTGGGTGGCGCTCCATCGCCGACCGCTGACGGCCGACGATCTACGCCAGACGCCCCTGCTGGCCCGCGACTGGTATGCCGCCAAGGGCCTCCGAGGCCTCTACGCGCTGCCCATCGTCTGTCAAGAATCTCTCGTCGGCGTCCTGGTGCTCATGGCCGAACAGCCCTTCGTCCTCGGGCGTGAGGAGCAGGATCTCCTCGAGGCGTTCATCGCGCAAGCCGCGGCGGCGATCCGCAATAGCCGGCTCTTCGCGGAGAGCGAACGCCGCCGCCGCACGGCCGAGGCGCTCGCCGAGCTCAGCCGCCTGAGCAGCGAGACCCTCGACCTCGGGACCATCGCGCGGCGCGTGGTGGAGAGCGTGCGAACCCTGCTCGGCGTCCAGGAGTCGGCGCTCTACCGGCTCGTTCCGGAAACCGGAGATCTTTCCGCCCTCGCGCTCATGGGCGAGCGCGAACAGGCGTTGGGGCCCGGGGCGATCTTCCCGCAGGGGACCGGCGCCGTCGGGCTCGCGGTGCGCGAGCGCCGGCCGGTCGCCACGTCCAACTTCCTCGAGGACCCGCGCATCCGTCACGACCCCGCCATCCTCGAGCGCCTCGAGGGGGCCTCGTACCGCGCGATCCTGGCGTTGCCGCTGCTCGTCAAGGACCGGGTGATCGGGGCGCTCGCGGTCTGCGCGAGCGAAGGCCGAGTCTTCCGCGAGGACGAGATTCGCCTGGCCCAGGCCTTCGCCGATCAGGCCGCGCTGGTGCTGGAGAGCGTCCAGCTCTTCGACGACGTGGCCAGGCGACGCCACGAAGTGGAGGTGCTCGCCGAGGTCGTCGGGCAGATCAACGGCTCGCTCGATCTCTCGACGATCCTCTCGAGGATCGTCGACGGCGCCTGCGAGCTCACCGGCGCCGACGGCGCCCAGATCGCGCTCCCCGAGCCCGGCACCGGCGCCGTCCGCGTGCTGCACCGGCGCGGAGCCAGAGACGACGCGCTCATCGGAGTCCTGGTCCAGCCCGGGAAGGGCGCCGGTGGCCTGGTCCTCGCCAGCGGACGCCCGTTCCGGACGGCGAACTACGCGGAGGACCCGCGGATCACCCTTGACTACGCCGACCGCGTGCGGGCCGCCGGGATCGTCGCGGAGATCGTCATTCCCATCCAGAACAAGGGCCTTCTGTACGTCTGCAACCGCACGCCCCGCGCGTTCACCGACCGGGACGAGGCGGCGCTCAGCCGGCTGGCCGACCACGCCGCCATCGCGATCGGGAACGCGCGTCTCCTCGCCGAGACGGAGGCCCGCCGCCGCGAGGCTGAGGTCCTGGCCGAAGTGGGCCGGCTCGTCTCGCAATCCCTCGAGCCCGACGAAGTCGGACAGCGCATCGTCGAAAGCGTGTGCCGTCTCCTCGGCTCGGCCATGGCCACCCTCTACAGGGTCAGCCTCGACACCGGAGACTTCGTGATGCTGGCGAGCGCGGGCGTCGGAGTCAGGAACCAAACGCTCCCGCGCGGCACCGCGGCGGTCGGTCTCGCGGTGCGCGAGGGGCGGCCGGTGTCCACGCCCGACGCCCTCTCGGACTCCCGCATCACGCTCGCCCCCGAGACGCGGGCCGCCCTGGAAGACTTCGACTACCGCGCCATCCTGGCGCTGCCGCTCGTCGTCGGTGATCGGGTCTTCGGCGCCCTGGCGGCGCTCGGCCACACCGGCCGGGTCTTCAACCCCGACGAGATCCGGCTCGCCCAGGCGTTCGTGGACCAGGCGGCGATCGCGCTCGACAACGCGCGGCTCCACTCCGAGACGACGCGCCGGAAGTGGGAGGCCGAGGTCCTGGCCGGCGTGGGGCGGCTCGTCACGGAATCGCTCGACGCCGAAGAGGTCGCCGGGCGGATCGCCGACAGCCTGCGCGCGCTCCTCGGCGGCCTCTCCGCGGTCCTCGCGCGCGTCGACCCGATCAGCGGCGCGCTCATCGGCCGGAACATCGCGGCCGACGGCTCGGGTCACGACGTCATGTTCCCCGCCGGGACCGGGGCCTTGGGCCGTGCCGTGCGCACCAGGCGCCCCGTCGCCGCGACGAATGTCCTCACCGATCCTCGGATCATGCTGACGCCGGAGCTGCGCCAGACGCTCCAGGCACAGCCGCACCGGTCGGCGCTCGCGCTCCCGATGATCGTCGACGACCGGGTCGTGGGCGCCATCGCGGTCGGCGACCACGAGGGCCGCGCCTATGACGGGGACGAGATGCGCCTGGCCCAGGCCTTCGTCGACCAGGCGGCGATGGTCATCGAAAAGGCGCGGCTGTTCGAGGACGCGGAGCGGCGGCGACGGGAGGCGGAAATTTTCGCCGAGCTCGCGAGCGAGACCGCCGCGTCGCTCGAGCTCGACGCGATCCTGCGCCATGTATGTGAGGCGTCGCGCGAGCTCTGCCGCGCGGACCTGGGCGCCATCGCCACGCGCGACTCGGCGACCCAGGTGATGCTGGTTCGCCACTGGCCCGGTGCTCTCGTACCGCCCGTCGATCGAATCGCGCCCGGCCAGGGCCTCGGCGGCCAGGTGCTGCTGACCGGCCGTCCGTTCCGAACCGACGACTATCTGCACGACCCGCGCCTCAGCCGGGACTTCCAGTCGCTGATCCATGAGGAAGGCATCGTGGCGGCGCTGGCCGTGCCGATCCACACGGAGGCGCGTATCGAGGGGCTGCTCGCCGTCTACAACCGTGCCCCGCGGCCGTTCACCGATCGGGACGAGGCGCTGCTGGCACGGCTGGCCGCGCAGACGGCGGTCGCGATCCGGAACACGCAGCTCCTGGAGGCGCGGCGCGCCTACCAGGCGCGACTCGAGGCGCTCCTCGACGTGAGTCACGAGCTGTCGAGGATCCAGCCGGTGGAGGGGCTGCTCGGGGCGATCGCCGCGGCGTGCAGCGAGGTGCTCGAGTCTGAGTCCGTCGGCTTCCGACTGGTCGAGGGAGACGATCTGGTCGCGGCCGGCCTGTGGGGCGACGCCAAGGAGACGATGTCGACCGAGCGGATCAGGTTCGGCGAGAGCCTCAGCGGCGTGGTCGCCGCCACGGGCGTTCCGCTCCGGCTCGACGACGTGACCAACGACCCGCGGCTCATCCCGGCGCACCGGGACGCCGTCAGGCGGCTCGGGTATCGCGCGTTTCTCGGCGTGCCCATCAAGGTCGGCGAGCGCGTCACCGGCGTGCTGTCGATCCGGACGCGGCGGCCGAGCGGCTTCTCGAAGGAGGACGAGACGATCGCCACGGCGTTCGCGTCACAGGCGGCGACCGCTCTCGAGAACGCGCGCTTGTTCCGCGAGGTCCAGGTGGCCGCCGAAGAGGTGTCTCGGGTCCAGGAGACGCTCCTCCAGGCCCAGAAGATGGACGCGATCGGCCGCCTCGCCGGCGGGGTCGCGCACGACTTCAACAATCTCCTCACGATCATCCACGGCCGATGCGAGATCCTCCTCAAGCGCTTCGAGCAAGGCTCCAAGCCGCGCAACGACCTCGAGCTGATCCAGCGGACGGCACATCGCGCCGCCGCGCTCACGAGGCAGCTTCTGGCGTTCAGCCGCCAGCAGGTCCTGCAGCCGCGCGTGCTGCACCTCAACGCCGCGGTCGGCGAGTCGGTCTCGATGCTCCAGCGGCTGATCGGCGAGCACATCACGCTCGTGACCTTCCCGGAAGCCCGTCGCGACCGCGTGCAGGCCGACCCGACACAGCTCGAGCAGGTGCTCATGAACCTCGCGATCAACGCCCGGGACGCGATGCCGCGGGGCGGCCGACTGACGATCGAGACGGCCGACGTCGAGCTCGACGAGGCGTTCGTCCGCGAGCACCCCGGCGCCGCCGCGGGGCCGCACGTCCGGCTCACCGTGAGCGACGACGGCGTGGGGATGAGCGCCGAGGTCCAGGCGCGTATCTTCGAGCCGTTCTTCACCACGAAGGACAAGGGCCGGGGCACCGGGCTCGGGCTGTCCATGGTGTACGGCATCGTGAAGCAGCACGAGGGCTACATCGGCGTCAAGAGCGTGCCCGGCCAGGGGACCACGCTCGAGATCTATCTCCCCTGCGCTGACGATGCCGAGAGCCGTGTCGAGCCGCCGGCAGAACGGGGCGGCGAGTCGCGTGGCTCGGAGACGATCCTCCTCGTCGAGGACGAAGGCGACGTCCGGGAGCTGACGCGCGAAATCCTCGAGATGGCGGGCTACACGGTGCTGGAAGCGGCGCGCGGCGACGAGGCGCTACGCCTGTGCCGGGATTCCGACCGGCCGATCGACCTGCTCCTCACCGACGTGGTGATGCCGCAGATGAGCGGCCCCGAGCTGGCGCGCCACCTCGGGGAGCTCCGACCCGGCACGAAGGTCGTCTACATGTCGGGATACACGGACGATGCCCTCGGCCACCACGGCGTTCTCGACCCGGACATCGTCCTGCTCCCGAAGCCGTTCACGCCCGAGTCGCTCATGCACCACCTGCGGCGCGCGCTGGACGCGCCGGGCCCGCGCGGCTAGCCCACCGAGGGCGTTGTCGTAGACCGCGCGCTCCGACTCGCGGGTCCACGGGCGCGGCAGAATTTCATGCGCGCGTCTTCCTCGCACGCGCGTGGCTCGAGAGCCCGCGCTCCCAGAGGTACTCCTGCTCGCCCAGGTGCTTGCCGACCCAGCGGCCCAGCACGAAGAACACGTCGCTCAGCCGGTTCAGATAGCGGAGGGGCCACTCGCCGATCGGCTCCTCGCGTGACAGCGCCAGCAGCTCGCGCTCGGCGCGCCGGCACACCGTGCGCGCCTGGTGGAGGAATCCGTGGATGCGTCCGCCCCCCGGCAGGATGAAGGACTTGAGCGGCGGCAAATCTTTTTGACACCGGTCCATGAGGGCCTCGAGCTCCTTCACCTCGCCCTCGCCGACGCGGAACATGCCTTCATAGGCGGCGTCGGGCGGCGTCGCCAGCTCGCTGCCGAGGTCGAAGAGCTGGTTCTGGATCTTCCGCAAGACTTCGTCGAGCCAGCGATGACGTTCGCCCTCGTCCAGCCGCTCGGCGTTGAAGACCCGCACCAGACCGACGACCGCGTTCAGCTCGTCGACCGTGCCGTAGGCGACGATGCGCGGCGAGTCCTTCGGGATCCGCTTGCCGCCGACCAGGGAGGTCTCGCCCTTGTCGCCGGTGCGAGTGTAGACACGCGTGATGCTGATCGGCATGGACGCCTCCCCCCAGACCTGCTGACGGTATTCTACTTGAACGCGGCGGGCCACTCAGGGGATGATCGACGGGTGAAATCGCGTGCGCGCGCGGTGCTCGCCGCCGCCTGCAGCATCCACTTCGTCCACGACGGGTTCTCCGACATCCTGTACGTGCTCCTGCCGCTCTGGGCGACCGAGTTCCGGCTGACCTTCGCGCAGGTCGGGATCATTCGCACCGCGTACAGCGGCGGGATGGCGGCGTTCCAGATCCCCGCGGGTCTGCTCGCCGAGCGCTGGGGCGAGCGGCGGCTCTTGGCCGCGGGGACCGCGGTCACGGCGTGCGGGTTCATCGCGGCGGGCACGGTGGGCGGATTCCTGTCGCTCCTGTCGGTGCTCCTCGTCGCCGGGCTCGGCTCGGGGGTCCAGCACCCGCTCTCGTCCTCCCTCGTCTCCAAGGCGTACGAGACGGGCTCGCGGCGCGCCGCGCTCGGCACCTACAACTTCTCCGGCGACCTCGGCAAGGTTGCGGTGCCGGCGGCGGTCGCCCTCGCCGCGGCGGTCGTCGGCTGGCGCGCCGCCTCGGCGGCGTACGGCATGATCGGCCTCGTGGCGGCGGTCGCCATTCTGGGCGTGCTGGCCCGGCTCACCACCGGAACGCCCGAGGTGGTGGACGACCGAGCGGCGGAGCCGCGGGGGACCCACTCGGGCTGGGGGATCCGGGACCTGCGCGGCTTTCGGGCCTTGACCGCGATCGGGATGATCGACAACGCGACGCGGACCGGCTTTCTCACGTTCCTGCCGTTCGCCCTGATCGCAAAAGGCTCCTCGGTCGCGGGCGTCGGCACGGCGCTGGCGCTACTCTTCGCGGGCGGCGCCGTCGGCAAGTTCGCCTGCGGCCTCGTGGCCGAGCGGCTCGGCGTGATCCGCACGGTCGTCCTCACCGAGGCCGCGACTGCGCTCGGCATCCTGGCGCTGATCGCGGCGCCGCTGCCGGTCGCCCTCGCGATCCTGCCGCTCATCGGCGTGGCGCTGAACGGGACCTCCTCGGTGCTCTACGGGACCGTCGCCGACCTCGTCACCGCCGACCGTCGCTCGCGCGCGTACGGGCTCTACTACACCGTCACGATCATGTCGTCGGCGCTGGCCCCCTCGGTCTACGGCCTGATCGGCGATGCCGCCGGGGTCGCGGCGACGCTCGTCGTGGTTTCGTTGATCGTGCTGGCGACGATTCCGCTCTGCCTCGTGCTGCGTGCCTCGGTCGCGCAGCCCGCCCGCGCCTGACCGGCCGACCGCGGCCGCTAGCCCGCATTATTCACGAACGACACCACGACGAACCGGCCGGGGCCGCACCCGGCGCCACCCGCCCGCCGATCGCGTCGATCGTTCGTGAATAATGCGGGCTAGGCCAGGTCGAGCTCCATGAAGAGCGCCCCGGCGATCGGATTCTCGCGGTACGGCGCGATCTCGCCGAAGGCGAGCGACCGATAGAGCGCGATCGCTTCTTTCATCGACGGCATCGTGTCGAGCCGCATGCGCGCGTACCCGATCGCGCGCGCCTCGCGAATCACGGTCTCGGCCAGGCGGCGCCCCAGGCGCGCGCCCCGGGCGGCGGGTCGCACGTAGAGACGCTTCATCTCGCACACACCGCCGCCGAGCGGCCGTAGCGCCACGCAGCCCGCCGGCTCGGCGCCGTCGGTCGCGAGGAACAAACGACCCGCGGGCGGCGCGTAGGCGCCCGGCAGCTCCGCGAGCTCCCGCTCGAAGCCCTGGAAGCAAAGGTCGATCCCGAGTGAAGCCTCGTATTCTTTGAACAGCCGTCGCGCAGTGGCGAGCTGATCGGCCGACGTCGCGCGGACGATGTCGATGCTCATGTCAGATAGAAGGGCCGCGCCGCCGCGGCCCGGTACGGATAGCGCGAGAGCACGCTCGGGTCGGGATCGGCGCCGAGGCCGGGCCGATCGGGCACGATGACGGCGCCGCCGGCGAAGCGGATCGGCTCGGCCATGAGCGAGGTGACGAGCTGCGTTCCCGGGAACTCGACGTACGGGATGCCGGGGCTCGAGGCGACGAAGTGTAGTGTCGCGGCCAGTCCCGGCCCGAAGTAAAAGGAGTGCGGGACGAGCGTCACGTTGGCCGCGGCCGCGAGCGCCGCGATCTTCTTCATCTCGAGGAGCCCGCCCACCTTCGTCACGCTCGGCTGAGCGATGTCCGCCGCGCCCTGCCCGATCAGGTCCCGGAACCCGTACACGGTGGCGTCGTTCTCGCCCGTGGCGATCGGGATCCGCAGAGCGGCCCGAACGCGAGCGAGACCCGCGTAGTCCTCCGGCGGCCAGACGGGCTCTTCGAGCCAGCGGAGGTCGAACCGCTCGAGCCGCCGGCCGACGCGGATCGCCTCTTCGACGGACCAGGGACAGTTCGTGTCGAGCATCAGCTCCACGCCGTCGCCGGTCACCTCGCGCGCGCCGGCGACCGACTCGACGTCGATCTGATGGAGCTTGATCGCGGTGTGGCCGAGGACGAGCGCGGCCGACACCGCCTGCCGGACCTGGGTCGGCGTGTCGTAACGCAGGAGGCTCGCGTACACGCGGGCCCGCGACTGGCAAAGACCACCGAGCAGCTCGTAGACCGGGGCGTTCCGCGCCTTGCCGACCAGATCCCAGCACGCCAGCTCGACGCCGCTCACCGCCATCATCGCGAGGCCGCGGCGTCCCCAGATCATCAGCGCTCGATGCATGCGATCGACCAGGCTCTCGATCTGGGTCGGGTCCTGGCCGAGGACGATGGGCGCCAGCGCGTCGTCGACGACGTGACACACGGCCTCGGTCGCCCCGTAGGCGAAACACTCCCCCCAGCCGGTCAGCCCGTCGTCGGTGGTCACGCGGACCAGGATCTGCTTGCCGGCGCCGGCGGCCCACGGCGACGGCGGCGTGATCTCCTGCAGCGGGACCGCCAGCGGGATAGCGCGGATCTCGGTGATCTTCATCTCAGAGGTCGCCGAGCCCCAGCTCCTCCCAGCGCGCGCGCACGCGCGCCTCGTCCTCGGGCGCCGGGCGCACGGTGGGCGGGAACCGCTCCCCTCCCCACTCCGCCCGGCGCTCGAGCTTCCACGAGCGCGTCGCGTCGATCAGGACGCGGTTCCAGAGCCCGGTGCCGAGCTGGGCGACGTCCCGGTCCTCGAGCGGCGTGCTCGGGTCGATCGGCGACCCGAAGATCCCGGGGAAGACCACGAGGCCGTCCTGACCGGCGTTCACCCGGTGGGCGAACGCCCAGTCCACCTGCTCGTACGAGGACGGATCGATGTCCTCCTCGACGACGATGACGTTCTTGTAGCGGAACTGGGCGGCGCTGGCGCCCCAGAGCGCCGCGGCGATCTGCTTGGGCTGCCCCTGATAGGCCTTCTTGATCTGGACGACGATGTTCACGCCGTTCGTGATCGGCGGGACGAAGACGTCGCGCACGCCGGGGATACCGGCCGCCGTCAGGATGTTCCACGCGATCGCGGCGCGCTGGACGGACGACATCACGCTGTTCTCGCTGTACGAGCCCGGCAGCGTGCCCTCGAGGCAGCCGCGAAAGATCGGGTCGCGGCGGTGCGTGATGCACGTGACCCGCATCGTGGGGCGCGGCGTCGGGATGTCCGAGACGTAGCCCGTGAACTCCCCGAACGGTCCCTCCGTCTCGTACGTCGCCGGGTCGTCGCTGATGAATCCCTCGATCACGATCTCGGCGCGCGCCGGCACCTCGAGGTCGACGGTCTCGCAGCGGACGAGCTCGGCGGGCTCCCCACGGTAGGCGCCCATCACGTCCCACTCGCAGACGCCGGGCGGGATCGGCGAGCCCGCCAGGAACGGCATCATCGGGTCCCAGCCGACCACGCACGCGACCGGCATCGGCTCGCCGCGCGCGGCGTACTTCAGGAAGTGCTGGCCCCAGTGCTGGCCGCCCTTGATGAGCAGGAACGGCGCGCTGTTCTTCTTGCCGATCATGCCGCGGTAGATTCCCACGTTCATCACCCGCGTCTCCGGGTCGCGCGTGACGATGCCGGAGAACGTGTGGATGTACCGCCCGCCCTCGAGATAGTGCCACTTCGGGACCGGAAACTCCGTCTGGTCGACGTCCTGGCCGTGGACGACGACGTCCTTGACGGGTCCGGTGGCGACGATCCGCGGGGCGATCGTCTGCCGGTTCGTCTTCATGACGTGCTGGACCAGCTCACGGTTGGACGCGTCCTTCGGGAAGCCGAGCGCCAGGGCGAGGCGGCCGACGCTCCCCAGGCCACTCGCGAAGAGCTTGGTGCAGCGCCCACTGCGGTAGCCCTTGATGTTCTCGAAGAGGAGCGCGGGCCCCTTCTTCTCGAGCACGCGGCGCGCGATGGCGCCGAGCTCCCGGTCCCAGTCCACCTCGGCCGTGATCCGCCGCAGCTCGCCATCCTTGTCGAGCCGGGCGATCCACTCACGCATGTCGACGAAGCTCATCGCCGAGATCTCCCTTCCGGCGTCATTTGCCGAGCGCCGGCGCCACCTCGCCGAGGAAGCGCTTGAACTGTCCCTGCTGGTCCCAGGAGGCCAGGCGCAGCGCCATGTGACCCACCCCGGCGGCGAAGTACGCGCGTAGCTCCTCGATGCATTGCTTCGGCCCGCCCGCGATGGTCCACTGCTCGACGAACTCGCGCGAGAACTTCGACGTGTAGTACGTGTCGAGGAACGCCTTCGACTCCTCGAGCCCCTTCTGCCGGTCCTCGTTGATGTTGATGTTGTGGTAGAGCGCGCTGCCGAGCTTCGCCGGGTCGCGGCCCTCCTCGCGCGCCATCGCCGCGATGCGGCTCCACTGCCGCCGGAACTCGTCCGGGGAGAGCTTGTTCGTCATCCAGCCGTCGGCGTGGCGCGCGATGCGGCGGAACGACCGCTCGACGACCGCCTCGGAGGCGGAGGCGCCGCCCTTCCAGGTGAGGCCCGTCGGGTTGGACGCGATCCAGATGGGGCACGGCTGCTGCAGGGGCCGTGGCTCGAGCGTCACGCCGTCGAAGGAGTAGAACCGACCCTGATGCGAGACGTTCTTGCCGCCGAAGAGCGTCCGCAGCACGGCGATCCCTTCCTCCAGACGGCCCACGCGCTCGGCCGAGGGGATGCTCATGACGTCGTGCTCGGCGGCCTGGGCCGCGTTCGCCTCGCTGGGCCCGCCGAGGCAGACCGCGAGCCACGTCCGGCCGCCGGAGAGCACGTCGAGGCTCGCCCACTGGTGGGCGAGCATGACCGGATGGCGGTGGACGAACGTCGCCATGCATCCGACGCCCAGGCGCAGCGTGGTGGTCACCCCCGCGAGGGCGGACAGCAACGTCACCGACTCGAGACGCGGCTTGGCCAGCAGGCTGTCGCCGGCCCACACGGCCTCGAAGAAGCCCGAGCGCTCCGCCTGCACCGTGAGGTCGACGAGATCCGACACCTTGACGGCGCCGAGCACGACGGCGCGATTCGCGAGGATGAGTCCGAACGAGGGTCGGGCCATCGGCTACCTCCCGGTGTACTTCGGCGGCCGCTTCTCGAGGAAGGCGGTCACGCCCTCGGCGTAGTCGTGGGTGGAGCGGAGCCACGCGTACGCCTTGCGCTCGAGCTCGAGCGCCGTCTCGAGCGGCGCCTCGGCGCCGCGGTTGAGCACCATCTTCAAAGTCCGGAGCGCCAGCGGCGCGCGGTCGGCCAGCTCGCCCGCGAGCGCGACCACGGCCTCGTCGAGCTTGTCATTCGGCACCGCCAGGGTGATCAGCCCCCACGCCTCGGCGCGCTCGGCGGAGATCCGCTGGCCGGTCATCATGAAGAGCTTTCCACGCGTCATGCCGATGAGCCGCAGGGCGCGCTGGGTGCCGCCGCTGCCGGGGATCATTCCCAGTCTCACCTCCGGGAATGCGAACTCGGACCGCAGCGTGGCCACGCGGAAGTCGCACGCGACGGCCAGCTCGAGACCGGCCCCCATCGTATACCCGTCGATGGCGGCGATCACCGGTTTCCGGCACCGCTCGGCAGCCGTGAGGCTGTCGCCCCACAGCTCGAGGTCGGCGGGCGCCAGCGTGAGAAATTCGGACACGTCGCCGCCGGCGCTGAACGCCTTACCGCCGGCGCCTCGGATCACGACCACGCGGACCTCTTCGTCGGCCTCGAGCGCCGCGAAGATCGCCGGAAACTCGTTTCGCATCGCGACGGTCATCGTGTTCATCCGGGGCTGGCGATCGATCCAGATGGTCGCCACGGCGCCGGCGCGCTCGACTCGGAGAAATTCGCTCATGGTCGCACCTCCGTGTACCGACCGTCGCGCAGCAGCCGCCGCAATCTCTTGCCCGAGGCGGTCTTCGGGATCTCCGTCACGAACACGAAGCGCCTCGGCCGCTTGAAGTTGGCGAGGTCGCCGCTCGTCCGGCAGTGATGGTCGAGCCCGTTGGGGCTCCGTCGCCCACGAAGACGAGGCGCACGGGGGTCCCGTCGGCGGCTTCGTGCATAGCGGCGGCGGTCGAGGCCTCGAAGAGCGCGAGCTTGGCGCCGGAGTCGGTGAGGAGGTCGCGGAGCTCGTTGGCGGCGAGGCGGAAGTTGACGGGGACCGCGACGCCGCCGAGCTTCTGGAGCGCCCAGTAGGCGACGACGTGCTCGAGTCGGTTCCGGAGCACCAGCAGAACGCGGTCGCCCCGGGCGACGCCGAGCCGCGCGAATCCCCGCGCCGCCGCAGCGGCACGCGCGTCCAGCTCGGCGTAGGTGAGGCGCTGCCGGCCGTCGACGACGGCCTCGGCCTCGGGTCGGCGGAGCGCGGCGCGCGCGAGGAGGGCCGCGAGCGTCACGAGACCAGGAGGACCTTCCCCTTGTTCTTCCGGTCCAGCACGTGCTGCACGGCGGCGCGCGCGTCCTTGAGAGGGAAGGCCCGGTCGACGACCGGCCGGAGACGTCCCAGGACCACGTGGTCGAGCACCGTCTGCAGCTCGACGATCGAGCCCAGGTTAGTCCCGAGGATCCGGAGGTTCTTGGAGTAGACGTGGCGGAGGTCGAGTCGCCCCCAATGCGTGTCGTGCGAGCCGATCGTGACGAGCTTGCCGAGCCGGGTGAGGGCGTAGACGGACCGCTCGAAGGTGTCACCCCCGATGTGCTCGACGACCACGTCGACGCCCCGCTTACCCGTCCACTTCTTCGTCTCCTCGACGAAGTCCTGCGTGCGGTAGTTCACGACGTGCTCGGCGCCGAGCGCCCGGGCGAACTCGATCTTGTCGTCGGCCCCGACCGTGGTGATGACGCGAGCTCCGCAGAGCCGGGCGATCTGGATCGCGGCGCTGCCCACGCCGCTGCCGGCGGCCTGGACGAGCACGGTCTGTCCGGGCCGGACCTCGGCCTGCGCCACCAGCGCGTGCCACGAGGTGAGCATGGCGAGCGGCACGGCGGCGCCCGCCTCGAACGGGATCGCCTCAGGAAGCGGCAGGACGTTGGCGGCCGGCGCCTTCACCAGCTCGGCGTAGCCGCCGTCCTTGTGGGCGCCGAGATAGCCGTACCGGACACAGACCGTCCGTTCGCCGCGCAGGCAGTACTCGCAACGCCCGCAGGCGAAGCCGGGAAAGATGATCACGCGCTGCCCGCGCCGGAGCCCGGCCGCGTCGGCGCCGGTCGCCTCGATCGTGCCCGTCACCTCGCAGCCGTTGACGTGCGGCAGCCCCTCGGGCGGAGGAAAGCGGCCGTCCAGCAGCAGCATGTCGACCTGGTTGAGGGCGCACGCCCTCACGCGGACCAGGACCTCCGCGGGCTCGATGACCGGATCGCGATAGTCGTCGTAGAGGATCTTCTCGGCGCCGCCGTGCTCCCTGAAGAACGCGGCCTTCAAAACGGCACCTCCGTCCGCTCGTCCCGCACGCGCCGGGCCTTGTGGTCCCATCGCGGCAGCGACCCGGGCTCGCCGATGTCGACGGTGACGCGGATGCCAAGCCCGGTCCGCAGATCGTCGGCCAGCTTCGCCCGCAGCCCGTCGCGCTCGCCGAGCGACAGCGACGGCGACGGGTCGATGCGGATCAGGATGTCGTCGAGACCGTCGCGGCGCCGGAAGACGATCTGGAACTCGTCCACGTCGGCGTGCGGCCTCACCAGCTCCTCCACCCGCCGTGGGTAGACAATCACGCCGCGCACCTTCTTCATGTCGTCGAGCCGCGCCAGCACCCCGCCTTCGAACGCGACCAGCGTGCGCCCGCACGGGCACCGACGGTCGGCGACCTGGACGACGTCCCGCGTCCGGTACCGAATGAGCGGCATGGCCTTGCGATAGAGGCTCGTGAAGACCAGCTCCCCCCGCTCCCCCGAGCGGACCGGTCGGTCCTGCGCGTCGAGCACCTCGGGATAGCAGTAGTCCTCGTTCACGTGGGTCAGCCCGGCGCGCGCGTCGCACTCGAACCCCCACGCCGCGATCTCGGTCAGCCCGGGCAGGTCGTACGCCTTCGCGCCGAACGCCGACTCGATCTTCGTCCTGGTGGCCGGAATCGACGCGCCGGGCTCGCCCGTGTGCCATGTGACCCGGATCTTCGTGTCCTTGGCGAGGTCGATGCCCTTCTTGGCCGCCGCCTCACCGAGGAAGAGCGCGTACGACGGCGTGCAACCCAGCACCGTGATCGGGTAGTTCAAGAGCGCATCGATCCGCTGGTCGGTGGAGAGACCGCCGACGGGAAACACGAGGCAGCCGAGGTCTTGCGCCGCGTAGAAGCCGGACCAGTAGCCGATCCACGGCCCGTACGAGAAGGCCGCCATCACGACGTCCGACCGGCGCACGCCGAAGGCGTGTAGCGCACGGGCGTACGAGTGATAGAAGCCGTACCAGTCGTCCGCGGTGTCGAGGAACGCGAGGGGGCGGCCGGTCGTGGCCGAGGTCATGTGGATGCGGAGCACGTCGTCCAGCGGGACGGCGAGGACGTCGCCCCACGGCGGCCGCGCCGCCTGGTTCTCCTTCAGCTCGTCCTTGGTCGTGAAGGGCAGCGCCCGCAGATCGTCGAGCGTCCGGACCGCGGCCGGCCTGATCCCGGCCGCCTTGAGCTTGCGCCGGTAGAACGGGCTGTGCGCCGCCGCGTGGGCCAACTGCTCGCGCAGGCGCCGCGTCTGCACTCCGGTCATCTCGGCGCGCGACGCGCGCTCCAGACGCGGCTCGAGGTAGCGGGAGGTGCGCACCGCGGGCCGGCGCGGGGCCGCCGTGCGAGCCGCAGGGCCGCCCGAGGGCTGGGGCCCTCGGGCCCGAGGCGAGCGATCCGACGAATCTCCGCCGGCCGAGGCGCGACGATGAACGGAGGGGGCCATCGGGGGTGGTCAGGCGGTCGTCAGCAGCTCGCTCATCTTGTTGAAGAACTGATCGGCCATCATCTTCGACACGCCGCCGAGCATCCGCTGCCCGACGCCCGCGATGAGCCCACCGATCTGAACGTCCGCGCTGTACGAGACGCGCGTGCCGCCCTCGATGTCCGTCAGCGTGATCACCGTGTCGGCGCGGACGAACCCGGGTCCCCCGCTCCCGTCGGCGGCCAGGCGATAGGACTCGGGCGGCTTCTTGTCGAGGAGCCGCACCTTGCCCTCGAACGTCCCCTTCACCGCCGCCACGCCGATCTTCAGCGTCGCCTTGTACTCGTCGGGACCGATCAGCTCGAGCTTCTCGCAGCCGGGAATCGCCTGCCGGAGCGTTTCCGGATCGAGGAACGCGGTCCACACCTTCTGTCGGGGCGCCTTCACGTCGTAGGAGCCTTCGAGCTTCATCGGTGACTCTCCTTAGTAGAGAATGTCGCGAGGGCTGTCAAGGCGCGCCGGGGCCGCGCCTCACGCGAGGCGTTCGAGCGCCGATGCCATGCGCGTCAGCCCCTCGGTGATGAGGGCTTCGCTCGTCGCGTACGACAGGCGCACGTGGTCGTCGGAGCCGAAGTCGACGCCGGGCACGACGGCCACCTTCGCCTCCTCGAGGAGGAAGGCGGTGACGTCGACGGAGCCCTTGAGGGTCGTCGTGTCGGCGGCGGCCTTCCACCGCCGCCCGAACAGCCGCGAGACGTTCGCGAATACGTAAAACGCCCCCTTGGGCATGACGCACGAGACCCCCGGGAGCGCGTTGAGTCCCTGCACGATGACGCGGCGCCGCCGGTCGAACTCGCCCGCCATCCTGGCGACCTCGTCCTGGGGCCCGGCGAGCGCCTCGACGGCGGCCCACTGGGCGATCGACGAGGGGTTCGACGTCACCTGGCTCTGGACGTCCGTCATGGCGCGAATGAGCTCGCGCGGTCCGGCGGCGAAGCCGATCCGCCAGCCGGTCATCGCGTAGGCCTTCGAGCACGTGTTGACGACGAGCGTGCGCGCCTTGACTTCCGGGTCGAGGGCGGCGATCGACACGTGCCGCCCCTCGAACGTCAGCGCCTCGTAGCACTCGTCGGACACGACGAACACGTTCCGCTCCACGGCGAGCTTCGCGACCGCGGCGAGCGACGCGGGTGAGAACACGGCGCCCGTGGGATTGTTGGGGCTGTTGAGGACGATCACCTTCGTCCGCGGCGTGACGGCCGCGCGCAGCCGCTCGGGATCCAGGTCGAACCCCGTCGCCTCGTGCGTCGGGACGGCGATCGGGACCGCGCCGAGGAGCCGCGCCTGCTCCGGATAGGAGACCCAGTACGGGCTCGGCACGAGAACCTCGTCACCCGGGTTGAGCAGCGCGACGGCCAGGTTGAAGAGCGAGTGCTTGGCGCCGCACGAGACCAGAACGTCCGCCGGCTCGTAGGCGAGCCCGTTGTCGCGCTTGAACTTGCCGCATACCGCCGCCCGCAGCTCGGGGATGCCGCCGACCTCGGTGTATTTCGTCTGGCCCCGCCGCATCGCCTGGATCGCGGCGTCCTTGATCCGTTCGGGCGTGTCGAAGTCGGGCTCGCCCGCGCCGAACGAGATCACGTCGACGCCGCGCCGCCGCAGCTCCCGCGCCTTCGCCTGCACGGCGAGCGTCGACGACGGGGCAAGCGTCTTCAGGCGATCGGCCAGCACGGCGCGGCTCCTTCGGCGGCGGACCGCCGCGTTACTTGGGAGGGTACTTCTCGGTCAGTCGTTTGTCGACGATCGGCGGCACCATGCCGGCCACCGACGTGCCGAAGCTGGCGACTTCCTTGATCAGCCGCGAC
Organism: Binatia bacterium; assembly: GCA_035635995.1. Lineage (GTDB taxonomy): Bacteria > Methylomirabilota > Methylomirabilia > Rokubacteriales > CSP1-6 > AR31. The sequence continues at coordinate 14,506 of DASPZZ010000246.1, read as the reverse complement.
GAGATGTACGTGTACTTCTCGTGCGGCATCAAGAACACGGTCTCGACGGTGCTCCGGAGCTTCCGGTTCATCAGCGCCATCTGGAACTCGTACTCGAAATCGGACACGGCGCGGATCCCCCGCACGATGCAGTCGGCGCGCTCGCGCGCCACCAGGTCGATCAGGAGCCCGTCGAACGCGACGATGCGGAAGTTGCTCAGCTCCGAGGTGGCCTCGTCGATCATCTCGAGGCGTTCCTTCACCGAGAAGAGCGGCTGCTTCGACGGATTGGCCACCACCGCGACGATCAGCTCGTCGAAGATCTGGAGGCTGCGCTGGATGACGTCCACGTGACCGTTGTGCACGGGATCGAACATGCCGGGATAGACGGCGCGCTTGGCCACGAGCGGTAGGCTACCCTCCGGCTCGAAAGAAAGTCAAGGTCGTCTCCCCGAATCGCCGGTCCCGGAACGCCCGCAGAACGCCGTATTCGCGTGCGGGGCGGCGCTTGGTCAGATGCTGGGCGACGACGAGCCCTTCCGGCGCGGTGAGCTCGCCGGTGCCCAGCGCCTGGAGCGCGCGCTCGCCCACGTCGGTGGCGTACGGCGGGTCGAGGAAGACGATCTCGAACCGCCGGCCCTCGGCTTCGAGCCGCGCGAGCTGCCGTCCGACGTCGCCGCGTACGACGTGCGTCCGCGACTCGACGTCGAGCGATCGGATGTTCTCGACGAGCGCGGCGACGGCGCGCGCGTCGCGTTCGACGAACGTCGCGGAGGCGGCGCCGCGCGAGAGCGCCTCGAGCCCGACGCCGCCGGCGCCGGCGAAGAGATCGAGCACGCGGGAGTCGGGCAGCCAGGGTCCGAGCGCGTCCATCAGCGCGATCCGCACCTGGTCGGCCGTCGGGCGCGTCGTCGCCCCCCTCGGCGTCACGAGCCGCCGCCCCTTCAGCGCTCCCGCAATCACCCGCATGATTGTCTCGGAGGGGGCCTCGACGGCCCCCTCCGATGCCTCCCCCACGAGGAAGGAAGGATTGCGCGGGCGAAGCCCGCGCTCGAACAGTGAGTCTCGCCCGGAATATTCATGAACTTACCTCGCGCGAGGCGGGCCGGGGACGCCGTGGGCCGCGCCCCCACCCGGCCGGCTCCGTCACCCACTCGCCCGAATCGCAGCTCTTCGAGCTGCGGGCGGGACTCGGGGGTCCCACTCCGCCGGCCGGGTGGGGGCGCGGCCCACGGCGTCCCCGGCCCACCTCGCGCGAGGTAAGTTCACGAATGATCCAGGCTACCCGGCGGTCGCCAGCGCGAGCTTGCCCCGCCACCGCGCGAGGAGGGCGGCGCGGAGCGCGCGATGAGCCGGGTCGGCGAGCTCGGGGTCGCGTGCGATGATCCCGCTCGCCTCCCGCCGAGCTTCCTCGAGCAGGCTCGTGTCGCGCAGGAGATCGGTCGCGCGGAGCTCGGGGAGGCCCGACTGGCGCGTCCCGAAAAACTCGCCCGGGCCGCGCAGCTCGAGGTCGACCTCGGCGATCCGGAAGCCGTCGTTCGTCGACGTCATCGCGTCGATCCGCCGCCGCGCCTCATCGGTGAGGTGGCCGGCGGTGAGCAAGATGCAGTACGACTTCCACTCGCCGCGACCGACGCGCCCCCGGAGCTGGTGCAGCTGCGAGAGGCCGAAGCGCTCGGCGTGCTCGATCAGCATGACCGACGCGTTGGGCACGTCGATGCCTACCTCGATCACCGTCGTGGAGACGAGTACCTGGATCTCGCCGGCCTTGAAGCGGTGCATGATCGAGTCCTTGTCCGCAAAATCGAGGCGCCCGTGCAGCAACCCGACCACGAGGTCGGGAAAGACCTCCTCCGCCAGGTGGCGCGCCATGTCGGTCGCCGCCTTGAGGTCGAGCACCTCGGACTCCTCGACCAGTGGGTAGACGACGTAGATCTGGCGGCCGCCGGCGACCTGCTCCTTCAGAAATTTGTAGATCGCCCGGCGCTTCGCCTCGGCGCGCGCCACCGTGACGATCGGGCGGCGACCGGGCGGCAGCTCGTCGAGGACCGACACGTCCAGGTCGCCGTAGATGGTGAGGGCGAGCGTGCGGGGAATCGGCGTCGCCGTCATCACCAGCAGGTCGGGATGCTCGCCCTTGCCGCGCAGCCGCGCGCGCTGCTCGACCCCGAACCGGTGCTGCTCGTCGACCACCACCAGCCCAAGACGGCGGAACTCCACGCCCTCCTGGACGAGCGCGTGGGTGCCGACGACGCACGCGGTCTCGCCCGCCGCCAGCGCGGCACGGCGGGCCGCGCGCTCGCGCGGCTTGAGCGACGAGGTCAGCAGCGTGAGGCGCACGCCGAGCGGCTCGAGCAGCTGGCGGAACGTCATGAAGTGCTGCTCGGCCAGGATCTCCGTGGGCGCCATCACCGCCGCCTGGTAGCCGGCCTCGATCGCCGTCAGGACGGCCAGGGCGGCCACGACCGTTTTGCCGGAGCCGACGTCGCCCTGAAGGAGCCGGTGCATCGGGTGCGGCGCCGCCATGTCGCGACGGATCTCCTCCCACACGCGGTCCTGAGCGCCCGTCAGCTTCCAGGGCAGCCGCGCGCGGAGCCGGGCGACCAGGTCGCCGCGCGGATTCAGCGCGACGCCGCGCGCCCGGGCGACGCGGGTTCTCAATATGGCGAGCCCGAGCTGCAGGAGCAGGCCCTCGTCGAACGTGAGGCGGCGGCGCGCCGCCGCCAGCGCCGCGTCCGTCTGGGGAAAGTGCGCGTCCCGGACCGCCTGCGCCAGAGCGACGAGGCCCCGCCGGCCGCGCACGCCCTCTGGAAGCGGCTCCTCCACCTCGGCGCCGAAGGCCTCGACGAGGCGCCACATGAGGGAGCGGAGCGCCCGCTGGGGCAGTCCCTCCGTGAGGGAGTACACCGGCACGAGGCGGCCGGTGTGTAACCGCTCGTCCTCGCCGTTCTCGACGATCTCGTAGTCCGGCTGCTGGATCACCAGGGCGCCCTTGTAGCGTCCGACGCGGCCGTGCAGGACCAGCTGCTGGCCGCGCTTGAGGACACGCGCCAGGAATCGCCAGCCGAACCAGCTGGCGGTAGCGTAGCCGCTCTGGTCGCGCAGCATCACGGTGAACGGCACCCGGGAGCGCCCGGGCGGCGGTGGGCTGACCCCGACGATGATCCCCGAGCACGTGGCGGCCTGCCCCGGCACGAGGGCGCGGAGTGGCGTCAGCCGGGTCCGGTCCTCGTGGCGGAGCGGAACGAAGAAGAGCGCGTCCTCGACGGTGCGGAGCCCTTTGCGCTCGAGCTGGCTCGCGCGCTGCGGGCCGACGCCCTTGACGAATCGCAGCGGCGTCTGGAGGGTGTGGGGCGTGCCGGTTTGCGTCATTGGCACCCCTGTGCTATACAAAGCCTTCGGTCCAATCCTCGGAGACGTGAACCCAGGGAGCGTGCATGGCTCAGCGGTGCGATATCTGCGGGAAGGGCCCCAGCGTCGGTCACACGATCAGTCACGCCCACAAGCTCACGAAGCGGCGCTGGCTCCCCAACCTCGTCTCGATGCGCGCGCTGGTCGCCGGCAGGTCGCGACGCGTGCGCGTGTGCACCCGCTGCCTCAAGGCGGGCAAGGTCACGAAAGTCATTTAAACACAATCGGGAGGGGGCGCCGCTGCCCCCTCCCGATCGGTACCTGGTGGGAGGCCGCCAAACCCCCCACCGTGAAGCAGCTTCACTACTTCTTCTTCTTCTTCGCCTTCTTCTTCATCGAGCGTCTCACCTCCTTCCATGGAGAGGCTCGGTGCCGCCGTCGGGATCTACTTGCCCTTCTTCTTCTTCTTTGCCTTCTTCTTCACCAAATCACCCCCTTCCGCGTCGCTCAGTAACCCATAGCTTCGCGCCGTAGATGCTCGGCCTGCTCGGGCCCGCGGCGCTCGTAGTGCACGAGGTCGACGTAGAGCTGCGGCAAACACACGACCTTGAGCCCGCCCTTCTCGAAGGCGCCGTAGAACACTCCCAGGTCGTACGGCGCGAGGAAATGGAGCGCCCCGTCCGCCTCGGCGGCCGGGCGCAGGCCGAGCGCCTGCGCGACCGGCGCGGGATCGCCTTCGAGGTAGCAGTGCACGGCCGGTTGCCGGAGGCTCGGCGCCAGGAGCGCGGCGCCGGCGTTCAGCGTGAAGGCGTACCGGCGGCCCTCGGCGCTCGCGACTCGCGCGACCTCGCCCATGAACTTCCGCGTGACACGCTCGGGCGCCAGATATGAGGTGAGCTCGTTCGTCCGATAGGTGTACGACTCGCACCACACCTCGAGCAGGTCGGCCGGCTTCGACAGGCGAATGCGCTGGCTGTCGTCGCGCTCCACCCAGGCGAGCTCCTCGAGCCGCTTGATGACGTTGTGCGAGTGACCGAGGCTCACGGCCGCCGCTCGCCCCAGCTCCTCGAGCCGCCACGCCCGGCCGGGCTCGGCGAGCAGCACGCGGGCGACCCGCGTCGCGCGGGGCGCGAAGAGCGAGCGGAGGGGCCGCGTCGAGGGCCGGACGTTCCGCTTGCCCTCCTTCTCGATCAGCACGTTCTCGAAAGCGAGATAGCAGTTGCCCGACAGATCGACGAATCCGAGATTGTTGCTCTTGAGGATTCGGGCGCTCTGCGGACCGATGTACGCGGCGGCAGCCACGGGGTACGCCCCAGGAATCTCTCGACGGATTTCGTTCAGTCGCGTGACGGCGGCTCGAATCTGCCGGGGTTGGCCCAGCGAGCTGATTTCAGCGACCAACGTGTGCTCCTGCCCTGCCAGCTGGAATCTCGCCAATAAATCCGCGGTTTGGCCACCCACTTTCGCATCGGTGCTCTCTTGCCAGCTCTTCGCCTTCGGGAGGAGCTCCCGAAGGCGCTGGGCTACCTGTCGCCGTACCTCCGCGGATTTCAGCATGTTTCTTTCGCTCCAGCTGTTTCAGCATCTGCTGAAACCATACGGACTATTGAAATAGCCTGTCAAGCGAAAACTTACGAGTCGGAGCTAGAAGAGCTGACCGGTGATCGCGGTCGGGCTAGCCCGCATTATTCACGAACCCCACTGCGCCGTCAGACGGGTGGCACCAGGGTGTCCCGGCCCGCCGGGCGGGAGTGGGACCCCCGCGTCCCGTCCGCAGCTCGAAGAGCCGCGTTCGGGCGAGTGGGTGACGGAGCCCGGTGGGCCGGGGACACCCTGGTGCCAGGCCCCGTCCGACTCGCGGCGCCGTCGTCGTGAATAATGCGGGCTAGGCCCGCGCCAGAGCGTCGAGGCTCCGGCGCAAGCGGCGGTGTCCATCGAGCAGTCGTGCATAGCGCATCTCGCTCCCGCTCCCCTTGGCACGCATGACCGCGACCAGCGCGCGCCGCTCGGCGAGCGACCAGCTGGAGAGATCCGGGATGAGCGCCGCGAGGAGCGACATCCGCTCGAAGGCGCGCCGTTCGGCGGGTGACCACGTCACGCGGCGCGGCGCGCCGAGCGCCCGACCGACGCGCTCGGCCGAGTCGCGTGTGGCTTCGACCCGGTCGCCGCGGAACGCCCGCGCGATGTGGCGCGCGACCAGCGCCGAGACGTCGGTCGCTCGCAGGCGCCGCTCCGGCGCCGCGGGTGCATCCGGGAGCGTCAGGAAAACCTCGGCCGCCGCCAATCGCCTGAGCGCGGGGACGGGCGAGCGGTACGCGGGATCGGCGACGATCTTCGCCCGTTCTTCCGCGAGCACGCGGATGACGCTCGGATCGCGCGGGCGGAATCCGAGGCGGTGATAGAAATAGAACGAGCCGGACCGGAGAGCTTCGGTGCTCTCGTGGCCGAGCTGATAGCGATCGACCACGATGGTCCGCATGCCGAAGATCCGCCGGTACGCGCGGAGCAGCTGAGTCGCCAGGTACGCCGACTCGCCCTGCCGGAACGACGCGAAGACGTTGACGGCGAAATCGAGCGTGCCGAAAAGCTCCCAGCCGCCGCCGTAGCTCACCGGCACACCGTTCTTCAGCGCCAGGAAGCCGTAGTAGCCCTCGAGGGGCAGCCGGAAATCCGGCCGGATCCCGATGAAGACGAGCCTGAGCCCTCGACCCGCGTCGGCCACCAGAACGTCGTCGGGATTCGGATAGGAGAAGGCGTGGAGCTCCCGCTGGCGCGTCGCCATCGCCACGCGGGCGGCGTCGATCATCACCTCCGCGAGCGGCCGGGGCGCCCGCGCGACGGGCAACGGCTGTCGGAGCGCCGCGACGAGGTCGACGCCACCCCGCTCGAGGCCTCGCTCGTGGAAGAACGCGGGTCGCGACGGAATCCGCGCGAGCGTGCGCGAGGCCCCGGCGCCGCGCGGACGCCAGAGAATCGGCAGGCTCAGGCTCTCGAAGAGCCAGTCCCGCGTCTCCTCGGGAAGCCCGGTGCGCTCGAACACTTCGAGCACGAGCTGCAGATCGGTGAGCCGGCGGCCGCCCTTGGCGACCCGAAGCCATCGCCGCCAGCCCATCCCGCCTTCACTGAAGGCGTCGCCTTCCGCCGTCGTCGCGAGCAGCGAGAGCGTCTCGTCGAGCCGGTCCGCTTCCGTGAACCCGGCCCAGGCGACCTCGGCCTGGCGGGGAAACCGGGAGGCGAGCCAGCGCGCCATCGGAAAACCAAAGGGGTAGTCGAGCGTGCTGTTCGCGATGCCGGAGTCGTGGAGGCGGCGCCGCGCGGAACGACCGAGCCGCTCCACGCGGGCGGGGAACGCCTCCAGCGCCCGGTCGACGAGCTCGAGGATCTCCGGGGCGTCCGGATACGCCTGGAGGAAGCAGAGCGCCTCGTGGAAGCGGAGGAGCGTCTCGGGATGACCCACGGCGCAACCCGCGAGGCTCTCGAGCAGCGCCCGCTTGGGGCTCTGGTCCTCGGGGAAGTATCGGGAGGCGGCGGCCGCGAGAGCCTCGACGAGGCGCCGGCCGCGGCTCATCTAGGGCTCAGAGCCCTCGATGCGCTCCATGGTCTCGTCGTCGAGGCCGAAGTAGTGGCCGAGCTCGTGGATGACCGTGTCGCGCACCAGCTCCGCCATCTCCGCTTCGTCGGCACAGTCTTCCTCGATCGGTCCCTGATAGATGGTGATCGTGTCGGGCAGGACGTTGCCGTATCCGGAATCACGGCGCGTGAGGTCGACGCCCCGGTACAGCCCGTAGAGCGTGTCCGGCGGCTCGATCTCGAGATCGGCCAGGGTTTCGTCGTCGGCCCAGTCCTCGACGACCACGGCGATGTTCTCGATCTTGTCCTTGAACCGTCTGGGCAGGCGCCGGAGCGCCTTCTCGACGAGCGCCTCGAACCGCCGTCTCGTCATGGACGACCGCCCGCGAGCGGCGGCGCAGGCGGGACCGCGGTCGTGCGACGGCGGACCTGCCCGCCGGCGAGCACTACAGTCCCCGGACGCGCTCGACGTTGATGACGTCTCTGACGTCGCGGATGGCGGCGATGATGTCCTGGAGCTGCCGGAGGTCGGCGACCTCGACGACGAAGTTGTTGATCCCGCGCCGGTCGTCGGTCACCGTCACCTCGGCCTTCGTGATGTTGCCGTTGCGGGCCGAGATCGCGCCCGTGATCTCGGAGAGGAGCCCCGGGCGGTCCTTGCCGATGTAGACCGCGATTCGAACCGGCCGCTTGCCCGGCTCCTCGACGTCCCACTCGACGTCGATCAGCCGCTCCCGGTCCAGGACGCTCTTGGCGACCGTCAGACAGTCGCGGGCGTGCACCGTGAGACCGCGACCCCGCGTGATGAAGCCGACGATCGGATCGCCGGGAAGCGGATTGCAACACCGCGCGAACCGCACGAGCAGGTCGTCGACGCCGCGGATGCGCACGCCGTCGGTCGGCGCCGGACGCGCCGCCGTCGATTTCGGCTTCTCCGGCGACTCCAGGAGCGCGTTCGGCGCCAGCTTGTTCAGGACCTGGTGGACCGAGCTCTTGCCGTAGCCGATCGCCGCCATGAGATCGTCGGGCCCCGAGAAGCCGAAGTCGGCCGCCGTCTTCTTCATGTCCTCGCCGCCGAGGAGCGCCGTCGGATTCAGGCGGTACTTCCGCGCCTCGCGCTCGAACATCTCGCGGCCGAGCTCGATCGAGCGCACACGCTCCTCGACCTTGAGCCACTGGTTGATCTTCGCCCGCGCCCGCGTCGACTTGACGATCTTCAGCCAGTCGCGGCTCGGATGCTGGTTGGGCGACGTCACGATCTCGACGATGTCCCCCTGCCGCAGCGTGTACCGGAGCGGGACGAGCTTGGCGTTCACCTTCGCGCCGACACAGTGCTCGCCGACCTTGGTGTGGACCGCGTAGGCGAAGTCGAGGGGCGTCGCGCCGTCCGGGAGCGCCTTCACGTCGCCCTTGGGCGTGAAGACGTACACCTCGTCCGGGAAGAGGTCGACCCGGACCGTGTCCATGAACTCCCGCGGGTCCTTCGTATCCTGCTGCGTCTCGATCAGCTGACGCAGCCACACGAGCGACTCGTCGAGCTTGTCCTTGCCCGCCTTCCGCTCCTTGTAGAGCCAGTGCGCCGCGATCCCCTCCTCGGCGATGCGGTGCATCTCGCGGGTCCGGATCTGGATCTCGATGGGGTCGCCCTTGGGCCCGATGACCGTCGTGTGCAGCGACTGGTACATGTTGACCTTCGGCATCGCGATGAAATCCTTGAAGCGCCCCGGCACCGGCTTCCACAGCGAGTGGATGACGCCGAGGGCGCCGTAGCAGTCGCGCACCGAGGCCGTGATGACACGGACGGCCGTCAGGTCGTAGATCTCGTCGAACTCACGGCCCTGATCGTGCATCTTCTTCCAGATCGAGTAGAAGTGCTTGGGCCGGCCCCGGATCTGCGAGTCGATCCCGACCTCGAAGAGCTTCCGCTGGAGGATCGCGATCACCTGGTTGATGTCCGCCTCGCGCTCGAGGCGGCGCTTGGCGACGCGCTTCTGGAGGTCGACGTAGTCGCCCGGGTTGAGCGCGCGGAGGGCCAGGTCCTCGAGCTCGGCCTTCACCTTGGCCATGCCCAGCCGATGCGCCAGGGGCGCGTAGATGTCGAGTGTCTCCTGGGCGATCTTCTTGCCCCGGTCGGACGGCAGGTAGTCGAGCGTGCGCATGTTGTGGAGCCGGTCGGCGAGCTTGATCATGAGCACGCGGAGGTCGCGCGCCATCGCGACGAGCATCTTCCGGAAGTTCTCGGCCTGACGCTCCTCGCGCGAGGAGAAGGCCAGCTTGCCGATCTTGGTGACGCCGTCGACGAGCTCCGCGATCTCGCCGCCGAACTCGCGCTCGAGGTCGGCCTTGGTCGCGGTGGTGTCCTCCAGGACGTCGTGGAGCAAGCCGGCGGTCACGGTGGTGACGTCCATCTTGAAGTCGACGAGGAGGTTGGCGACCTCGAGGGGATGGCTGAGGTAGGGCTCGCCGGAGGCGCGCTGCTGCCCCTGGTGCGAGGCGGCCGAAAACCGATAGGCGCGAGCGAGGACGTCGAGATCAGCGCCCGGCTGGTATTTCGGAATCTCCTCGATCAGCGTCTCTAGTTGTGTCAACGGTACCAAAACCTTTGGTTGACCAACTAGTTTGACACGCTGATCAGGCTTTCGCCACCGCTTTCTTGCCTCGCCGCAGCCGCCCCTCGACGTAGTTGGTCCAGTCGACCACGAGCGCGCCGGCGATGTAGATGGTCGAGTAGGTGCCGGTGATCACGCCGATGAACAGCGTGAAGGCCATGTCCTCGAGGACCTTGCCGCCGAAGAAGAGCAGAATCGCGGTCGAGAAGAACACGGTCAGCGCGGTGAGGACGGTCCGCGAGAGGGTCTGGTTGATCGCGGTGTTCATCTGCTGCTCGAAGGTCTGCCCCTTGGGAATGAACTTCCCGCGGTTCTCGCGGAGCCGGTCGTACGCGACGATCGTGTCGTTGACCGAGTAGCCGATGATCGTCAGGAGCCCGGCCAGCACCGTCAGCGAGAACTCGCGATCGGTCAGCGACAGTGCGCCCAGCGACACCAGCACGTCGTGAAAAACCGCGACGGTCGCCGCGACGCCGCCCTTGAGGTCGAACCGGAACGCGATGTACAGCGTGATGCACACGAGCCCGGTGAGCACGGCGTACACCGCCTGCAGCTGGAGATCCCGGCCCACCTGCGGGCCGACGAACTCCACCCGCCGGATCTCGAACTTGCCGACGCCGCCGCCGGCGAGGGCGCTCTCGATGCGCCGACTCACCTCCTCGGAGCTGGTCGCGGTCAGGGGCATCCGGATGATGAACTCCCGGACGTCGCCGAACTGCTGGATGATGCTGTCGCCGAGCCGGATCGTCGCGAGGCTCGCCCGGATCTTGGCGATCGTCGGCGGCTCGGCGAATCGAATCTGGATGAGCGTCCCCCCGGCGAAGTCGATGTCGTAGCGCAGGCCGCCCTTGGTCACGATCGACACCAGCCCGACCGCGATGAAGAGCACGGAGATCGCGTACGCCCACCGCCGTCGGCCGATGAAGTTGAAGCTCGGGCTGTGGAACAGCTCGATCATATCGAAACCTTCGCGACCTTCCCGCGGAGCCCGTACACCAGGTCGAACAACAGCCGCGAGAAGAAGTAGGCGCTGAACAGGCTGGCCGCGAGGCCGACGAACAGCGAGACCGCGAAGCCGCGGACCGGCCCCGTTCCGAACTGGTAGAGGATGATGGCCGTCACGAGCACGGTCGCGTGGGTGTCCACGATGATCGTGAAGGCCCGGCGGAATCCGGCGTCGATCGCCGCCCGCGGTGTCTTGCCGACGCGCAGCTCCTCGCGGATCCGCTCGAAGATCAGGATGTTGGTGTCCACCGCCATCCCGATCGTGAGCGCGATGCCCGCGATCCCGGGCAGGGTGAGCGTGGCGCTGAACGCCGCCATGCACGCGACGAGCATCAGGAGGTTGAGCCCGAGCCCGATGTCGGCGATGAGACCCGACAGCCGGTAGTAGAAGAGCATGAAGACGAACACGATCGCCGCCGACGCCGCGATGGCGATGAGCCCCTGACGCACCGAGTCGGCGCCGAGCGACGGGCCCACCGTCCGCTCTTCCAGGATGACGACCGGGGCCGGCAGGGCGCCGGCGCGCAGCACGATGGCGAGATCGCGCGCCTCGTCGACCGTGAACTGACCCGTGATCACCGCGCGCCCGCCGGGAATGCGCTCGTTGATGCGCGGCGCCGAGTACACGTTGCCGTCGAGGATGATCGCCAGGTGCTTGCCGACGTTCTGCTCGGTGACCTCGCCGAAGATCCGCGCGCCGGTCGCCGTGAACTCGATCGCCACCTGCCAATTGCCCATCGAGTTCGGGTCGGCCTGCACCTCGGCGCGCGTCAGCTCGGCGCCCGTGAGCAGGCTGCGCTTCTGGACCACGTACGGGATCTTGCGCTCGGCCTTGGTCTGCTTGTCCACTTCCCGCCGGTACAGGATCTCGGAGGTCTCCGGCAACTGGCCCGCCAGCGCCTGCTCGACCGACGTCCGCTCGTCGAGCAGTCTGAACTCGAGGAGCGCCGTCTTGCCGATGAGCGCCTTGGCCCGCGCCGGGTCCTGCACTCCCGGCAGCTGGATCAGGATCCGCTCGCTGCCCTGACGCGTGATCGTCGGCTCGGACACGCCGAACTGGTCGACGCGGTTGCGGATCGTCTCCAATCCCTGGCGGACCGCGTCGTCGCGCAGCTGGCTGATGCGGCGCTCGCTCATCACGAGCTTGAACCGGCCCGCCGCCTGGTCGTCGTCGCGTCGCTCGAATGCGCCGAACTCCGACACGACGGTCAACGCGTCGTTCCACGACTGGGGATTCGCCAGCTCCACCTGGATCGCGGCGTTGCCCTCGCGGGCGATCCGCTTGAGGCCGATGCCCTTCCGCTCGAGCGCGCCCTTGAGATCCTCGGCCGCGCGGTCGGTCTGGCTCGCGACGTGCTTGTCGGCCTCGACGCCGAGCATGAGGTGGATCCCGCCCTGCAGGTCGAGTCCGAGATTGATGGTTTTCTGCGGCGGATACAGGTACCAGACGGAGGCCGCGACGACGATGAGGACGAGTCCCAGGCGCACCCGGAGGTGCTTAGGCATCCTTCTCGCCCTGCCCCGCGACCACGCGGCCGATGGCGGAGCGGTCGAACTCGACCTTCACCTGATCGGCGACGCGCAACACGACGGTGTGCTCGTTCAGGCCCGTCACGGTCCCGTGCAGCCCGCCGGTGGTCACGACGCGGTCGCCCTTCTTGATCGACGCCAGCATCCGCTCGCGATCCTGCTTCTGTCGCTGCTGCGGGCGCAGCAGGAGGAAGTAGAAGATCGCGAGCATCGACCCGATCATGATGATGGTGGGCAGCATGCTCTGGGCGCCTCCGCCCGGCGCCGACGCGGCGGCGTACGCGAAATCAGGGAAGAGCATCGAGTCCGAGGCCTCCGATGAGGTTAGTCGCCCTGAAACATCCACGGATGATACTGCATACGCTGGATCGTCGCCAGAAAAGTCACGCTATCGCCCACTTCCAGCACGCCTCCGAGTCCCCTGCACCGGTTGCGTGATGCTCACGACGTTGTCCGACGCGGCCGCTTTCGTCTCGACGAGCGCCAGGGCGCGCCGCCGGTCCTCGGCCGTGACGATGTGATGGCGATCGGCCAGTAGCCCTCCCCGGAGAGAGCGCTGTACCCTCGGGACATGAGCCTCGCGGGCTGGCTGCAGGAGCAACTCTTCGAGCGCCGGATCGTCCTCGTTACCGGTCGGCTCGACGATGATGTGGCGGCGAAGGCGGCGGCCGTGCTCCTGGCGATGGACGCCCGCGGGGACCGGCCTATCGAGCTCCACCTGGACAGCCCGGACGGCGCGCTCGGGGCCGCCTTCGTTCTGATCGACACGGTCACCGTGCTGCGCTCGACGCTGCGCGTCCTTTGCCGAGGCCGAATCGGTGGCCCAGTCATCGGCGTGGTCGCCGCCGCCGATCACCGCGCCGCCGTACCGCACGCGCGGTTCCACCTCTCCCAGCCGTGGGCGCGATTCGCCGGCACCCCGGAGGACATCGCCGCGCAGAACCGCCAGCAGCAAGACCTGCTGTGGAAACTCTACGGGCGCCTGGCCCAGCGCACGCGCCGACCTGCCGAGGAGATCGCCGAGGATATGCGGCGAGGACGCTATCTCGACGTGCGGGAAGCGCTCGACTACGGCCTCATCGACGAGATCACTGCCACTCAGTAACAACGAGATCGGTTTCCACCCGCGTCGGGAACTCATTCTTGAGCGTCGTCTGAGAGCGATCAGTCGACTGCGGACACATCGAAGACCAGGCGATGACACAAATCCCATGCCCAACCTGGGATGTAGTGCGCGTTGCTGTTTACCGGTCGGGGCGGAGTACAGCGGCGTGTCAAGCGCGCTGCGGCGAGCGATTCCGGAAACCGTTGCGGCCTATTCGGCGGGAGCCAGGACCAGGCGCTCAGTTGATCACCCACCGGCGCCAGCACCTTTGTGCAAAGCCTTTCACGGATTGACAGCCCCGCGCGGCGTGCCCATAGTGCAGCACCTTCGATCCTCCGTTCCGGAACGAGGTGCTCTATCCGAACGCTCGCCCTTCTCGTGCTGATACTGCTGACCGTCGGTCCTGCGCACGCGGATGTGATGTACAGCTACGTCGGCGACACGTTCAAGAGCGTGTCTGGCGCCTATACCACGGCGATGCGCATCGAAGGCTATTTCGTCGTGCCGAACCTGCTGACATTTGAGTCGGGATCCGGGCAGCGCAGCGACATCCTGACCTACTCATTCTCGGATGGCCGGCAGACTCTCACGCAGGCCAATTCCGCGTCGCTATTCATTCTGGGCTGGGATTCGGATCATGTGCCGGGCCAGTTCACCGAATGGGGGATTCGGCTGACATCAGCGGTGGGGACGATCAGCACGGACGGCAGCCACTACACTTGGTCTTCCCCCGAAGGCGGCGACCATGCCGCGTTTGGATCAGACACAGCGGACTTGGGCTTCGGCTATGTCCTGCCGCCGTCGGTGAAGGGCGCCTCGGGCGTCTGGAGTTTCGAGACCGTCTCCGTCCCCGAGCTCGCGACCCTCCCGCGCCTGCCGCGCGTCTTGAAGTTCGGCCTGGGGCTCGGCCTTGAGGCCCGCATCACGACCACGCTGCAGCGGGCGACGGCCTGGCTCGCCGCCGCGATCCTGCGCGCCCCACGCGACGGCGTGACGATCCGGATGCCGCGCGTCTCCGTCGAGGTCGCCGAGGCGTGCTCGGGGCTGCAGACGCTCGGGCTCCTGCTCTCGGTGGGCGCGCTGATCGGAGCGGTGCTGCCCGCGCGCCGCCTGCCGTGGGCGCTCGCGCTCGTCGTCGCGGCGGTGGTGCTGGCGCTCGAAGCGAACGCCCTCCGCGTTGCCGGGATCGCGATCGGCCTGGAGTATGTCGGTCCTCTCTCGCTGGCGACGAAAGACTGGATCGGCGCAGGGACAACCGGGCTCGCCCTTGTCCAGATGGCGGTGCTGGGGCGGCTGGTGGGACTGGGGCGGCTACCGGCGCGATGATCGCCTGGCTCCGTAACCAGCTCGAGGGCCT
>DASPZZ010000245.1:0-1617 GCA_035635995.1 Binatia bacterium | reverse complement strand
CCGAGACGACGCGCGAGGTGTACATCGTCCTGGGCGGGACGGGCCGCGTCGGCGGCTCCGACGGATGCAATCGCTTGATCGGCTCGTACGAGCTCACCGGCGATGCGATCAAGTTCGGGGCTCTGGCGGGAACGCAGATGGCGTGCCCGAACACCGCCGATACGGAGCGCGGTCTTCGCAAGGCGTTGAGCGGAGCGAGCCGCTGGAGCATCGCCGGCGATCGGCTCGAGCTCTTCGACGCGGGGGGCGGCCGGCTGGCGCAATTCGAGGCGCTGGAGGGCCACGACCGTTGAAGGCGACGCTCCTGGTCCCCGAGCCGACACCCCTGGACTTCGAGGAAGCGGGCATCGACGTGGCGGTGCTCGACGCGACCCGGCTGGTCGACGTCGAGGCCGCCGCGGCGCAGTTCCTCACGGCCGAAGAGCACGAGGAGTGGGCGAGGCTACACCATCCGCCGCGTCGACTGGAATGGCTCGCCGCCCGGATCTGCCTGAAGACCATGCTCCTGCGACGGCGCTGGATCGGCGATCCGAGGGACTGCGCCGTCGTGAAGGATCCCCGCGGGCGGCCGCGGCTCGTCCGGCTCACGGCGCTCGCCCCGGACGTCGACTACGACTGCTCCCTCTCCCACAAGGACCCCTTCGTCTGCACGGCCATCTCGAGCCTGCCCGGCGTTCGGCTCGGCGTGGACATCGAGAAGGTGTCCCCTCGCCTGCCGAGGCTCGCCGCGGCGTTTGCCCACGATCGTGACGTCGTGCTCGGTGAGCGGTCGTCCGAGGAGCGCCTGGCGATTCTCTGGGCGCTCAAGGAGGCCTGCTCGAAGGTGCTGGGCCGCGGTCTGGCGATGCCGCTCCTGGACGTGACGTGCGAGGAGATCGCGCCCGGCTGCTATCGAGTCAGGACCGCGGAGGGCCGAGAGCTCCGGGGACGACATCTCGCGCACGACGGGTACGTGGTCGCCCTCTGTGTCGGGGCCGATCGATTGGACCGGGGCTGAACCGTCCTCGCGAACCCTACGCACGCCGGCCGCCGGCCATCATTCGCAGGAATGCCGGCGAGAGCCGCGGATCGAGCGTGTCGCGGATGCCGTCGCCGAGCAGATTGAACGCCAGCACCGTCACGGTGATGGCCAGGCCTGGGAAGAACGCGAGCCACCACGGCGGTACGAGCGCCGTGATCGAGTCGGCCAGCATGTTGCCCCAGGTCGGCGTGGGCGGCGGCACGCCGACGCCCAGGAAGCCGAGCGCGGCTTCGATGACGATCGCGACGCCCAGGTGGGTCGAGGCGAGCACGAGATACGGCGCGATGCACTGGGGCAGGACGTGGAAGGTCATGACCCGCAGCGCGGACGCCCCACTCGCCCGCCCCGCCTCCACGTAGGGCATCTCGCGGACCGACAGCGCCACTGAGCGGATGACCCGCCCCCCGAACGGGATGCGCGTGATCGCGATGGCGAAGATGACGGCGGGGAGCCCGGTGCCGATCGCCATCGAGATGGCCATGGCGAGGATGAGATCGGGGAACGCCTGCATGATCTCCATCACGCGCTGGCTCACCAGATCGAAGCGCCCGCGCAGGTAGCCGCACGCGACGCCCCACAGCGAGCCGACCGTGGTC
>DASPZZ010000244.1:0-7097 GCA_035635995.1 Binatia bacterium | reverse complement strand
GACGAACAACACGACGTGGCTGAAGGAGAACGCGGACACGCTGGTGCTCATCGAGGGCAACTGCGACGAGCGCGGCACGGCCGAGTACAACCTGGCCCTCGGCGATCGACGAGCCAAGTCGGCGATGGACTATCTCGAGGCCAACGGAATCGCGAAGGAGCGCCTGTCGACGGTCTCCTACGGCAAGGAAAGGCCGGTCTGCACGGCGGACACCGAGGAATGCAAGAACCAGAACCGGCGCGCCGACTTTCGCATCAAGAGCCGCTGAGCGCGTGACGGGAAGCAAGGAGCCGGAGGGCGGCCCCGTCGCCCTCCGGCGCCGACCATCCGGAAACCCGTGATCCGGCCAAGCCAGCTGATCCTCGCCGCCCCGCTTGTCCTCGTCGCGGCGCTCGCACTCTCTCCGGCGCACGTGGTGATGGCTCAACCCGCGGCCGGTCAGGAAGCGGGCGTTCCCGGCCCTCGCATCGTGCTCGGCACCGATCCGAAGACCGGCCAGCGGTATATCCAGCTCGCGGGCCAGAGCACGCCCGCGTACCCGACGATCGATCTCCTCTGCGATGGAAAGCGCTGGACGGTCGCGCTGACTCGCTCGGAGGGCGGCTTGATCTACGAGCCGCTGCGGAGCGTCACGGAGACGATGCTCGCGGCGGTCGATTGCCGGATGTTTCTTCCCGACCAGGAGATCACGCTCGCCCGTGCCCAGCTGTGGGCCGCGTGGGCGATTCATTCCCGCGGATCCGAGGCGCCGGCGATCCTCGTCGGCCAGGTCCTCGACGTCGTGGACGGAAACACCATCCGGGTCAACCTCGGCGATCGCGTGGAGACCGTCCGCTACATCGGGATCAACGCGAAGACCACCCAGGCCGTGAAGGGCCAGAGCCAGAGCGGCGCAGACGTGGCCGACGCGAATCGGCAGCTGGTCGCGCGCCAGCAGGTCCGACTGGAGCTGGACGCCCAGGAGCGGGATCGTGACGGACGGCTCCTGGCCTACGTGTTCGTCGCGGACCGGATGGTCAACGCCGAGCTCGTCCGTCGCGGCTCCGCCGAGACCATGACGATCCAGCCGAACGTGCGATACCGCGATCTCTTCGTCACGCTCGAGCAGGAAGCGCGGGATGATCGCCGCGGGCTGTGGGCGGATCAGTCGGAGCCGACGACACCGACGACGCTGGCGCAGGCGACGAGCCCGGGCGCCAAGGAGCGCCTCGGAGTACCGCCGGAGAGCGCCTGGGCGTGCCCGGCGGCGCAGCCGATCAAGGGCCTCTTCAACGCCTTCTCGAGCCCGCGGTGCGTCTTTCACGTACTCGACAGCGAGCTCTACGGCGCGACCAAGCCCGATCGGTGCTACGCCACGGTCGACGACGCGCGACAGGACGGCTGTCAGGCCGCTCGGCGGTAGCCCGGCGACCCGCTCGCCGGTTCCCCTCTCGAATTACCGAATCTCAGGCCGCCCCGAGCCTCTTCGCAGGCCGTTCTTCGATCGTTTGACACGGTCCGGCTGAAGGGCATAGTCTCCCGCTACTCGATCGACTTACGGGAGGCGTCCATGAGAGCCTGGGCGGCCGCGCTACTAGCCCTCCCGTTCCTCGTCGATTTCCCGGCGGTGCTCGCGTCCGAGCTTCACCCCGCCGGACAGCTTCCCAAGCTCGCTGACGCGAGGGATGCCTTTCGGTCCCTGCCGCTCAGCTTTGAGCCGAACCGGGGGCAGAGCGATCCGCGGGTGAAGTTCGTCGCTCGAAGCCAGGGCCTGACGCTGTTCCTCGCCTCCACCGACGCGGTGCTGGTCACGCGCGAGGCGACCTTGAAGATGCGGGTCCTCGGCGCCAATCCCGACGCCGACGCTCAGGGGCTCGACGAGCTTCCCGGGCGAATCCACTCTCTGATCGGCCGGGATCCTCGCAAATGGCGGACCGACGCGCGCGCGTATGCGCGCGTTCTGTATCGCGAGATCTACCCGGGGATCGACCTCGCCTACTACGGCACGCGGCAGCAGGGGCTCGAGTACGACTTCGTCGTCGCCCCCGGGGCGAACCCGCGGGCCATCCGGCTCGGGTTCGAGGGCGCTGACCGGATCGAGCTGAGCGCGGAGGGCGATCTTCTCCTGCAGGTGGGCGCAGCCTCGCTCCGCTTCGCCAAGCCGGTGGTCTACCAGCACGTCGGCGGAGCCAGACGCGAGATCCAGGGCGGGTGGGTACGCGATGGGGCGGCCACGGTCGGCTTTCAGGTCGCCGCCTACGACCCGAGCGCAGCGCTCGTCATCGATCCGATCGTGAGCCTCGCCACGTATCTCGGCGGAGTCGGAATCGACCAGGCGTTTGCCGTCGCGCTGGACAACGCCGGCAGCGTGTACGTGACGGGAAACACGACGTCGATCAACTTCCCGACGACCGTGGGCAGCTTCGGGCCGACGGTCCTCGGCGGTATCGACGTCTTCGTCGTCAAGCTCAGCCACGACCTGTCCACCGCCGTCCACTCCTCGTACGTGGGCGGGACGACCGGCGACGAAGCCGGGCGCGCCATCGCCGTCGACGCGGCCGGCAACGTCTACGTCACCGGCTTCACGAATTCCACGGACTTCCCGACCACCCGCGGAGCCTTCCAGACAGCCCTCGGCGGCGGGGTGTGCTCCGGGGTTCCGTGTAACGACGCCTTCGTGGTCAAGCTCGACCCCACCGGCTCCACCCTCGTGTACGGGACTTACCTGGGCGGCACCGGATCGGACGTGGGACTCGCTATCGCGGTCGACGCGGCCGGCAACGCATATGTCACCGGCGGCACGTTCTCGACGAACTTCCCGACGACGGCCGGCTCCGTGCAGCCTGCGGCCACGCCCGGCGGGAGCCGCGAGGCGTTCGTCACGAAGCTCAATCCACTGGGCTCAGGCCTCGTGTACTCGACCTTCCTCGGCGGCACGGGTGACGACGTGGGGAACGCGATCGCCCTGAGCATCGCCGGCGTCGCCTACGTCACGGGATCGACCGCGTCGCCGAACTTTCGCGTTACGGCCGGCTCGTTCCAGACGGTCTTCGGCGGGCCAGCCGGCGGGACCGATGCGTTCGTGACGTCCCTCAGTGCCGTCGGCGCGCTGGTCTATTCGACCTATCTGGGCGGGAGCGCGAGCGACGAAGGCTTGGCCGTCGCGGTCGACGCCGGCGGTGACGCCTACGTCACTGGCGTGACGTCGTCCGGGAATTTCCCGGGGACGGGCGCCTTCACGTTCACGGCTACTACCCAGGCGTTTTTGACCGAGCTGAATCCGACGGGCACCGGGCTCGTCGTATCGCGGGCCGTCCCGACCGGCCGGCTCGGCACGACCGCTCGCGATCGCGATCCCGGGAGCCCCAGCGTCAGCGTCGGGATCGCTCGCGACAGCATCGGCAACATCTTCATTTCCGGCTCGGAGATTCGATGCGTCGGCGTGGGCTGCGCGCTGAATACCGACGCCTTCGTCGTGTCGCTGGACCCGACGGCGACGAGCACGACCACGCAGTTCGTGGGCGGCACCGGCGACGATTTCGGCCTCGGCGTGGCCGTCGACCTCGCCGGCAACGTGTTTCTGGTCGGGGACACCACCTCCGCCGACTTTCCGGTGACGGCGTCCGGCGTGCAAACCACCTTCGGTGGAGCGACCGACTCGTTCGTCGTCGCGATCACCCAGTTCGGCCTGAATACGGGGGGAGGCGGCAACTCCTCCACCTGCTTCATCGCGACGGCGGCGTTTGGCTCCCCGATGGCCCGCGAGGTGGGAGTCCTTCGCGAGTTCCGCGACGATGTGCTCCTTCCGCACGCGGCCGGGCGCGCCGCCGTGGCGGCCTACTACCGAATCGGCCCCGCCTTCGCGGGCGTGATCGCCCGCTCCGAGACACTGAAGGCAGTGGTGCGGACAGGCCTCGCTCCGATGATCTGGCTGGCGCCGCGCTCGCGCGGCCACGCCGCGCTCACGTTCTACCTGGGGGTTGGCGCCGGGAGCGTCCTGGTCGGGCTCCTCGTCGTCGCCGCGGCCGCGCGCCGCGTGCGCCTGGGGCGCCGCCGCGCCGTCGCCGCGACCCTCGTGACCGCGCTGGTCATCGCCTCGAGCATCGTGCTGCTCGATCGGGCCGATCACCAGGGCTCCGACTTCGCCTCGGTCCAGAGCCGGCGGTCTCCGCCCGTCGGCGCGTCCGCCGTCGTTCCCGGATCCGCGACGACGCGGCTGCGGGGCTCGGAGGCGAGCGAGGCCGCGCGTCCCGTCGACGGGATCCGCGCGATTGGAGCGGACCGCTACGAGGTCAGGCTGGGCGCGGGGGCCCGCTCGCAGCCCGACCTCGCGCGCCTCGTCACGATCCGGCCCACGCTGGCCGGCTATCAGATCATGTCGGACATCGGGGACGGCATTCTGACGGCGGACGGGCTGATCGTCACGGATCCGAAGCTCGCCGCGGCGGCGGGCATCGAGGCGGGCGACCGGATCGTCGCGATCAACGGGCACCCGCCGGCCGGAGGCTTCTTCCTGGCGCTCGTCAAGCTCCGCCGCGACCCCGACAGCGGCACCGTTCGCGTCGAGGTGGAGCGGGACGGCATGCGGACCGAGAAGACCGTCGTCATGCGCTGAGCTCTGGCGGCCGGCGCGTCAGCCCGGGCACGTGGCCGGAGCGTCGCGCCGGCCGTGGAGAAAGTCGTCGAGGAGCTGACGCTGCTCGGCCTGCCCCTTCCACGCCGCGCGGATCTTCTGCTTCTGCGCTTCACTGAGATGCCAGGAGAGCGGTGAGTCGTCGTTGGCGTAGGTGAAGCAGATGGCCCCGAGCCGGCCGCGGAGGCCGGCCAGGAGCTCGAGCTCCATGTCGTTGCGCGCCTTCGGCCCGGCGCTTCGAATGTTGAGCAGCGTCACCATCGGGGCGCCCATCTGGAATGCCCAGCTTCGGTTGCGTCCGGGACTATCGGCCTCCCGCGATCCGATGAGCACGACCGCGACGCGCAGGCGGCCGGCGCACGAGGCGCCGGCCTCGTCGACGGGCGCCCCGACGCCGAAGGCCGTGTCGAGCCAGTCGACGAGCGTGCCGACTCCGTAGTTGTCCTGATAGCCGCCGTCCGCGACGTGCCACTTGCTCGGGTCCTCGGGCCACGCCCGGGAAACCGGCGTGACGTACGTGAAGCTCGCCGATAGCCGCGCGGCGGTCACGACCGAGATGTCCCGACCGGGGTAGACGCGGTCGAAGGTATCGGTGCGCATCGAGCGCGTCCGGGCGCCCGGCTTCATGTCGAAGCTGCCGAACACGAGGCGCCGGCCCGTCTCGACGACCGTGGCGTTGAAGGCGACCGCGGGGCGGCGACCATTCGCGGCGTCGTCTCGCCACTGAGCGAGCGTCTGGGCTCGCGCCGGCCAGCCTCGCGCCCACGCGAGCTCGAGCGTCCGGGCACGATCGGTGGCCGACTCCGGAACGAACGGCCAGAAGGTTCGCCAGAGATCGGGATAGCTGAAGCTCCAGGCGACGCTGTTGAGGCTCGAGCGCACGGCGAGCCGGCGGATGTCCTCGAGCGTCTGCGGCGGCGGGCCGTCGGGGCCCGCGAACGCGCCGACGAAGTACATGGTGCCCACGCTTCCGCCCGACACCGAGCTCACGATCCGGAGCGATCGAGAAAAGTCGGGGACCTCCTCGTGCAGCCGCGTCAGAACCTCGGCCGTCCAGCCGGCCGCCCGGATCCCGCCGCCGCTGGCTGCGACCGCGGTCAGCCGGCAGCCGTTGAGGACGGCGACGAGATCCGACGGCTCGGCGGCGCGCCCGGCGGTGTCGCCGCTCGACGCCGGGGGCGGCGTATCGAAGAAGTGGTCGGTCGGCGAGACGAACGAGAGAACGAGCAGCAGCGCCGGCACGACCAGCGTGGGCACGCGGTAGCGATCGAGAAAGAACGCGGCGCCCGAGAACACCCAGGTCGGCAACGTCAGGAGCGCCAGCAGGTAGGCGAGCGCCGGCACCACCGCGCTTCGCTCGGCCGTTGGATGGTCCAGGTAGAACGTGAGCCCGTAGACGACGAGCCACACCAGGAGAATCAGCAGCGCGAACACGTGACCGGAGAGCAAGCCGCTCGCCGAGATGTAGCCCGGGGCGCCGCCGGGGCCGACACGGGCCGAGACCGACGTGGACAGCGCCTGCGCGACTCCCGGCGCGGCGCGCTGACGGACGCCGGCCGGGATGAACTGACGCGGAACGACCAGGTCCGGGGTGACCGCGCCCTCCCGGAGGTCGGCGCGATCCAGCGAGGCGGGCTCGGCGGTGAGGATTCGCAGGGCCTCGCCGATCCACACGATCGCCAGCGCCGCCGCCGTGCCCAGGAGCGCGCCGCCGAGCAGCTGGACCAGGAGCCAGAGATCGCGCCCGCTCGCCCCCATGAACGATCGAGCGAGCGCGAACGCGATCAGCCACCAGGCGGCGCCGAGGGCCAGCAGCGGCTGCCAGAGCGGCATCTTCGTGGGCGAGCCGAAGCTCGGCACGCCGAACCGGAGGTGACCGTAGAGCAGCACGAGGCGCGCGTTGACGAGGACCGCGGCCGCGGCGAGCACGGCGGCCAGCGAGACCGCGAACAGCTCCCAGGGTCCGAGCACGTAGAGATTGGCCAGCGCGTTGCTGAAGATGGTGCCGGAGAGGACGGGCAGGAGCACGAGCGCGAGAGCGAGCAGCAGCGGGAAGCGCGCCAGGTAGAAGTAGACCAGGCGCTCGCGCACCTTGTGCAGCCAGACGAGCAGGAGCGCAATGAGGCTCGCGACCAGGAAGGCGTACTTGCTGCGGGTGAACAGGCTGGCGAATTCCGCGAGGGGCGCCGGCCGGCCGTCGAACGTCCAGGCGAGGTACGCGGTCGAGACGTTCTCGGCCAGATCGAAGCCCGCGACCACGAACGGCAGCCATATGAGCAGGGGACCGATCCCCGGCGGCGCCGTGCGTGCGAGGGGTCGCGCGAGGCAGGCGACGTAGACGACGGGAAAGACGACGTCGAGCGTCAGCTGGGTCCAGGCGTAGAGCGAGCGCCCTCCGGGGCCGATCTGCCGGAGGAAGTCCGCGACCTGCGGGGGCGTGTAACCCTGCCAGAAGCTATCCGGCGTCTCCGCGCCGCCCAGGAGC
>DASPZZ010000243.1:0-1551 GCA_035635995.1 Binatia bacterium | reverse complement strand
AGGTAGACGCCGCCGATGAACTGCTGGCCGCCCGCATCACGGGTCCGGACGAAGGCGCCGGCGTTGTACACGCGCTCGTCGGTCTCGCCCTTCACCCAGCGGGCGTCCCCGCCGGCCGACAAGAGATTGGTGCCGAAGCGGTGGCTCCACTGGAGGTTGCCGCCGGCCGAGGTGCTCGGCACCCGCTGATCGAGCGCGAGGGTCTCCGAATTCCGGCCGGCCGCCTGAGTGGAAAACGTGCTGCGGAACTCCTGGGTGTCGGCGTAGGCCGCGAACCGCCACTCGCCTTCGTCGAGCGTGCCGAGCCGGCCGCCGATCGCGCCCGAGCCGATGCCGGTGTGATTGATCTGGATCGGCGTGCCGTTGCTGCGCGCCTCGTAGTAGTACGACCCGGAGACGAAGAACGATGCCTCGGGGGTGGCCACGAGCTCGACCCGCCCGTTGAAGGTCGAATGGTTGGAGTCGGCTTCGATGTCGATCGACCCTCGGCGCGACGCCTTGACGACGTCGAAGCCGTCGGTGCTGAAGTAGTTGCCTTCGAGCGAGATCCGGAACGGGCCCTCGACGTCCTGCAGCAGGAGGTCGAAGTTCATCGTCTCGTGGTTGCCGTAGCTCGCGTCGAAGAACAGCGCGCGCTGCGTGGGCCGTCGGTTGATGATCTGCACGACGCCGCCGAGCGCGTAGTTGCCCCACACGCTCGAGCCGCCACCCCGGACCACCTCGATCTGCTCGATGCCGAGCATCGGCATGCGACCCCAGTAGATCCAGCCGCCGAACGCATCGTTGGCGGGCACGCCGTCGATCAGCACGAGCGCCCGGCTGGTTCCGCTCGGGCCGATGCCGCGGAGCGAGAGCCCCTGCGTGGTCGGATGCGTGACGAGACTGGAGGAGCGGCGGAAGAGGCTGAAGCCCGGCACCTGCCGCAGAAGATCGTCGACGGTCTGGGTGGCCGAGTGGTCGATGTCGTCGCGCGTGAGGACGGTCACGCTGGCCGGCGCGTCGCCGGCCTTTTGCTCCATGCGGGTGACCGTGACCACGACCGGCTCGAGCCGGGTGACGTCGTCGGGCGCCTGCGCCGCGGCCGGCGAAGTGACGGCGAGTCCGAGAAGGATCGCCGCGAGCCGCCGAGTCACCGGGCGCCGCGCACTGGTTGCGAGAGCGTCGTCGGCATCGTCGCCGGAGCATGCTACACACGCGTCGCAGTCTTGACAAGCCAGGGTCCGGGACGTATCGTCCGGCCGCGAAGCCGAATCGGTTCCCGGCCGCTCATCGACTCAAGGGAGGCCCTCATGCTGCGCATCACGTTGACGTTGCTCGCGGTCGCCGTGGCCCTCGTGCTCGCGTTCGGGCCGCTCGTCCAGGCTCAGCAGCCCGCGCAGGCGCCGCCCCCCTGGAAGCAAGGTCAGCCGTCGTCGATGGCGGACTCTCCGCTGGCGCCGATCGCGCAGCCGCCCGGGCCGAAGGCGCCCGGTGAGATCCCCGTCGACAAGATCAAGGTCCCGGCCGGATTCAGGGTCTCGCTGTGGGCGAGCGGGATCAACAACGCGCGTG
>DASPZZ010000242.1:0-9887 GCA_035635995.1 Binatia bacterium | reverse complement strand
GGATGCTTGATCCACTTCTCGAGCAGCGTGTTGCCGGGCTTGAAGGACCACGGCACGAACGCGGTGAAGCCGCCGAAGAGGTCCTGGAGCTCGCGGATCACGTCGAGGTGCTCGAGGAGGTCGTCGGTCTCCTCGACGTGGCCGTACATCATCGTCGCCGTCGACTTGAATCCGCGCCGATGCGCCTCACGGTGGACCTCGAGCCAGGTGTCGGGTCCGCCCTTCTTCGGCTCGATCCGCCGGCGGACCCGCGCGGAGAGGACCTCGGCGCCGCCCCCCGGCAGCGTCCGCTGGCCCGCCTCCCAGAGGCGATCGAGGACGTCGCCGACGGTGAGGTTGCTGACCTGCGCGACGGTCCGGATCTCGGACGCGGTGAAGAAGTGCGGCGTGACCTCCGGGAAGCGGCGACGCGTCTCGCGCACGAGCGTCGTGTAGTAGTCGAGCGGCAGGGCCGGGTTGTGGCCGCCCTGCAGCAGCACCGTCGTGGCGCCTCGGGACGCCGCGGACTCGATCTTGGCCAGCACCTCCTCGACCGTCAGCGTGTACGCCTCCGGGTCACCCGGCTTCCGGTAGAAAGCGCAGAACTGGCAGTCGGTGATGCACACGTTCGTGTAGTTCGGGTTCGAGTCGATGACGAACGTGACGACCTTCTCGGGGAAGCGCGCGAACCGGGCCTCGGCGGCGAGCGCCCCGAGCTCGAGCAGCGGCGCGTCGGCGAGGAGCCACCGGCCCTCCGCGCGGTCGAGCCGCTTGCCGTTGAGGACCTTCTCGCGGATGGATTCGATATTCTCGATCATTGAAGGACCCGCACCGGAGCCGTCACGCGGCGACGCCCTCACGGCCCCAGACCCGGACCACGTTGTAGAGCGCGTCGCGCTCGACCGGGATCTTGCCGGCGTCGCGGATGATGCGGAAGAGCTGCTCGCGCGCGAGGCCCGCCGGGGTCTCGGCACCCGCCATGTGCTGCACGCGCTCGTCTTCGAGAGTCCCGTTCACGTCGTCGGCGCCGAAGTGGAGGGCGACCGACGCGGTCTCCTGGCCCAGGAGCACCCAGTACGCCTCGACGTGCGGGAAGTTGTCGAGCAGCAGCCGCGCGGCGGCGATCGTGCGGAGATTGTCGGCGGGCGGCGTGGACCTCGGTACGAGCTTCGTCGTCCCCACCTGATACGGCAGCGCGATGAACGTCAGAAATCCACCGGAACGGTCCTGCTGCTCGCGCAGGCGAAGCAAATGGTCCACGCGCTCGGCGAGCGCCTCCACGTGGCCGTAGAGCATCGTCGCGTTGGTCCGGATGCCCAGCGAATGGGCGATGCCGTGGATCTCGCACCAGCGGTCGCCGTCGGCCTTGCCCGCGTAGCGGAGGAGCTTGGCCACGCGCGGCGAGAAGATCTCGGCGCCGCCGCCCGGCATCGTCTGGAGCCCGGCCGCCTTGAGGCGCGCGAGCGCTTCCGGCGGCTCGATCTTCCAGCGCCGCCAGAAATAGTCGATCTCGGCGGCCGTGAAGGCCTTGATCTGGACTGCAGGCCGCGCCGCGTGCAGCCCGGCGATCACGCGCTCGTAGTACTCGAACGGCCAATCCGGGTGATGGCCGCCGACGATGTGGACCTCGCGGACCTCGTCGCTGACCATGTCGACGATGTCCTCGACGGTGTACTCGAAGGCTCCGGCTTCGCCTTTCTTGCGCGCGAAGCCGCAGAAGGCACAGGAGAGCACGCAGACGTTCGTCGGCGAGATGTAGCGGTTGAGGACGAAGTAGACGCGGTCACCCTCGCGCGCGGTCTTGGCGTGGTCGGCCATGCGCCCGAGGCCGAGCAAATCGTCGGTCTCGAAGAGCAGGAGGCCGTCCTCGCGGCTCAGACGCCGGCCGGCCTGGACCTTGTCCCAGACGGAATTCAAACGTTCGTCGGTGAAATGCAGTTCGACACCTCCACGCTTCGATGTGTCGGTCGAATTATATCCAGCGCTCGCGACGCCGTCGAGGTTTTCCCTGCGTCCGGGGGCGGTCGACGAGCGCCGTGGACACGCGGCCGCGCGTCTGCTAGAAACGCTCCATGCTCTCGACGACGATCGCCGGCAGCCTCCCCAAACCCTCGTGGCTCGCGAAGCCTGGCGTGCTGTGGGCGCCCTGGAGCCAGTCGGGCCCGGCGCTCGCCGAGGCCAAGCGCGACGCGGTGCTGGTGGCGCTCGGCGAGCAGGAGGCGGCCGGAATCGACATCGTGACCGACGGCGAGCAGTCGCGCCAGCACTTCGTTCACGGATTTCTCGAAGCGATCGAAGGCGTCGACTTCGCCAAGCGCGTGACGATCGGCATCCGCGCCGACCGCTACAAGGCGGAAGTGCCGACGGTGACGGGGCCGCTCGCCCGCCGAGGCTCGGTGCACGCGGAGGACGTCAGGTTCGCGCGTGCCCACACCACCCGGAAGCTCAAGTTCACGATCCCCGGGCCGATGACGATCGTGGACACGCTGGCCGACGAGTACTACCGCGACCGGGCCCGGCTCGCGCTGGAGTTCGCCCGGCTCATCAACGAGGAGGCCCGGGAGCTCGCCGCCCTCGGCCTCGACGTCCTGCAGCTCGACGAGCCCGCCTTCAACGTCTACATGGACGACGTGCGGACGTGGGGGATCCAGGCGCTCGACCGCGCCATCCAGGGGCTTCCCTGCAAGACGGCCGTGCACATCTGCTACGGCTACGGGATCAAGGCGAACCTCGACTGGAAGGCGACGCTCGGCGGCGAGTGGCGGCAATACGAGCAGACGTTCCCGGTGCTCGCGTCGAGCCGCGTCGACCAGATCTCGGTCGAGTGCGCCAACTCGCGCGTTCCGGTCTCGCTCCTCGGTCTGCTGAAAGGCAAGGACGTGCTGGTCGGCGCCGTCGACGTCGCGACCGACGCGATCGAGACGCCGGCGCAGGTGGCCGCGACCATCCGGAGCGTCCTGCCCTTCGTTCCGCCGGAGCGTCTCTTCCCTTGCACCAACTGCGGGATGGTGCCGCTGGGCCGCGACGTCGCGCGGGGCAAGCTGCGGGCACTCGCCGCCGGCGCCGCGCTCGTCCGGAGCGAGCTCGGCGTGCGCGCGTGATATCCTCGGTCCATCGTCGCCCGGCCGGCGGGGCCCCAGCCTCGCGACGGCCTGCGTCGCGAACCTCAACGAGCCAATGACCGAGCAGCGGCGGTACTTCGACGAGATCGCCCTGGGCGAGGAATACGAGTCTCCCGGGCGCACGGTGACCGAGGCCGACATCGTGATGTTCGCCGGGCTCTCCGGCGACTACAACGTCCTGCACACGGACGCCCAGTTCATGAAGCAGTCGGTCTTCGGCGAGCGCATCGCCCACGGCCTGCTCTGCCTCGCCATCCAGTCTGGACTGTTCAGCCGCGCTACCACGCCGTACGCGACGCTGTCGTTCGCCGGGTTGCGCTGGAAGTTCAAGGCGCCGGTCAAGATCGGGGATACGATCAGGCTCACGGCGAAGGTGACCGGCAAGAAGGACCTCGCCGAGCCGGACCGCGGGCTGGTCACCCTCCAGCGCACCGTCCTCAACCAGCGCGACGAGATCGTCCAGGAGGGGGAGACCGACCTGATCGTGGAGAAGCACCCGTGAGAGGCACTTACTTCGAGGACGTCGTCGTCGACAAGGTTCAGGTGACGCCGGCCATCACCGTGACGGAGACGCACGTCGGCATGTACCTCGGCATCACGCGCGAGCTGCCGGCTGCGACCGGTGGGGTCCCCGATGTCCTGCCCCTGTGTCTCGTGGTCGGGCTGGGCTGGCGCGTGACCGAGCCGCCCCTGGTCGTGCTCGCGTTCGTCAAGCTCGACTGGCACGTCGTGAAGGATCTGCGCGTCGGGGACACCGTGCACAGCCGGTCCCGTATCGTCTCCAAGCGGCCGATGCGTGACGGCGGCCTCGTCGTCGAGGAGCGCACGGTCGTCGATCAGCGCGGCGAGGTCGTTCAGCAGGGACAGTTCACATACATCGTCGCCAAGCGGACCAAGGAGGCCACCGCATGACGTTCGACCCCAGGCACCAGAGCCGCGTCCTCCTGGACGGCCCGGACCGCGCGGCCGCTCGGTCCTACTTCAAGGCGATCGGCTTCACCGACGAGGACCTCAAGCGCCCCCTGGTGGGCGTCGCCCACTGCTGGATCGAGGTCACGCCCTGCAACTGGAACCACCGGAAGCTGGCCGAGAAGGTGAAGGAAGGGATCCGCGCCGCCGGCGGCACCCCGATCGAGTTCAACTCGATCAGCGTCACCGACGGGATCGCCATGGGCACCGAGGGGATGAAGGCCTCGCTCGTCAGCCGCGAGACCATCGCCGACTCCGTCGAGCTGGTCGTCCGCGGCCACCTCTTCGACGGCTTCGTCGGCATCTCCGGCTGCGACAAGACCATCCCCGCGATGGTCATGGCGATGGCGCGGCTGAACCTCCCGAGCGTCATGCTCTACGGCGGCTCGATCGCCTTCGGCGAGTACAAGGGCCGTAAGCTCACGATCCAGGAAGTCTTCGAGGCGATCGGCGCCTTCAACGCCGGCAAGATCGACGCCCGCGAGCTCAACGAGGTCGAGAGCCGCGCCTGCCCCGGGGCCGGTGCCTGCGGGGGGCAGTTCACGGCCAACACGATGTCGACCGCGTTCGAGATGCTCGGCGTGTCGCCCATGGGGTACAACGGCGTGACCGCGGTCGACCCGCGCAAGGAAGAGATCGCCTTCGAGACGGGCCGGCTGGTCATGGACCTCTTGAAGAAAGGCCTCCTGCCGCGACAGATCATCACCAAGAAGGCGCTTCACAATTCTATCGCCGGCGTGATGGCGACGGGCGGCTCGACCAACGCCGTCCTGCACCTGCTCGCCATCGCCAAGGAGGCCGGCGTCAAGCTGGCGATCGACGAGTTCGACAAGATCTCCCGCAAGACGCCGCTCCTGGCCGACATGAGGCCCTGGGGTACCTACACGGCGCCCGAGATGCATGACGCCGGCGGCATGGCGGTCGTCGCCAAGCGTCTGCTCGACGCGGGGCTTTTGCACGCCGACGAGCCGACCGTCACCGGCCGGACGATCGGCGACGAGGCGCGCGCCGCGCGCGAGGCGCCGGGCCAGAAGGTCATCCGGCCGCTCTCCGATCCGCTCAAGCCGGAGGGGGGCCTCGTCATCCTTCGCGGTAATCTGGCTCCTGAAGGGTGCGTCGCCAAGGTCTCGGGACAGAAGCGGGATTTCCACCGCGGCCCCGCCAGGGTGTTCGACCGCGAGGAGGACTCCTTCCAGGCCGTGAAGGCCGGAAAGATCAAGGCCAACGACGTGATCGTGATCCGCTGGGAGGGACCCAAGGGCGGGCCCGGGATGCGCGAGATGCTCCACGTGACCGGCGCGATCCAGGGCGCCGGCCTGGGCGACACCGTCGCGCTGATGACCGACGGGCGCTTCTCCGGCGCGACCCATGGGTTCATGATCGGCCACATCGCCCCGGAGGCCGCCGACGGCGGTCCGATTGCCGCGCTCCGGAACGGCGACACGATCGTGGTCGACATCAAGAAGCGCAAGCTCGACGTCGAGCTTTCCGCCGCCGAGCTGAAGAAGCGCCTCAAGAGCGTGAAGCGGCCGAAGCCGCGCTATACCTGGGGCGTCCTGGCGAAGTACGCGCGGCTCGTCTCCAGCGCATCCGATGGCGCCGTCACGGGCTGAGGGCCGACCGCCCGATTCGACGGAGGAGCTGAGCCCGGGCTTTCTCGAGCGTCTCAAGACCGAGCCGCTCGGCGAGCTGACCGTCCTCGATGCGGGGACCGGCTCGGGCCGCGTCGCGCTGGCGCTGGCGCCCCTCTGTCGTGCCGTGGTCGGCGTCGACCGCGACGCCAGGGCGATCGACGAGGCCCGCCGGCGGGCCACCGCCGCCAAGATCTCGAACGTCCGGTTCGTCGTCGGGGACGTGGAGGTCGAAGAGTACGCGCCCTTCAAGCCCGACGTGGTCGTGGCCTACCTCTGCATGTCCGACGCGATCGCCGAGCGGGCGGGCCGGGCGCTCCGGGCCGGCCAGGTCTTCGCCTTCGTCGCGTTTCACACCGACCAGTGGAAGGAGACCGGACGGCCCTCCCGCTTCGCCTACGGCGAGACCGGCGTGCGGCGGCTCCTCAAGCGGACCGGTTTCACGGTCGAGCACCTCGAGGTCGAGCGCGACGTCAAGGCGTTCGCCTCGGTCGAAGAGGGCCTCGCGGCGGCGGTCGGGCTTCAGGAGCGGTGGAAGGTGGACGGCCGCTGGTTTCGTTACGTGAAGTTCCTCGAGGACGGCGGGCGGACGCTCACACACGCCCATCTGGTCGTGAAGGCGCGCAAGGCGTGACGCTGGTCGACCTCGCCCTGGGCCAGGCGGTGAAGGCCCGCGCGCGTGAGCTCGGCTTCGACCGGGTCGCGATCGGTCCGGCCGAGCCTCCCGAGCACGGCGCCGAGCTCGAGGCATGGCTGGACGCCGGCTACGCCGGCACGATGAGCTATCTCGACCGCGGTCGCGCCGACCGCCTGGATCCTGCGCGCCTCCTGCCGGGTTGTCGCTCGGTCGTGGCGGTCGCGGTGAGCTACAACACCACGACGACGGAAGACGACTGGCGGCCCGTGTCGCGTTATGCCCGAGGCCGTGACTACCACGACGTGATCCGTCCCCGTCTGGTCGAGCTCGGCGAGTTCGTCTGCACGGCGGCGGGCCCCGGCGTCGCGAGCCGGGTGGCGGTGGACTCGAGCGCGGTTCTCGAGCGCGATCTCGCCGCGCGGGCGGGGCTCGGCTGGATCGGCAAGAACACGAATCTCCTGACCCCGTCGCTCGGCTCCTACTTCTTCATCGGCGTCGTCCTCACGACCGCCGCGCTGCCCTTCGATGAGCGTCAGCCCGATCGCTGCGGGACCTGCACCGCCTGTCTCGACGCCTGCCCGACGCAAGCGTTCGTCGGCCCGTACGTCCTCGACGCGCGCCGCTGCATCTCGTACCTGACCATCGAGCACCGCGGCGACATTTCAGGCGCGCTCGCGGAGCAAGTGGGGGAGTGGGTCTTCGGCTGCGACGTGTGTCAGGAAGTGTGCCCGTGGAACCGCAAGGCCGAGCCCGGCCGCGAGCCGGCGCTCGGACCGTCCGGATCGTTCGGTCCGCTCGAGACGTTGTTCGAGCTCGACCCGAACGCGTTTCGCGCCCGGTTCCGGGGCACCGCGCTCTCGCGGACGAAGCGCGCCGGGCTTCTCCGGAATGCGGCCATCGTCCTCGCGAACCGCGGCGAGCGGCGTGCCGTCGGCGCGCTCACGCGGGCGCTCGCCGACGAAGAGCCGGTCGTGCGCCACGCCGCCGCGTGGGCGCTCGCGAAGCTCGGCGCCGATGGTGCGCCTTTGTCGTGAGAGTCAAGCGGCTCGATCACTTCGGCGTGGACGTCGCCGACCTCGGGCGCGCCGAGGGCTTCTATCGTGACGTGCTCGGGATGTCGGTCCAGATGCGCCTGGACGACCAGGTGGTCATGCGCGGGGGCGACACGTCGTGCGCGTTGTTCTTGAGGCCGGATCGCGCGCCGGCCGATCTCGAGCAGGTGAGAAATCCGCTCGGCAAGAGCCATCACGCCTTCGAGGTCGGATGGGAGGACCTGAAGGCCGCCGAGGCGCTCTTCGCCGCGCGCGGGATACCGTATCACGCCCTGATCGATTGGGGTGACCACGACTGCCTCTACTTCCTCGATCCCGACGGGAACTTGCTGGAGCTCGTGGGTTACCGGCCGAAAGGTGAACGAACGTGACACACGGCAGGGAGCCAACCGGATGGGTCGGACGACCGATGCGGCGCCGGGAGGACCGGGCGCTCGTGACCGGACGGGGGCGGTTCGTCGACGACCTCGCGGTCGCCGGTGTCTTGCACCTGACGCTGGCGCGAAGCCCCCACGCCCACGCCCGGATCCGTTCGCTCGATGCCACCGCTGCGCGGCGAACGCCGGGCGTCGTCGCCGTGTTCACCGCCGAGGATCTCGGCCAGATCGGGCCGGTCCCGCTCATGCGGCTGGCGCCCGGCACGCTCGTCCCCGAGTACCCGTTGCTGGCAGCCGGCGTCGTCCGCGCCCAGGGCGTGCCGGTCGCGGCGGTCGTCGCCGACTCGTCCTACGCGGCGTCGGACGGGGTGGATCGGCTCGCGGTGGAGTACGAGCCGCTCGGCGGAGTCGCCGACCCGGACGGAGCCCTGGCGGCGGGCGCGCCGCAGGTGGTCCCGGTGAGCCGTGACAACCGCGCGCTCACCGTCGCGTGGCGCCACGGCGATCCGGACCGCGCGTTCCGCGACGCGGCCCATCGCGTGACGCTGACCGTGCAGCAGCAGCGCCTGTGCGGCGTCCCGCTGGAGCCGCGCGGGGCCCTCGCGCGTTGGGACGCGGACGCCGGAGAGCTCACGGTGTGGACCTCGACGCAGGCGCCCTTCCGGATCCGCGCCTCGCTCGCGCGCATGCTCGGACTCGACGAGGCGCGCGTCCGCGTGATCGCCCCCGACGTCGGCGGTGGCTTCGGCGTGAAGGGCGGCCCCTACCGGGAAGAAGTCCTCGTCGCCTGGGTCGCGCGCCGGCTCGGTCGGCCGGTCAAGTGGGTTTCGACCCGCGCGGAAGACCTGCTCACGACCAATCACGGCCGCGGTGGTAAGTCCACCGGTGAGCTCGCGCTCGACGCCCAGGGCCGCATAACCGGGCTGCGCGCCAGGATCCGCCAGCCCCTGGGCTCGAGCCTCGCGGTCACCGTGGGCGGGACGCCGCAGAATCACGGCCGGTGCCTGCCGGGATCCTACCTGGTGGAGCACGTGGACATCGAGTCGGTCGGCGTGTTCACCACGACCCCGCCGGTGGGCGCCTACCGGGGTGCGGGCCGTCCGGAAGCCGCGTTCCTGATCGAGCGCCTCGTGGACGAGGCCGCGCGGGCGCTCCGCCTGGACCCGGTCGAGCTCCGGCGACGCAATCTCATTCCGAAGGAGCGCTTTCCCTTCAAGACGGCGACGGGGCAGGTGTACGACTCGGGCGACTACGCCGACCTGCTCGATCGCACGCTCGCCGCCGCCGACTACGCGGGCCTGCGGCGCGCCCAGACGGCGCGACGCGCCCGGGGTGAGGTGGTCGGCGTCGGCGTCGCGACGTACGTCGAGCCCTCCGGACTCGGCTGGGAGAGCGGGCAGGTTCGCGTGGAGCAGACCGGCGCCGTGCTCGCCGTCACGGGGTCGAGTGCCCATGGGCAGGGGCACGAGACGACGTTCGCCCAGATCATCGCCGACGAGCTCGGGGTCACGCCCGAGGCGGTGACCGTTCGCCACGGCGACACGCTCGGCGCGCCGCAGGGCATCGGCACGTTCGGCAGCCGGAGCGTCGCGCTCGGCGGGTCCGCGCTCGTGCTCGCGGCGCGCGACGTGCGCGAAAAAGCGCGGGGGCTCGCGGCGGGCCTCCTCGAGGCGGCCGCGGACGACGTGGTGGCGGTCGACGGGGGCTTCGGCGTCGTCGGCGCGCCCGGGCGGCAGGTCACCTGGGCCCGCGTGGCCGAGTTCGCTTACCGCGGCCAGGGGCTGCCGGCCGGCGCCGAGCCCGGGCTCGAGGCTACCCGCTTCTTCAGCCCCGAGGGAGAGGTCTGGAGCGCGGGCGCCTTCGTCGTGTCGGTGCGCATCGATCGCGACACCGGAACGGTGACGCCGGAGCGCATCGTGTGGCTGGACGACGCCGGGACGATCGTGAACCCGCTGCTCGCCGACGGTCAGCTCGAGGGGTCGCTCGCCCAGGGCTGGGGCCAGGTGATGATGGAGGACGCCGCGCTGGATCGCGACGGCCATCTGCTGAGCGGTACGCTCATGGACTACGCGATCCCCCGCGCGGACGACGTTCCACACGCCGAGATCGGTCACGCGCAC
>DASPZZ010000241.1:0-2288 GCA_035635995.1 Binatia bacterium | reverse complement strand
GTCGACCACCGGGATCTTCCCCTTGAGCCCGTACTCCTGGAACTGCTTCACGAAGCGCACGCCGTCGGCGCCGACCGTTTGCACGCCGACGACGTCCACGTCGTGGCGGAGCTTCGCGACCCAGGGCGCCATGTCCGCGGTACCCAGCGGCGGATAGATCTCCTGGACGACCTTGCCGCCCGCCTCCTCGAAGGCGCGGGCCCAGGCCATCATGAGCTCGAGCGGGCCCACGCTATCCGAGGCGATGATCGCCGCTCTCCGCGCCTTCAGCTGCCGGTAGGTCCACTGGCCGATGGGCGCGCCGGTCATGGCCGCGCTGTAGGTGAGGCGGAAGACGTACGGGTTCGGCTGAAGGGTGAGGCTCTCGGCGACGGCGAAGCCGGAGATGAGGAGCGGGACCTTCTGGGTGTTCACGTAGTCCTTCACCGCGAGGGCGGCGGCGGAGAGCACGAGGCCGACGATCGCCTGAGCCCGGTCCCGCTCCACCAGCTTGCGGATCTTCGTCAGCGCCACGTCGGGCCTGGTCTGGTAGTCCTCGACGACCAGCTCGAGCTTCCGCCGGCCGAGCTGTCCGCCGACCTCGTCGGAATACAGGCGCGCGCCGTCGATGATGTCGCGCGCGTAGGTCGCGAAAGGGCCGGTCGAGGGCGCCAGCACGCCGATCGTGATGGGACCGGTGGACGCGGGGCCCTGCGCGGGGGCGCTCGCGACCGGGCCGAAGAGCCCGAAGGCCAAGAGGCCGGCGAGCGCGATCCGGTAACGACGGAGCCGGTTCATGGATCTCTCCTCTCGATCACGACCGACGCGCACGGTCGGTCGCGACTCGACGCTCACGGCTGGAACGCCGGCATCACCTGCTCGGCGAAGAGACGCAAGGACCGGAGCGACTGTACCAGAGTGAGGTCGCCCCAGGCGAAGCAGCAGATGACGTAGTTGACGCCGGTCGACTCGATCAGGCGGGCGACCTGGCCGCGCACGCGCGCCGGCGATCCGGCCAGGATCGTCTCGTGGCGCAGCGCCGCGTCGAGGTTGACGCGCTGGGAGTAGGTGGTGTCGCCGTGGTCGGCCCAGAGCTTGACGAAGCTCGCCGCCCAGCGGGGATGGACCGCGCGCGCGATCGCCTCGGCTTCCTCGTCCGTGTCCGCGACGACGATCTGCCGGTTGATCCCGATGCGCGGCGCCTCGACGTGAGGGTTGAGCCGCCGGGAATCGTCACGGTGCTTCGGCCAGACCGCCCGGTACTTCTCGACGAATGGCCGGTACGCCTCCGCCGGGCCGAGCCCGACCAGGTGCATCCCACGCGCCGCCGCCCACGCCACGCTGTCGAGGTTGCTCGTCGCGTACCAGAGAGGCGGATATGGGCGCTGGAGCGGCGCCAGCTCCATCGGCACGTCGTCGTAACGGTAGTGCTCGCCGCGGTACGTCAGCCGCTCGCTCGTCATGCCCGCAACGAGCACCTCGAGCGCCTCCTGAAACATGGGACGTGTCCGCGTCGCGTCGAGGCCGTGGTAGCCGACCTCGTAGGGCGAGACACCGCGGCCCACGCCGAGGTCGAGCCGGCCACCGCTCAGGTGATCGAGCATGCAGATCTCGCCGATCAGACGGAGTGGCGAGTACAGGGGCAGCAAGTACACGAGCGGTCCCAGGCGAATGCGTCGCGTGCGCTGGGCCACCGAGGCCAGGAACACCGACGGCGATGGGGCCATGCCGAGCGGCGTGGAGTGATGCTCGGCGAGGTGGTAGCAAAGGAAGCCCGCCGCCTCCGCCGCCTCGAGGAGCTGCAGCCGCTCCTCGTAGAGCTGCCCGAGCGGCGCCTGCCGTCGATCGATCCAGTCGAATAGTCCGAACGCTACTTCGGCCATCGCTCCTCTCCGCGGCTCGGCAGTTCGGGCCGGTGGGGGGTGGGGCAGGGGGCGACCGGACCACGCGGCACGCGCCCGCTGCTCCGCGGCGGCTGGGCTCCATCCAGGGGCGCGACGCTCGTCGCCGGGTTTCTGGGACGGGTCCTGTCGCCCCCTGCCCCACCCCCCACCGGCCCGAACTGCCGGTTCGGCATTGTCGCATCGGCAGCGGGGATTCTTCTGATCAGATCACTGGCGCGGCCTCGATGCGCGGAGGTGCAGCTCGGCGGAAGCGTCGTTTGTAGGAGGTGATCCAGAGCGTGATCAGTGGGACGCCGAGGGCGGTGGGCCAGAGCCAGCGTACGGCGGGGGGCAGGAAGGTGAAGTTGACGACGGAGAACGCTGAGACCGTCGCGATGTACGAGCCGAGCATGCCGGCCATGTGGG
>DASPZZ010000240.1:0-1573 GCA_035635995.1 Binatia bacterium | reverse complement strand
GCCGGCCGCGCGCTACGGCCGCACGCCGAGCAATTGCTGCAGGCGGTCGCGCTCGCCCGCCAGGCGGTGCACGACATCCGCCCCGCGAGCGGCGGCGCGATCCAGATCGCCGCCGTGCTGTCGATCTGCACCTACCTCCTGCCCGACGTCCTTCAGCGCTTTCAGGCCTCGCACAAGGACGTGATGATCACGGTCCGGTCCGGCCACTCCAAAGAGGTGCTCGAGATGGTGCTGCGCGGCGACGCCGAGATCGGCCTGGCCCGGTCGCTGCACCATCCCGAGGTCGAGACGATGAGCCTCCGCGACGATCCCCTCGTCCTGGTCGGCCGTGCGGCGTCGTGGCCCGCGAAAACTCGGCGGGCGCGGCTCGAGGAGATCGCCGATCGGCCACTGATCTTCTTCGACCGGGGCTCGAGCGATTGGACCTTGACCCAGGGTTTGTTCCGCCGGGCCGGGCTCGTTCCCAACGTGGCACTCGAGGTCGAGACGATCGAGACGGCGAAGCGGATGGTGGAGCGCGGGATGGGGCTCGCCTTCCTCCCCCACCTGGCGGTTGGTCGCGAGCTACGCAGGCGCAGCCTGGTGGCGATCGAGATCATGGACGCCGAGCCCATCGTCCGCAGCCTCGACGTGATTCACCCGCGCCCCCGACCGCTCTCGGCGGCGGCGCGCGCGCTGCTTCAGGCGCTGCGGTCGGCGCTCAGCGAGGCCGCGGGGCCTCCGCGCCGACGGCGCTAGCTCCGGCGCGCCAGCAGGCGCCGGAGCAGCGCCTTGCCCTGCTCACCCGTCCACTGGCGCTCGCCGATCGCCTTGCCGACCAGCTTGCCCTGGCGATCGACGAGAAAGACGGTCGGCGTGTAGGCGATCTGGTAGCTCTTCTCGGCCTCCTTGTTCGCGTCGAGCAGCACCGTCGACGTCACGCCCCGGCTCTTCACCCACGCCGCGACCAGGTCGCGCTTCTCGCCGAGGTTGACCGCCAGCACCACGAGGCCCTCGCTTCGCAGCTCGCGGTGGATTTGCTCGATCGTCGAGGGCAACTCCCTCGCGCAGTACGGTCAGGTGCTCTCCCAGAAATAGACCATGACCGCCCGGCCGTGCACGTCGGCGAGCGCGACGGGCCTGCCGTCGAGCGATTCGAGCAGGAACGGCGCCGGGGCCTGGTCGGCGAGCGGCGTGACCTGGAACGCCGAGAGCAGATCGTCGAGCGAATCGTCCGCCGCAGTGGCCGGCCAGGCGAGCACGCCCGCGGCCAGGACCGCGAGGCACCACTGAGCGATTCGCATCGTCATTCTCCCTTGCGCCCCACCACCCGGACGCGCGCACGGGGGGAGAGCTTCACGCGCCCG
Organism: Binatia bacterium; assembly: GCA_035635995.1. Lineage (GTDB taxonomy): Bacteria > Methylomirabilota > Methylomirabilia > Rokubacteriales > CSP1-6 > AR31. The sequence continues at coordinate 227 of DASPZZ010000240.1, read as the reverse complement.
AGCTGTCGAAGGTGGCCGGCCACGACGTCCCACGCAGGGGGCCCATCGACCTCGGCGAGGCTCGCCCAGCCTGTGGCCTTGTACTGGCGGCTCTCCTCCAGGACGCGTCCGGCCACGCGGATGTCTCGAATACGCCGGCCGACCCGCTTCGACGGGTCGATCGTATAGGTCAGTCCGCCCAGCCGCACCATGTCCCCGCCCTGGCGATAGTACGGGTCGGGATGGAA
>DASPZZ010000239.1:0-4001 GCA_035635995.1 Binatia bacterium | reverse complement strand
GCCCCGGGGCGTTGACGACGAGCCTTCGCGACATCCCGTGGGTCGGCCCACGGGCCGCTGACTTGATCGCGGGGCTCGTCGCGAATCCGGCGCAGGCGCAGCAGTGGGTCCTTGCCCGCACCGGCCTCCTCGTCGGGCTCGTCGCGACCACGGCCGGCGACCTGGGACGGGTGGTCCTCGACGCGATCCTGACCCTTCTGACGCTCTTCTTTCTGTACCGACACGGGGGCGAGCTGGTGCCGCACATCCACGGCGCGGCGCGGCGCCTCGCGGGCGGAGGCGTAGACACCTTGGTCCACACGCTCGGTGAGACCGTCCGCGCGGTGGTGTACGGAACCCTCTCCACCGCGCTCACCCAGGCGTTGCTCCTCGCGCTGGGTGCGTGGACGATCGGGCTTGGCTCACCGGTGCTGCTCGGAGCGGTCACCGGTCTCCTGGCCCTCACGCCGATCGGGCCGCCGCTGATCTACGTGCCGGCGACCGTCTGGCTCCTGGTGCAAGGGCGGATCGTCGGTGGTCTCCTGTTCCTGGGCTGGGGGATTTTCGTGGTCAGCATGGCCGACAACCTGATCAAGTCGTGGTTCCTGCGGGGTGCGGCGCGGATTCCTTTCCTTCTCGGCTTCTTCGGCGTCCTCGGCGGGCTGGTGGCGTTCGGGCCGCTCGGACTCTTCATCGGACCGGTCGCGATCGCTCTCCTGCTCACGCTGTGGAGAGACTGGACCGCGCCTCGATGAGTCGCGGGCGCCGGTACGGAGCTCCTCGACACGCCGCGCCGGGCGCCGCGACCGTCCGCGCGACACGTGCTAGAATTTCGCCAATGAGATCGACCCGGAGCGTTCGGTGAGTCGCGGGGGGCACTACGGCTTCGAGCGGCGACGCCGGGCCGACATCCAGAAGGCGAAGCAGGAAGCGAAGCGACAGCGCAAGACCGAGCGTGCGGAGTCGGGCGTGACCGGGCCCGAGGTCGGCGAGGCTCAGGACGCCGGCGCCCCCACAGGCATGTGGGAGTGGTTCTCACCGAGCCGCGGCCGCACCGTCACCTCGGCCCCCAAGACGCGACCCGCTCCAGACCCGCCGGACGACTGGGTCCTGCTGACCGACGTCGAGCCCGAAGCCCGCCCGGAATAAGTTACTTCTTCGCGGCCTCCGAAGCCTGAAAGCCGACCTTGTTGTGAGTACCGTCGCACATCGGCTTGTTGCTGGATGCGCCACACCGGCAGAGCGCGATCCTCGTCTGGCCCGCCGTGTTGATCGGGGCTCCGGTCGGATCGAAAAGCTCGCACTCGCCCTCGATCAGGTAGGGGCCGTTCGGCCGGGTCGTGATCTTGACGGCCATCGTGTGAGTCCTCCTTGGGATTGAGCAGCGCCCATCAAGATACCATCATCACTTGCGCGCGCGCCTCGGCCGACTGAGCCCGATCCCGCGACGCCGGGCGGAGTAGACTCTTGGGCATGAGGGAGTCCGGCGCGATCCTGCTCGTCGCGTGCTACGAGCTCGGCCATCAGCCGCTGGCCGTCGCGTGGCCGGCGGCGTTTCTCGAGCGCGAGGGCTATGCGCCGGCGGTGATGGACGTGTCGGTCGAGCCCCTCGATCTCGAGCGCGTCCGGCGGGCGAGGCTGGTCGCCATCTCCGTGCCGATGCACACGGCCCTCCGTCTCGGCGTGATGGTCGCGCGCCGCGTGCGCGACGTGAACCCCGCCTGTCACATCCTCTTCTACGGACTCTACGCGTCGCTCAATGCGAGCCATCTGCTGGCGGGCCTCGCCGATTCGGTCATGAGCGGCGAGATCGAAGCTGCGCTGGTCGATCTCGTCCGACAGCTGGAGGATGGGAGCCGACCGCCGGCGCCCGCCCCGCCCCGGCCCGTGCTCGCGAAGCTCGCGTTTCCCGCGCCGAGCCGCGCGAACCTGCCTTCGCTGAAGAAGTACGCGCACCTCGAGCGGAACGACGGGCTCGAGCTCGTCGGCTACGTCGAGGCGAGCCGCGGCTGCAAGCACCTCTGCCGACACTGTCCGATCCCGCCCGTGTACGGCGGACGCTTCTTCGTCGTGCCGGCCGAGGTGCTCCTCGCGGACATCCGCCAGCAGGTGGAAGCCGGCGCCACGCACATCACGTTCGGCGATCCCGACTTCCTCAACGGCCCCGGTCACGCCCTGGCCGTCGCGCGGGCGCTCCACGAGGCGTTTCCGGCCCTCACGTTCGATTTCACGGCGAAGATCGAGCACCTCTTGCGCCACCGCGATCGGCTGTCGGAGCTCGCGCGGCTGGGCTGCGCATTCATCGTGTCCGCCGCCGAGTCGCTGAGCGACACGGTCCTGGCGCACCTCGACAAGGGGCACACGCGCGCCGACATCGAGACGGCCGTGCGGATCACGGCGGAGGCCGGCATCGCGCTGCGTCCCACGTGGGTGGCCTTCACGCCGTGGACGACGCTCGAGGACTACCGGGAGCTGCTGGACTTCGTCGAGGCCAACGAGCTCGTCGACGCGGTTGATCCCGTTCAGTTCTCGATCCGCCTCCTGGTGCCGCCCGGCTCGCTCCTGCTCGAGAGCTCCACGCTGCGTCCGTTCCTGGGCGAGCTGGTCGAAGACCAGTTCTATCACCGCTGGACCCACCCGGATTCGCGCATGGAAGCGCTTCACGCGACGGTGTCGTCCCTGGTCGCTGCCGCCGCCGACCGCCGCGAGGACGCCGCGCTGACGTTCCAGCGCGTGCGCGAGCTTGCCGACGGTAGCGCCGGCGTGGCGCCGCGGCCGCGGTCGGCGCCGCCGGCCCGTCGCAAGCGGCCGCCGCGGCTGACCGAGCCCTGGTTCTGCTGAGCGGAGCCCACTGAGGGCCAGTTGGCCCTGAGCACAAACTCGGGTAAAGTAACGGTTTGAGAGGTGCGGCATGGCTGAAGATCTGAAGACGCGCGTCCAGGAGCTGATCGAGTCGATGATCAACCCTGCGGTTGCCGGCCACGGCGGCTTCGTCGAGCTGGTTGACGTACAGGATAACCGGGTCTATCTCCAGATGGGTGGTGGCTGCCAGGGCTGCGGTGCCGCGGACGTCACGCTGAAGCAAGGGATCGAGCGACTGATCAAGGAAGAGATCCCCGAAATCACCGAAGTCCTCGACGCGACCGACCACGCTGCCGGGAGCAACCCCTACTACACGCCCGGCAAAGCGTAGTAGCTCCACGCCTCGGCGTGGGCGGCTGACGCCAGTGCCGACTTCGGCGAGCCGGCTACTGCTCCTGCTGCCCACGACGACGTATCGCACCGAGGCGTTCGTCGAGGCCGCCACCCGGCTTGGCGTCGAGCTCGTGTGCGCCTCCGAGCGGCCGAGCACGCTCGAGCACCTGGCCCCCGATTCGCTCATCACGCTCGACTTCACGGATCCCCAGGCGAGCGCGGAGAAGATCGCACGCTTCGCGGCGCGTCGACCGATCGGCGCCGTCGTGCCGGTCGACGACCTCACCACCGTCGTCGCCGCCGCCATCAGCCAGCGCCTGGGCCTCAAGGCGAACTCCCTGCCCGCCGTCGCGATCGCGCGCGACAAGCATGCGATGCGCCGCTGCCTTGCGGCGGCCGGCGTCCCGGTCCCGCGCTTCCGGCTCGTGCCCCTGTCCGACGATCCCGCGGCCCGCGCCGCGGAAATCGAATACCCGTGCGTCCTCAAGCCGCTCGCGCTCTCGGCCAGCCGTGGCGTGATCCGCGCGAACGACCCGCGAGAATTCGTGGCGGCCTTTCGCCGGATCGCGGCGATCCTCAAAACTGTGGAAGCGCCGTTGCCGGAGGAAGCGCGCCGGGCGCTGCTCGTCGAGGAGTTCATCCCGGGGCCCGAGGTCGCGCTCGAGGGGTTGCTGGTCGGGGGCACGCTCCACGTGCTGGCGCTCTTCGACAAGCCGGATCCGCTCGACGGCCCGTTCTTCGAGGAGACGATCTACGTCACGCCGTCGCGATTGCCCGAGATCACTCAGGCCCGGATTGCCGCGGTGACCCGCGACGCATGCTCGGCG
>DASPZZ010000238.1:0-21984 GCA_035635995.1 Binatia bacterium | reverse complement strand
CCCGAACCTGTCGCGCCGCCTCCACCCGAAGATGTCGCGCCGCCCCCGCCCGAACCTGCCACCCCGCCCCCGCCCGGACCTGTCGCGCCGCCCCCCGCCGAATATGCCGCACCGCCGCCAGCCGAACACGTCCCGCCGCCGGAACCAGCCGGCCCTCCGGCGCCGCCCCGGCGTCGGCGCCGTAGCAAGGTCTCGCCCCACGCGCGACCTCACGCGGTGCTGCGACCGACGAAGCTGACGGAGGATCGCGTCATGCCGCCGGCGCCGACCGATCCGGCGCCACTCGGCGGTGCCGGGACCACGCTGGGGCAGCCGCTCCGGGCTCGGAGCGATCCGCCGGAGATCGAGGTCAAGCCGAGGCGGGATTCGCCACTCGTGGAGACATGCTTCGCCCTCTATCAGGAGAAGCGGTTCGACGAGGTCGTATCGGTCGGGGAAGAAATGTTGGCGAAGCTCCGGGGAGAGTCGACCACGAGCTCCTCACACGAAGTCGCGGCGCTCTGGTCGGTCGTCGGGCTGGCGAAGCAGGCGCTCGGCGACGACGACGGCGCGCAGGCGGCGCTCGAGTCGTCGATCGACCGTGCGTCCGAGGCCGAGCGGGCGACGTATCGGCGCCATCTCGCGACCCTCGCGCTCGACGCCGCGCAGGCGCGGCTGGCGCGTGCCGGCAGCCACGATGCCGGCGACCGGGTGGCGGCGATCCGCACGGCGATCGCGTGGACCGAGCGGGGGCTCGCGGCGGTGCCGTCCGATCCGGCGCTCACCGACGCGCGCGAGGCGGGCCACGCGGCGCTGTGGCAGGCCTACGAGCAGGCCGCCTCGTCGCTCGTCCAGCGGCAGGAGTTCTCGGGGGCGCGGCTGATCCTGCACGAGGCGCTGGACGATCCCACGCTGCCCGCGCCGCGCGCCGCGGGGTTTCGCGGGCTGCTCTCCGGCACGTTCAGCGGCGAGATCGGTCAGCTCACCGCCCAGGCGATCCTCTACATGCAGGAGGCGCGCGAGCCTGAAGCGCTCGGGGCGCTCCAGCGCGCCGAGGAGCTGCTGGAGTCGATTTCCCCCGAGGCACTGCCGCCGACGCGCCGCGACGAGGTCGCCCAGCGCCTCTGGTGGGGATACGCCGAGCTCGGGAGCCGCCGACTCGAGGCCGGTGACTACGAAGAGGCGCTGGACCCGCTGGTCCACGCGCTCCGCTTCGACTCGATCGGCCCCGATCGTCAGGCCGAGACGCGCGCGGCCGTCGTGCGCGCGCTCGAGGGCATCGCGGCGGTGCGTGCGCTGTCCATCCGTCGCCTCGCCGAGGCCGGCGGCCGCGACGAGGCGATCGTGGGCGCCGAGGAGCTCCGCGCGCTCGTGAAGCGCGGCCTGGACGTCGGCCTCACCGAGGACCAGTTGATCGCGGCCTTCGCGCGCGTCCGGCGCCTCTGCGAGGAGCTCGGGATGGGAGACCGGGCCTGAGGCTCGAGTGGCAGGCCGGGCCGGAGTCGGTTACGGCTCGACGCTCTTGCGGCGGATCTCCTCGAGCAGCGCCTCGGGCACGTTGAAGAACGCCGCGACGACGCCGGGGTCGAAGTGCTTGCCGGAGCAGCGCTTGATCTCGGCCTTGGCCACGTCGAAGGGCTGGGCCTTCGAGTAGGGGCGGTCGAAGGTGATCGCGTCGAAGGCGTCCACCACCATGAAGATCCGCGCGCCCAGCGGGATCCCTTCGCCCCGGAGGCCCCGCGGGTAACCGCTGCCGTCCCACTTCTCGTGGTGGGAATAGACGATCGGCACCGCGGCGTGCAGGAAGGGAATCTTCTCGATCAGCTGCTTGCCGATCTCCGGATGGCGCCGCATGATCTTCCACTCCTCCGGAGTGAGCGGGCCGGGCTTGAGCAAGATCGCGTCGGGGATGCCGATCTTGCCGATGTCGTGGAGCAGGACGCCGTGGGCCAGGGCGGGCAGGTCCGGCTCGGGCACACCGTACACGCGCGCCGTCGCCATCGCGTAGCCGTGGACGCGGCGCGAGTGCGATTCGGTGCCCACGTCGCGGGTGTCGAGGGCCGACCCCAGCGCTTCCAGCGTGGTCCGGTACGCGTCCTGGAGCTCCCGGTTGAGCTGTGCCAGGCCCCGCGTGGCCTCGTCGACCCGGCGCTCGAGGAGCTCCTGATAGTGTCGGTGCTCGATCAGGAGCTGGCGCCGCTCGAGGGCCCGGTCGGCGGCGATCAGCAGCTCGTCCACGTTCACCGGCTTCATGATGAAGTCGTACGCCCCGAGCTTGAGGCTCGCGATCGCGGTCTTCACGTCGGCCGCGCCGGTGAGGACGATGACGGCCGCGTCCGGGTCGGTCTCGCGGACCTGCTGGAGGAGATCGATGCCGCCCATGACCGGCATCTTGAGGTCGGTGACGGTCAGCGGAGAGCGCGAGTCGCGGATCGAGGCGCGGAACACCTCGACCCCTTCCTGCCCATCGTTCGCGAGCAGGCACTTGTAGCCGGCGCCGAGGAAGATCTGGTGGAGGACGTCGCGCACCTGACGGTCGTCGTCGACGATCAGGACTTCTCGCTGCCCCATGTCAATCTACCTTCTGACCCGGTCCTGCCGCCACGACCTGGTTCTTACCCGCCCGCTTCGCGGCGTAGAGCGCCCCGTCGGCGGCGCGGAACAGCTCCTCCGACGTCGAGGCCTCGTCGTCCGGGAGGCTGGCGACGCCGAAGCTCGCGGTCACGCGCTTGCCATGCGAGTACGGGAAAGTCGCGACGACCTGCCGTATCCGGTCCGCGTAGAGCCGAGCGCCGCTCCTCGAGGTCTCGACCAGCAGGACGGCGAACTCGTCGCCGCCGTAGCGCGAGACGACGTTGATGCCGCGCGAGTGCTTCATGAGGATCTGACCGACGTCGCGCAGCGTCTCGTCGCCCACCGCGTGGCCGAACTCGTCGTTGACGCTCTTGAAGCCGTCCAGGTCGAGCACTACGACGGATACCGGGTGATTGAACCGCCTGAAGCGTGAGATCTCCTCCTCGAGGCGGAGCGAGAAGAAGCGTCGATTGTAGAGTCCGGTCACCTCGTCCTTGAACGAGGTTTCCTTGAGCTTGGCGTTGGTGGATTCGAGCTCTCGGTACGCGGCGTCGAGCCGCATGGCGAAGGTGTTGATGTCGATCGCCTGCTGCTCGACGGTGCCGAGCATGTTGGAGAAGGATCGCATCAAGGTGCCGACCTCGTCGCTCCGGCCCCCGAGCTCGGCGAGCTTCGGCTCCTTCGAGAGGAGCTCTGCGATCCGCGCGAAGGCCCGCCCGAGGTCCCAGATGATGCACGCACCGCCGATCATGGCGAGGATCGTGAACAAGACGAGAGCCTGGAGGCCGTAGAACTTCGCGACCTCCGCCGGATACAGCTCGGGCTTCACGTAGCGGTACACGACGTAGGCGAGCACGAGGAGCGGGATCAGCGAGGAAAGAGTCAGCGCCAACAGGACTTTACGCTTCAGGAGCCCACCCGCGGACCCGATATCTCCCGACGACTCGCGTGACATGACAAGATTATTCTATTGCCGCCATACCCGGTCAGTGTCAGAATTTTCAAGGAAATAGCCGATATGCCCGTCGTCGCAGACAAAATAATCGATTGTCTGGGGCTCTTTTGCCCCATGCCGATTGTCAAAACCCGTGAGGCGCTCCGGCACATGGCCGCTGGGCAAGTCCTCGAAGTCGCGTCGGACGACCCAGGCTCCGAGGCGGACATGAAGAGCTGGTCGGCCCGAACCGGAAACGAGCTCCTGGAAATGGAGAGGGATGGCGCGGTCTTCCGCTTCTTCGTCCGAAAGGCTCGCTAGAGCCGGCGGGCTCCCGGCGGCGGGCGCCCGCGTCTACCTCGACTATGCGGGCTTCTCGCCGGTCGACCCCCGCGTGGTGGCGGTGATGCGGCCGTTTCTGGAAGGCGGCGTCGGCAATCCCAACGCCCAGCACTCCCTGGGGCTCGAGGCCCGTGCGTCGCTCGACGGGGCCCGGGCGAAGGTGGCGCGGCTGTTCGCGGCGACTCCCGGCGGTGTGATCTTCACCGCCAGCGCCACCGAGGCGAACAACCTCGCCATCAAGGGGATGGCCCCGCGAGCGGCCGGCCGGCACCTCGTCACGTCCGCGATCGAGCACATCTCGCTGATCGACTCCTGCCGCGACCTCGAGAAGCGGGGCTGGAGCGTGACCTACGTGGGCGTCGACTCCGAGGGCCGAGTGGACCCGGAAGCGGTGGCGCGCGCGATCCGCGACGACACGGCGCTCGTCTCGATCATGGCCGCCAACGGCGAGATCGGCACCGTCCAGCCGGTCAGGGAGATCGGCCGGGTCGCCCGCGCGCGCGGTGTGCCGTTTCACGTCGATGCCGTCGGCGCCGCCGGGCGCGTGCCACTCCTCGTCGACGACTGCCGCATCGACCTGCTCACGCTCTCGTCAAACGACCTCTACGGGCCCCCGGGCGCCGGCGCGCTCTGGGTGCGAGCCGCCATGAAGCTCGCGCCGCTCACCGTCGGCGGCGGGCAGGAGCAGGGCTATCGGGCGGGCACCGAGAATCTCCCGGCGATCGCCGGTATGGGCGTCGCGGCCGATCTCGCGCGGGTCGAGGTCGCCGGTGAGGTGGCGCGCCTCGGCGAATTGCGCGATCGCCTGCTGTCGGGGCTGCTGGTACGGATCCCCGAGGCGCGACTGACGGGCGCCCGCGGGCCGGCGCGGCTGCCGCATCACGCGTCGATCGTCGTGCCCGGCGTGAAGGCGGAGAGCGTCCTGATGGAGCTCGACCTGCGCGGCATCGCCGCCTCGTCGGGCGCCACCTGCACGGCGATGACCGGCGAGCCGTCGCACGTGCTGCGGGCGATCGGCTGCGACCGGGACGCCGCCGAGGGCTCGCTCTGCTTCACGCTCGGCCGGTGGACGACCGCGAGCGAGATCGACGTCGTGCTCGACGCGGTCCCGGCGGTGGTCACCCGGCTCCGCCGCTTAGCCCCGCAGTAGAGTGCGCCTCTTCCTCTTCGACATCGATGGCACGCTCGTGAGCGTGCGCGGCGCCGGACGCACCGCGTTCGCCCGGGCGCTCGAAGAGACCTACGGAACGGCTGGCGCGATCGAACGGTTCGACTTCCGCGGCCGGACCGATCTCTCTATCGTCCACGAGCTCATGACCGACGCCGGCGTGGACGCCGACCGGATCCGGGCGCGGGTCGACGATTGCTTCCGGGCCTACGTGCGCGAGCTCACACGTCTCGTCGGCGACGGCGCGCGGGTTCAGCTCATGCCCGGAGTCGCGGAGGTCGTGCGGCGCCTCGGCGCGCGGCCGGACGCGCTCGTCGGGCTTCTCACCGGGAACATCGAGGCCGGCGCCCGGATCAAGCTTGGGCCGACGGGCCTCTGGCCGCTCTTCCGCGTCGCCGCCTACGGCGGAGACGATGCCGACCGGCGCCGGCTGCCGGGGATCGCGCGCGAGCGGGCCCGCGCCCTCGGCCACGACTTCCCGTTCGACCGCATCACGATCATCGGCGACACGCCGCTCGACGTCGAGTGTGCGCGCGGCTGCGGCGCGGTGGCGGTCGCCGTCGCGACCGGCCAGCATCCGGCCGACGAGCTGGCGACGTGCCGGCCCGACCTGCTCTTCGGGGATCTCGCCGACGTCGACCGCGTCGTGACGTGTCTGACCGGCGGCGTGCCGTGACGCTCCAGCTCTTCGTCGTGTGGCTGCATCTGCTGGGCGTCGTGACGTGGATGGGCGGGCTCATGTACCAGGCTCACGTGCTCCTGCCCGCGGCGCGGCGAGGCGGCGCCGGGACGTTTGCCGAGGTGCTGCAGCGCGCGCGACCGGTGACGTGGGCAGCGATCGCGCTCGTGACGCTGACCGGGTTCTACAACGTGACCCGACTCGGCCCGCTCGAGCAGGTGCTGGAGAGCGGCGCCGCGCTGACCCTGGCGCTCAAGTTCATGCTCGTGCTCGCCGCCGTGGCGGTCGCCGGCCAGCGCGACTTCGCGCAGGTGCCGCGCCTGGCGCGCGCCCTGGCCGCCGGGAACGATTCGCGCCCGGCGCTCTCGGCCATCGCCTTGATGGACCGCGTCGTGCTGCTCCTCTCGGCCGTGATCGTCTACCTGGGACTGGCCCTCTCCCGGGCCTGATCCGCGACCGAACCTCCGCCACTTCGAGTCCCTTGTGGCACGTCCAGGGACTGAAACGGCAACCGGTATGGGTTAGCTGCGGTTGTCCGAGTTCGCAAGTAGCCAATTTCCATAGAGCCCCCGCGTGGCATGGCAGTTGCCCGCTCACCTGGAGGGGGTGACGTCATGCCGCTAGTCGGGGCGCCGTTTGGGGTCGTGCCGGCCCGGTGCTCTTGCAAGCGCGAAGGAGGGCGTAGTGATGGCGTGGCTGGAAGAGACGATGAAGTGGATGTGGATCGCGGGAACGATCGTGGCCGTGCTCGCCGTTATGCCCGCGGCGGCGGTGGCGGCGGACCCCGCGGCGGCGCGTCAGGAGACGCGCGAGGAGATCGAACGCTTTCTCGCCAAGACCCCCGCCAAGACGCCCGCCGAGGTCGACATCATGGTGCGCGGAGCGTCGCCAGGATTCCGCTTCAGCGTCGGTGACGGGCTAGTGAATGTGAAGGACGGTGCTGAGATCGGTGTGGTCGTCCGCACCGAAACGGCCCACACCTTTCGAAATGGAAAGGTCGGCCGTGCGTACGTCGTCGCGAGGCCCAAAGGTGTGGAAGTGGACATGAACGCCGATGACCTGGAACGAATAGCCGCGAAGCGATAACGCCCGACGCAGCTCGATCAGCGAACGAGCGGGGCGACTCCAAGCTGGCGGGCGAACTCGTCGCACTGGTTGACGAGCACCGGCGCCAGCGGGATGCCGTCCTTCTGCCTCCGCTGCGTGCTCTCGGCCTCGGGCTCGCCCGCCACGTAGATCCGCTCCTGCCCCTCGGCGCGCGGCGCCGACTTGAGCGCGTCGAACATGTCGTCCATGTCGCGCTTGAACTCCTCGAGCGGGCGGAAGCGCGACGGATCGATCGCCGCGAGGCAATGCCCGGCGTTGTGGACTTTCCGCTGCGCCATGCCGGTCCGCTCGGCGAGATTGCCGTAGACCGCGCCGCTGAGGACGCCGGAGAGGATGTCCACCATCACCGCGAGGCCGTAGCCCTTGTGCCCGCCGAGCTCGCGCGAGCCGCCGAGCGGCGAGAGCGCGCGGTTCTTGATGGCGACGGTGGGATCGGTCGTCGGCTGGCCCTGATCGTCGAGCGCCCAGCCCGGGGGAATGGGCTTGCCCCAGCGCGTGGCGATCACGAGCTTGCCCATCGCGACCGTGGAGGTCGCCATGTCCAGCACGAACGGCGCGTGGCGGCCTGCCGGCGCCGCGAACGAGATCGGGTTGGTGCTGAACATGGCCTTGCGGCCGAAGGTGGGCACGGCCAGGGGATTGGGCATATTGGTGGTGCTGAGCCCGATCAGGTCGTGCTCGAGCGCCATCATCGAGTAGTTGCCGGCGGCGCCGAAGTGGCTCGAGTTCCGCACGGTGGCGATGCCGATCCCGTACGCCTTCGCTTTCTCGATCGCCTTCTCCATCGCGAGCGTGGCCGGGTAGTGGCCCAGGCACTTGCCGGCATCGAGCAGCGCCGTGGCACCGTCGTCGCGTTCGACCCGGGGCGCGGCGTCGAGCACGAGATAGCCTTCGCGCCACCACTCCACGTAGCGCGGGAGCATGCCGATGCCGTGCGAGTCCACGCCGCGCAGGTCGGTGCGGACCATCAGCCCTGCCGTGATCGCCGCGGGGGTCCGCGGCATCTTCATCGCCATCAGCGTGTCGACGATGAAAGTCTCGAGATGGGTGTGGCTGACCGTGACGGGTGCTTCGGGCATTGGCGGGCTCCTCAGAGGCCTGTGATCTTGATGCCGGAATTCTTGAGCTTGTATCGCCGGTTGATCGTGGCGAGGACCGCGGTGATGCCCTCGAGCGGCCCGGCGTTGGCGAGGGCGCCGACGTCGATCGGGCGCAGGCCCATCGAGCGCGCCAGCTCGCCGACGGTCTCCTTGGCGGCGGCGTCGGCGCCGCAGAGGAGCAGATCGCACTCGATCGGGTGATCCGTCTCGGACAGCTCGTGGGCGGCGATGTGGTGGAAGGCGGCCACCACCTTCGCGTCCGGCAGCAACGCCTGCGCCTCCTCCGCGGAGGAGCCGGCCGGCGGCGGCGTGAAGAGGCGCGGCCCGCCGAACGTGAGCGGCACCACCGTCGAGATCACGACCTTGCCGCGACAGCCGTCGCGGACCTCGGGGAGCGTGGACGCCAGCCCTTGCGCCGGCAGCGCGATGACGATCACCGTCCCGAGGCGCGCGGCCTCGGCGTTCGATTCGCCTATGATCGGCAGCTTGTGGGTGTGCTCGCGCAGCTCCGCGGCCTTGGTCTTCGCCCGCTCGGGATCGCGTGAGCCGATGATGATCGAGTGGCCGACGAGCGCCCACCGCGTCGCCAGTCCCGCGCCTTCCTTGCCGGTGCCGCCGAGGATCGCGATGTTCATAGCGCCACCGTCTAGCGAAAGAGGTCGCGCGCGGGCTCGCGCAGGAGCGGCTTCGAGCCTTCCTCGCCCGGCTTGAGCGCGAGGCCGCGCACGATCGCCGCCGGGATGCGGTCGAGTTTGCCCATGACCGGCTCGGCCGCGCCGGCGAGCTCGTCCGCGAGCGCCAGAATGGTCGCCTGCAGTGGGCGGCCGGCGGGATCGCGCTCACCGAGATAGCTGAGGAGCGGAGCGAAGCCGGCCAGACCGATCGCGACGTTCGTGAGCCCCTCGCGCCAGGGCCGGCCGAACGTGTCGGTGATGATCACGAAGACCTCGACCCCGATGAGCGCGCGCACGCGGTCCCGCACGGCGCGTGCCGAGCGGTCCGAATCTTCGGGCAAGAGCGCCACGGAGTCGGCCTCGACGTTGGACTGATCGACGCCGGCGTTCGCGCAGATCCAGCCGTGGTGCGTCTCCGTGATGAGGACGCCCTTGTCCATTCGCACCACCCGCCGCGATTCGCGCAGGATCACCTCGACGAGCTGGGGATCTTTGGCGAGCCCCGCGGCCATGGCGAGGGCGATCGGCGAAGGCTTGACCTCCGAGAGCTTCACGAGCCGGCCTTCGGCCTTCGACACGATCTTCTGCCCGATCACGAGGAGATCGCCGGCGATCACCGGCGTCGACTGGCGGGCCGCCGCCTCGACGACGAGCCGGGCGATGTCGTCGCCGCGGCGGACCTCGCCGATGCCTTCGACGCCGATTACTTCGTAGCGGGTCATTGTAGCGGGGGCCTCGAGGCCGGCTTGGACCGAGGGTGGCCTGAGACAGGCGCGACCCGGCTCCGCATTGCCCGTTTCATGGCCGTGGGATTCAAGACCGGCTCCGACACGCCCGGGTTCTGCAGCGCCGGTTTCATGGCCGTAGGTTCGCGACTCGGCTCGGCGGCGTTGGTTGCATCGCAGCGCTTGCGCGCCAGCCGGAGACGAGGTGGACGGTCTCGGTGGCGCTGGGCTCGGAGAGCAGGGCCGTCAGATCTTCGGGCGCGTCGATGTCGAGGCCAAGGCCCGGGAGAGTCAGGACGCGCGGCGCCAGACCGTGCTTGCGCGCGGTCTCGAGGTGGCGCATGAACGAGGGCTCGCCGAATGTCAGCGCCATCGCTTCGGGCGGCGCCAGCGCGACGCCGTTGGTGCCGAGGCCTGAGCGGGAGGGGACGAAGACCGGCGCGCCCTCGCGCGCGGCCTGCGCCAACTGCCGGAGCTCGTCGGCGGTGACGCACGGCACGTCGCCGGGCACCGTCAGGAAGACGCGCACGCCTCGACGGGCCGCCTCGGCCTGCGCCAGGGCGACCGCCGCGGTGTGACCGCGGTTCTCCGCCTCGGCGATCGGCTCGGCGCCCAGCGCGCGCGCGATCGCCGCGGCCGCCGGGTCGCGGGTGACGACCCAGACGCGGAGGTCGGCCGCCGCGAGCGCACGCAGCACGTCGCGCAGCATCGCGCGCGCCAGCTCGCCGCGCTCGGCGGGCGTGAGGACGCTCATCAGCCGCTGCTTGGCATCCAGCAGATCTTTGATCGGCACGGCGGCGACGAGGCGGGATCCGGCTCCGCTCGTCATGTCGCCCTCCGATCCACTGACGCATCGAGCACCCGGCGCGCGAGCGCGGCCTCGTGCGCCCGGCTCGTCATGACGATGTCGGCCACGTCCGCCTCGACGCCGATCCGCGCCAGGTCCGACGTGCACGCCCGGTCGCTGCCGTCGATCAGCAGGCGCCGGAGCCACGGCGCGTACGCCGCCGCGACGCCGAGCGGCGAGATCGCGAGTCCCCGAGCGCGCATGAGCGCGGCCGCCGGCCCGCTCACCGCCGCGCCGCCGACGATCGGGCTCACGCCGACCACGGGCGCCCCGGTGGAGCGCAGGGCGTCGACGATCCCCGGTACGGCGAGGATCGGGCCGACGGACGTCACGGGGTTGGACGGGCACACGACGATCAGGTCGGCGGTCCGGATCGCGTCGAGGACACCCGGCGCGGGTCGGGCCGCCGCCGCGCCCTCGTAGTCGACGCCGACCACCTCGACGAGCGCCTTCTCGCGGACGAAGTATTCCTGGAACGTCAGCCGGCCGCCCGGGGTCCGGATCATCGTCCGGATCGGATCGTCGCTCATCGGCAGGATGGAGGCGGCGACGCCGAGATCGGCCGCGAGCCGCGCGGTCACGAGCGAGAGCGAGCGCCCCTCGCGGAGCGCCGTGGTGCGAGTCAGATGTGTCGCCAGGTCGCGGTCCCCGAGGTTGAACCACGTGTCGGCGCCGTGCGCCGCCATGGCGGAAAGGCAGTGGAACGTTTCGTCGGCGAGCCCCCAGCCGCGCTCGACGTCGAGCGTCCCGGCGAGCGCGTAGGTCACGGTGTCGAGGTCGGGCGAGACGTGGAGCCCCCAGATCCCCGTGTCGTCGCCGGTGTTGCCGATGACGGTGAGGTCGCGCTGCGGAATACACGTCGCGAGGCCTCTCAGGAGCTTGGCGGCGCCGGTGCCTCCGGCAAGCGTGACGACGCGCATGTCAGTCGCGGGCGGCTTCGCGCAGGGTCCACAACGCGGTGCCGCCGCGCCAGGCGTACAGGCCGGCTCCCGGTCGGCCCGCGAGGCCCGGCGGCAGGGTGCCCTCGGGCACGGGGATGAAGCCGAAGCGGACCCAGACGCGGTCGAGACTCTGCGGGCGCGCGAAGAGGGTGACGACACCCGCGGCGGTGGCGTGGTCGAGGACGGCGGCGACGAGCTGCGCGGCGATCTCCAGGGGCTCGGCCTCGAGGCCGACGACCGGTCCGTGCAGCATGACCGCGGGACCGCTCCGCTCGGCGATGGCGGCGCCGACCAGACGCTGACCGCCGTCGGTGGCGCCCCACGCGAAGGCGATGTCGGCGGTGGCGGGCCAGGGGACCGCGGCGAAATCGAAGAGCGGGCGGGCGATCGCGGCGTCCGGCAGGGGACGGTACCCGATACCCTGCCAGACCCGCGGAACGGTCGCGGAGGAAAGAGAGGGAACCGGAGTGGCGGCGGGCCGGGGGCCCCCCGCGCGATTTCCAGTTCTACTTCTTGCCAAGCACCGCGTCCTTCAGGCTCTTCGCGAGGCGGAACTTGCACACGCGCTTGGCCGGGATCTTGAGGGGTTCCCCGGTCTGCGGGTTTCGACCGATCCGCGCCTTGCGGTTCGCGAGCACCAGCTTCCCGAAGCCCGGCAGGAGGAACACACCGCTCTTCTTCGCTTCCTTGGACGCGAGCGAGAGCGTCTCGTCGAGAATGCCCTCGATCTGCTTCCGGGTGAGGCTGGTCTTCTCCGCAAGGTACGCGACCGTTGCAGACTTCGTCATCGTCTTCGCCACAGGTGACCTCCTGTCGATCGGGAATGGTGGTTGAACGCGAACTGCATTATTACCACAGGCCGCCCGGCGCGGCTACCCGCGCGTGAAGCGGAATTCTCCCGAAGCGATCAGTCGGCGATACGAGCCGAAGCGCGCCTCCGCGTCGTCGACCTTGTCCAGGGGTGATTCAGGGCTTTCGCCATCTCTATAGGTTCTAATGAGGCCGTACAGCGTGTCGCGCTGAGCCGGCACCCGCCCGACATCGCGAATGAGGCGATGCAGCTCGGCCGGCCCCACGAGCTGGCCGTACTGCGCGCCGGCCGACGTCGAGATCGACTCGTTGATCAGCGTGCCGCCCAGGTCGTTGGCGCCCGCCGACAGCAGCAGCTGGGCCAGCTTCGGCCCTTCCTTGACCCAGGAGGACTGGATGTTCCGGAACGTCGCACCGAGGATCAGACGCGCGAGCGCGTGCATCTTCACGACCTCGGCGCCGGTGGCGCCGGGCCGGACCCCGGGGACGAGCCCCTTCGACCACATCGGCGCTTCGGAGTGGATCAGCGAGAGCGGCACGAATTCGGTGAACCCGCCGGTGTCCTTCTGGATCGCGCGGAGCAGGGCCATGTGGCGGATCCAGTGCGCCGGCGTCTCCACGTGGCCGTACATGATGGTGGAGGTCGTGCGGATGCCGAGCGCGTGCGCGGTCGTGATCACGTCGATCCACTGCTCGACCGTGATCCGGCCGCGTGCGATGACGTCGCGGATCGCCTGGTCGAGGATCTCGGCCGACGTCCCGGGCAGCGTCCCCAGTCCCGCCGCCTTCAGCTCGGCCAGATACTCTCTGATGGGGAGCCCCGAGCGCACCGAGCCGTACAGGACCTCCTCCGGCGAGAAGGCGTGGATGTGCAGGCCCGGCAGGGCGGTCGTGATCGCGCGGGCGAGGTCGATGTAGTAGCGCCCGTCGAGCTTCGGCGGTAGGCCGGCCTGGATGCACACCTCGGTGGCGCCGAGCTCCCAGGCTTCCCGGGCGCGGCGGACGACCTCGGCGACGGGGAGGAAGTAGCCCTCCTCTTCCCGATGGTCGCGGCTGAAGGCGCAGAACGTGCAGTGCTTGATGCACACGTTCGTGAAGTTGACGTTGCGATTGACGACGTAGGTCACGACGTCGCCGGCCTGCCGCCGCCGCAGCTCATCGGCGACGAGCGTCAGCGCGTGGAGGTCGCGGCCCTCGGCGCGCGTGAGCGCGATGCCGTCCTCGACCGACACTTCGTGGCCGTCGAGGGCGCGGGCCAGGATCGGGCGGAGGTCGCGCGAGACCCAGTCGAGCGAGCCGGAAAGACTACCAGCGGCGCCAGCGTTCATGGGACTCCTTGACGAGACCGCGCTCGTCGATCAGGGCCAGGACGCGCGCGCGCAGGCTCTCGTCCAGGAACTCGGCGCGCGTCGCGAACTCGGGGTAGATCGCGAGACGCTCGCGGAGGACGAAGCCCAGGCTTTCGGTCGCGCGCCGGAGCTCGGGGATCAACGGCCACGGTTTCTCGGGGTTGATGTGATCGAGGGTCAGCGGCGAGATGCCCCCCCAGTCATTGAGACCCGCCGCCAGGAGGCGCGGATAGACCTGCGGCGACAGGTTCGGCGGCGCCTGGATGTTCACGTCCGGGCCGAGCACGAGCCGGGCCACCGCGAGCGTCCACAGCAAGTCCTCGAGCGAGGGCTCGGGCGCGTCGCGCATCGGGATCCGCGGCTTGGCCCGGAAGTTCTGGACGATGACCTCCTGGATGTGCCCGTACCGCTCGTGGAGATCGCGGATCGCGACGAGAGTGTCCACGCGTTCCCGGCGCGTTTCGCCGATGCCGATCAGCAGACCGGTCGTGAACGGGATGCCGAGCTTCCCGGCGAGCGCGATGGTCCGGAGCCGCCGCGCCGGCACCTTGTCGGGTGCGCGGTCGTGCGCCATGCCGTGCGCGAGGAGCCGCTCCGAGAGGGTCTCGAGCATGAGCCCCATGCTCACGTTGACCTCGCGCAGCGCGGCCAGGTCGCGCTCGGCCATGACGCCGGGGTTGGCGTGGGGCAGCAGCGGCGATTCCTTGACAACGGCCGCGCACACGGCGCGCAGGTAGGACAGCGTCGTGCGATGGCCGTGTCGCCGCAGGAACTCGCGATGGGTCGCGAACGCCGCCTCCGGCTTGTCGCCCAGCGAGAACAGCGCCTCTTTCGCGCCCAGACGGCCGCCGGCCTGCGCGAGCGCCACCACCTCGTCCGGCTCCATCGTGTGGGCGCCCGGCTCGCCCGGATCGCGGCGGAAGGTGCAGTAGCCGCAGTAGTCGCGGCAGAGGGTGGTCAGCGGCACGAAGACCTTGGCCGAGAACGTCACGACGCGGCCCCGGCCGCGGTCGCGAACCTGGCCCGCTCGGGCCAGGAGCTCGTCCAGCCCCGCCGTCGGCGTCTCGATGAGCGCGCACGCTTCCTGATGCGAGATCATGTTCTCCGCCGAGCGCGCAAAGCCTTGTTCGTCGGCTCGCCCCGGACGGGGACCCCAGCCCCGCGACGCCCCGCGGCGCGCAAAACTTTCGGCCGCACGTCGTTCGCGAAGCGGTCCATGTTCGCGAGGACCGCGCGCAGCTCTTGCACGGTGTGATCGAAGACGAAGTGCGACACGCCGAGCGCCTGGTAGCGCTGGATGTCGGCGACGACCTCGTCGGCGGTGCCCTGGAACGGCGGCCGGTCGCCGGCGGCGACCTTGGCGCTCTTGGTGCGTACTTCCATCGGGACGCGGATCGTCAGCGCGATCGACTTCGGGTCGCGTCCGGCCCGCTGGGCCCAGCCGTGGATCTCCGTCACCTTGCGCGCGTACTCGTCGGGGTGGAGGAGGGCCGGTGGCCGCATGGCGATCGGATGCCAGCCGTCGCCGATGGTGCCGGCGCGCCGGAGCGCGGCGCTGGTATGGCCGCCGATCCAGATCGGGATGCCGGACCGCTGAGCCGGCTTCGGGAGGACGTGGACGTCGCGGATCGTGTAGAACTTGCCCTCGAAGGTGACCGGATCGGTCGTCCACGCGGCGCGCATCAGCTTGAGGTATTCCTCGGTCACGCGCCCGCGCTCCTCGAACGGCGGGGCGCCGAGCGCCTCGAACTCCTCGCGCAGCCAGCCGACGCCGGCGCCGAGGATCACGCGGCCCTTCGAGAGGATGTCCGTCGTCGCCAGCATCTTGGCGGCGAGCAGGGGATTACGGTAGGGGATGACGAGGACGCTGACGCCGAGCCGGACCCGGGTCGTCGCGTGAGCGAGGTGACTGAGCATCGCCAGCGGCTCGAGGTAGTCCTGGGCGAGCCCGCCGGGAAACTGCCCGCTCGTCGTGTAGGGATACACCGATTTCGCCGAGGTGACCGGCATCACGATGTGGTCGGTGACGAACAGCGAACTGTACCGGAGCGTGTCCGCCTTCTCGGCGAGCTTGAGGACGACGTCGAGCCCGGCCAGCGGCCCACGACCTGGAAGCGAAAACCCGAACTCCACGACACTCCTCCGAGAAAGGGGATTCCGGAACGCGACGGCCGATATGGTATCACTAAGCGGGATGCATTTCTTTGACGTCGTCGTAATCGGCGCCGGTCACGCGGGATGCGAGGCCGCGCTGGCCTCCGCGCGCATGGGATGCCGCACGCTGCTGCTCACCATGAACCTCGACGCGATCGGCCAGATGTCGTGCAACCCGGCCGTCGGCGGCACCGCGAAGGGTCACCTGGTCCGCGAGATCGACGCGCTCGGCGGCGAGATGGGACGCAACACCGACCACGCCGCGATCCAGTTCAAGACGCTCAACGGATCTCGCGGACCGGCGGTGCGCTCGTCGCGCGCCCAGTGCGATCGCGCCCGCTATCGGAGCGCGATGAAGCGGACCGTCGAGTGCCAACCGGGCCTGGAGGTCCGGCAGGGTCAGGCGGCGCGCTTCGTCCTCGACGCGGGCCGAGTCGTCGGCGTCGAGGATCAGGTCGGCGTGCGCCATGGCGCGCGGGCGGTCGTCGTCACGACCGGGACCTTTCTCCGTGGGCTGATCCACGTGGGACTGGTACGGCACAGCGCCGGCCGGGCGGGCGAGTTCGCGGCGATCGACCTCTCGAACGCCCTGCGTGATTTCGGGCTCACGCTCGGGCGGTTGAAGACCGGCACCTCGCCGCGTCTGCGGCGCTCCACGATCGACTACGCGCGGCTCGAGGAGCAACGCGGTGACGCCGAGCCATGGCCCTTTCACTGGGCGACCGAGCGGCTGGCGCTGCCCCAGATCTCGTGCCACGTCACGTACACGACTCCGCGCACGCACGAGATCGTTCGGGCCAATCTCGATCGCTCGCCGCTCTACACCGGTATCATCGACGCGACGGGGGTGCGGTACTGCCCGTCCATCGAGGACAAGGTCAAGCGGTTCGCCGATCGCGAACGGCACCAGGTGATCCTGGAGCCCGACGGTCTCGACACCGAGGAGGTGTACGCGAACGGGATCTCGACGAGCCTTCCCCCGGACGCCCAGGAAGCGCTCGTCCACTCGATCCCGGGCCTCGAGCACGCGGAGATCATGCGCCCCGGCTACGCCATCGAGTACGATTTCGTCCACCCGACGCAGCTGGCGCCGACGCTCGAGTGTCGCGCGGTGCCCGGTCTCTATCTCGCCGGACAGATCAACGGCACCACCGGATACGAGGAGGCGGCGGCGCTCGGGCTCTGGGCGGGCGCGAACGCGGCCGGCGCCGTACTGGGACGGCAGCCGTTTCTCCCGGATCGCTCCGAGTGTTACATGGCGGTGCTCGTGGACGACCTCGTGACCAAGGGTACCCTCGAGCCCTACCGGATGTTCACGTCGCGCGCCGAGTACCGTCTTTTGCTCAGAGAGGACAATGCGGACCTCCGTCTCACGCCGGCGGGTTACCGCCTGGGCTTGGTCTCGCGTGAGCGTCACGAGGCGGTCGAGCGGCGCCGCGCCCTGACGGCGGCTGAGATTCGACGCCTCGAGGGCACCCGCGTCGGCGGCACGCCGCTGCTCCAGCTGCTCCGTCGGCCGGAGGTGACCTACGCCGACGTCCGACGGCTCGACCCCAAGGCGCTGACCGACACCGCGGTGGCGCGCCAGGTCGAGGTCTCGGCGAAGTACGCGGGCTACATCCGGCGCATGCTCGATGACGTGGCGCGCTTCAAGCGCCTGGAGGAGCGGCTGATCCCCGAGGGACTCGACTACCGCGTGGTGCCAGGTCTCTCGACCGAGATCCGCGAGCGGCTCGCCGAGGTCCGCCCGCGCTCTCTGGGGCAGGCCTCGCGCATTCCCGGCGTCACCCCGGCGGCGATCTCGATCCTCACGGTCTGGTGCCACCGTGATCGGCCCGCTCAGGCGTCGCGCTGATGCGCTGCCTGGGCCCGCCTGCGATCCGGCGCGCGCCCGGCGGAAGGTGAGTCGCGTGGCATCACCCACGCTCGCGCAGCTCACCGGGCGCTTCCACGCGGGCGCCATCATCGCCCTCGCGGACGAGACCGCCACGTGCGCGGCAATGTGGGAGACGAACCCGTCGGGCGAGCTCCGCCCCGAGCTGTTTCCGCTGACCCTCCAACTATCGGTAAATCTTATCCGAAATACCGATCGAGGGACCTTGACAGCCGAGGCCCACATCGTCCATCGTGGACGTACCACCCTCGTCGTCGAAGTCAAGGTCTTCGACGATCGGCGGCGGCTCATCGCCAAGCTCGCGGCGACTCAGCTCGCTCCGGCGGCTCCGCCAGCTGAGGCGCGCTCTCGCGAAGCGTGAGAGGCAGAGAATGCGGCTCGCCTCGAAGATATTTCTAACGTCGGCCGTCGTCGTCGTGGTGCTTGGCGTGGTGGGCGTCCTGAGCCTCCGCGCCGTCGGCCGTCTCGCCTCCGTCAACCGCGAGATCACCACCCGCACCGTCCCGGCGCTGCGTCTGGCCGCATCGACCCGCGACGCGGTGCCGGCGCTGGTGCGTCTGGAAGCGCGGTTCCTGGTGCTCAACGATCCGCGCTTCATGGGAGCGTGGAACGAGCGCGCCGAGCGGCTACGCGGCAGCCTGATCCGCTTGCGGGAGTACGCGACGAGCGTGCAGGAGGCGCGGCTCCTCGACGACGCAACCGAATCCTTCGAGCGCTACTACGGGACGGTCGGCCAGATCCAGGCGCTTCTCGGCCGCGGACAGCGGGCGCGCGCGGCGGCGCTTTCGGAGGGTGCGGCGCGGTCACTGGCCGACCGTGTCGAGATGACCCTCGAGGTGTTGACGGAGTCGATGCACGCGGACGTCCTGCAGGCGCAGGCCGAGGTCGCGCGTCTCGAGGCGCGAACCTGGTCGGGCGTGCTGGTGGCGCTGGGCGCGGCGGTCGGCCTGGCGCTGATCGGGAGCGGGCTCATCGCCCACCGCTTGACCCAGTCGCTCGGCAAGCTCTCGGCGGCCACGTCGGCCGTCGCGGCGGGCTCGTTCGAGGAGCCGATCGCCGTGGAGGGCCGGGACGAGGTCGGCCAGCTCGCGCGCTCGTTCAGCGTCATGGCCCGCGAGCTCCGACGGATGGAGGACACCAAGGAGGAGTTCTTCGCGTCGGTGTCCCACGAGCTGCGGTCGCCGCTCACATCGATCCGGGAGGGAGCGCACCTCCTGCGTGACAGGGTCTCGGGTCCGCTCAACGACAAGCAACGGCGACTCGCCGAGATCATCGCGGCCGGCTCCGACCGCCTCCTGGGGCTCGTCAATCAGATCCTGGAGGTCTCACGGCTGCGGGCGGGCGTCCTGCCGATCCAGCGGGTGCGCCTCGATCTCGACAAGGTCGTCGCGTGCGCCGTGGAGGAGCTCAAGCCGAGCGCGGAGCAGGCGGGCGTCGCGCTCGAGCGGGAGCGCGTGGGCGAGGACTTCGTGCTGATCGGCGACGAGACGCGGCTCCTGCAGGTCGTCGTGAACCTCGTCGGCAACGCCATTCGCTTCACGAAGCGGGGCGGGCGGGTGGTCGCGCGGTTGGTGTCCACCGGACCGGAGCTCGAGATCCAGATCGAGGATACCGGCATCGGGATCCCTCTGGGAGAGCTGCCGCACGTCTTCGAGCCGTACCGGCAGGCGCACAATGACCGGGGCGGGACAGGTCTCGGCCTCGCCATCGTCCGTGGCGTCGCGCAGGCTCACGGCGGCCGGGTCACCGTCGAGTCGCAAGAGGGGAAGGGGAGTCGCTTCACCGTGCTGCTTCCGCGCTCATGAGACGGGTGTGGATCGCCCTCGCGCTGCCGACGCTCCTCGTCGGCTGCACCTCCGGGCTCTTCGCCAACCCCTTCGCCGGGCCCTCGACGACGATGCTCGCGAAGGCCGATCGGCTCGCCGCCGAGGGCGACTACCGGTCCGCCGTCGCCGCGTACGACGCGTTCCTGACGCAGTACGCCGACGACTCGCAGGCGGTGCGCGCGCGCGTGAGCCGCGACGCGGTCGCCTCGGTCATCACCACGCGCGACGAGATGGCGCGCCTCCACCAGGAGCTCGCGCGCGTGCGCGAGGAGCTCGCGAAGCGCGAGGGCGACCTGACACGCGTGCGCCAGGAGGCCGAGCGGCTCCGCGCCGATCTCGAGCGGCTCAAGCAGATCGACCTCCAGCTGGAAAAGCGGAAGTGAAGCAGAAGGTCCTCGTAGTCGACGACGACTCGGCGATCCTCGAGGTGCTGGAGATGCGCCTCACCGCGATGGGCTTCCACGTGACCGCCACGAGCGATCCGCGGAAGGCGCTCGAGGCGACCGAGGCGGGCCGTTTCGACCTCGCCCTCCTCGACCTTCGAATGGAGCCCACGGACGGCATGCGGCTCATGGAGGCGGTTCACGAGCGCCAGCCCCGCCTGCCGGTGCTCATCATGACCGCCCACGGCACGATCCAGACCGCGGTCGAGGCTGTCCGGCGCGGCGCCTTCGACTATCTGACCAAGCCGTTCGTGCGCGACGAGCTGCGCTCGAAGATCGCGCGCACACTGGCGACGCGCCGGTGGGCGCGGGACCGGGAGCGGCTCTTGACGGTCGGGCAGGCGCTCGCGTCGTCCGGTGTGATGACCCGCGTGCTCGACGCCGTGGCCCAGGCGACCGTGGAGGCCACCGACGCGGACCGTTGCGTGGTCTTCCAGCTCGAGCAGGGTCGCCTCGTGCCGATGGCGAGCGCCGGATCGCCACCGCCGTCCTGGAGCAAGCTCGAGGCGGCGGCGTCGGCCGCGATGGACAAGGGTGTACCGATCGCCACTTCGGGCCCGGCCGAGGGCGGCGACGGTTGCACGATCGTCGCCGCGCCGCTCGTCGTCCAGCGCGGCCCGGCGGGCGCGCTCGTCATCGAGACCGCGGCGCGTCTCGAGCCGGGCGATGACGACCTGGAGCTCCTCGCACTGTTCTCCTCGCAGGCCGCGATCGCCATCCGTAACACGCACGACCTCGAGAGTCTCAAGAGCGGCGCCGTCGCCGCGCTCGGTCGCATGGCGACGCAGGTCGCCCACGAGGTGAAGAACCCCCTGGCCGGCCTGCGGCTCTACGTGCGCCACCTCGAGCAGCGCCTCCTGAAGACGGGCGACGCCGAGGCGCGAGAGCTGGCCGGGAAGATCGCGGTCACGGTCGACCACCTGACGAGCGTCGTCGCCGAGATCACCGCGTTCGGCCGTCCGCCCGAGCTGCACCGCGTGCCGACGACGCTCCACCCGCTGCTCGACGAGTGTCTGGAGCTGGCCCGCGCCCGGCGGCCGACCGACGGTGTCGAGATCGTCACGGCGTACGATCCGTCCTGCCCGGAGGCGAGGCTCGATGCGCGCGAGCTGAAGAAGGCCTTCTTGAACCTGATCCTGAACGCGCTGGAGGCGCTCGAAGGCGCAGGCCGGCTGACCGTCGCCACAGCGTACGCGGCTGCGACCGGGACCGTCACGGTGACCATCGAGGACACGGGCCCGGGCATGACGGAGGAGACGTTGGCGCGCGCCTTCGATCTGTTCTTCACCACGAAGCCGGACGGAACCGGGCTCGGGATGTCGATCGCGCGCTCGGTGATCAACTTGCACGCCGGCGAGCTCACGGTGTCCAGCCGGGTGGGCGAGGGCACCCGCGTCCAGGCCCGCCTCCCGCTCGAGCCCGCATCCGACCCCGCGCGCGTCTCGGACGCTCGCGCGTGACGACGGGACAAAACCGGCTCCTCCCCCCGCCCTCGCGCCAGGCCTTGCAACCTTCGCTACGATGAGAGCGATGCCGACCCGGGTCGCCTCTCCATCGCCGATGCAGCCAGGTCCCCGCACCGATGAAGCAAGCGCCGCGGCCGGTCGCCAGGGCAGACCAGGCGGGCCGGAGCCGGGTCGCGCCTATTTCAGGCCACCCTCGGTCCAAGCGGGCCTCCAGGACCCCGAACCGATGAAACGGCCGACACGGGCGACACGGAGCCGGGTCGCGTGCAGGACAGACCGGGCGGGTCGGAGCCGGGTCGCGCGCAGGGCAGAGCGGGCGAGTCGGAGCCGGGTCGCGCGCAGGGCAGACCGGGCGAGTCGGAGCCGGGTCGCGCGCAGGGCAGACCGGGCAGGTCGGCGCCGGGTCGCGCGCAGCACAGACCGGGCGAGTCGGAGCCGGGTCGCGTGCAGGGCAGACCGGGCAGGTCGGAGCCGGGTCGCGCGCAGGACAGACCGGGCGAGTCGGCGCCGGGTCGCGCGCAGGGCAGACCGGGCGAGTCGGCGCCGGGTCGCGCCTATGTCAGGCCACCCTCGGTCCAAGCCGGCCTCCCGGACCCCGCTACAATGAAACGAAACCAAATGATCCTAGTAGTAGACGACGAGAAGACGATCGCCGACGGGCTCCGCCTGACGCTCGAGAGTGAAGGGTACGGCGTGCGCACAGCCGGAAGCGTGCGGGAGGCCCTGGGGGCGCTCGTCCAGGGCGACCCACACGCAGCCATCGTGGACCTGATGCTGCCCGACGGCGACGGACTGCAGCTCACCCGCGAGCTGAAGCGGCGCGATCCGACGCTCGAGGTGCTCGTCATCACCGCGTACGGCTCGGTGCGCAAGGCGATGGAGGCGACGAAGAGCGCCGGAGCGTTTCACGTCCTCGAGAAGCCGTTCGACCCGGACGAGCTCCTGGGCCTCCTCGAGAACGCGCTCGAGCAC
>DASPZZ010000237.1:0-3027 GCA_035635995.1 Binatia bacterium | reverse complement strand
GCAGCTTGCCTCGCTGGCCGACGAGACCCCGGAGGGCCGGAGCATCGTCGTGCTGGCCAAGGAGAAATACCGTCTCCGCGAGCGAGAGGTCGAGAAGATGGGCGCCACTTTCGTGGCATTCACGGCGCAGACGCGGATGAGTGGCGTCAACCTGAATGGGCGCCAGGTCAGAAAGGGCGCCGCCGACGCGATCGAGGCCCACGTGAAACGGCTCGGCGGTAGCGTCTCCGCTGGTGTCCGCGGCACGGTCGACCGGATCGCGAAGGAAGGCGCGACGCCGCTGGTGGTCGCCGATGGCGGCAATGTGCTCGGCGTCATCCAGCTCAAGGACATCGTCAAGGGCGGCATCAAGGAGCGGTTCGCCGAGCTCCGCCGCATGGGCATCAAGACCGTGATGATCACCGGCGACAACCCGCTCACGGCGGCGGCGATCGCGGCCGAGGCCGGCGTCGACGAGTTCCTGGCCGAGGCGACGCCCGAGGCCAAGCTGAAGCTGATCCGGGACACGCAGGCCCAGGGACGGCTGGTGGCGATGACGGGCGACGGCACCAACGATGCTCCGGCGCTCGCTCAGGCCGACGTGGCCGTCGCCATGAACACCGGCACCCAGGCGGCCAAGGAAGCCGGCAACATGATCGACCTCGACTCGAACCCGACAAAGCTCCTCGAGGTCGTCGAGACCGGCAAGCAGATGCTGATGACCCGGGGCGCCCTGACGACGTTCAGCATCGCCAACGACGTCGCCAAGTACTTCGCGATCATCCCGGCGGCGTTCGCCACGACGTATCCGGTGCTCGACACGCTCAACATCATGCGGCTGGCGACGCCCCAGAGCGCGATCCTGTCAGCGGTCATCTTCAACGCGCTGATCATCGTCGCGTTGATCCCGCTGGCCCTGAAGGGCGTCCGCTACCGGGCGATCGGCGCCGCCGCCGTCCTGCGCCGTCACGTCTGGATCTACGGCGTCGGGGGCATCATTCTCCCGTTCCCGGGCATCAAGCTGGTCGACATGATTCTCGTGGCCCTTCATCTCGTGTAGAGGAGCCGACGCCATGCTGACGCACGTCCGCGCCGCGATCGTCTCGCTCGCCCTGTTCACCGTGGTCACCGGCCTGGCCTATCCGGCCATCGTGACGGTCATCGCGCAGCTCGTCTTCCCGCACCAGGCCAACGGGAGCCTGATCGTCAAGGGCGGCAAGCCCGTGGGCTCGACGCTGATCGGGCAGCCGTTCGACGACCCCAGGTACTTCTGGGGCCGTCCCTCCGCGACCAGCCCGTTCGGCTACAACGCCGGCGCGTCTGGGGCCTCGAACCTGAGCCCGACCAACGCCGATCTGATCAAGGCCGTGCAGGGCCGGGTCGAAGCTCTGCGAGCCGCCGATCCAGGCAACACCACGCCCGTGCCGGTCGATCTCGTCACCGCCTCGGGCAGCGGGCTCGACCCCCACATCAGCCCGGCGGCGGCTCTCTATCAGGTGGGTCGCGTGGCCCGGGCCCGCAAGCTCGACGAGGCCGTCGTGCGAGATCTGGTGGCGAAGCACACCGAGGGCCGCCAGCTCGGCCTGCTCGGCGAGCCCCGCGTGAGCGTGCTCGCGCTGAATCTGGCTCTCGACGCTCAGGGGCGATGATCGGCATGAAGATGATCGAGGCCGTCATTCGACCGTTCAAGCTCGACGAGGTCAAGAGCGCACTTACGGAGTCAGGCGTGACCGCGATGACGGTGAGCGAGGTGCTCGGTGCGGGGCCGCGGTCGGCGCGAAACGACATCTACCGGGGCCTCGAGTACACGCGGCTCGTGCCGGGGCTCAAGCTCGAAGTGGCGGTGCCCGACCGTCTCTGCGACCAGATGGTCCGCATCATCACACGCGCGGCGCGGACGGGACAGCGGGGCGCCGGCGTGATCTTCGTCTCGACGCTCGACGGCGCGACCAAGGTTGGTACCGGCGAGTGTGGCGAGGCGGTGCTATGAGGCCGAGCGGCCGGCGGTGACTTGCCGGCGGGGAACGCCGGCACGCGCTCGGGCTCGAGCCTATTGATCGCGGCGCGGCTGGGGGCTCGGCGTACCCTATGGTCATGAGCGATCAAGACCAGGACCGGCTGCTGGAAGCGACGCGGAACGTCGCCCGGGGGAAGGCCGCCGCCCACGAGCAGGCGATGTTCGAGTCGGCGCACCCGGCCGACCTCGCGGCCGTGCTGCGCCAGCTCCCGCTCGCCGATCAGGTCGCGATCCTCCGCGCGCTGTCGCGGGAGCGTGCGGGCGAGCTCATCCCCGAGCTCGACGACCACGCGCTGCTCGAGCTGGTGCGGATGCTCGACGAGGTCGAGGTCTCGCGCATCCTCGATGAGATGCCCGCCGAGCACGCCGCCGACGTCGTCGAGGAGCTGCCCGCCGAGCAGGCGGAAAAGATCCTCGGCCTCATGCAGGAGGACAAGTCCGAAGAGGTCCAGGAGATCCTCGAGTACCCCGAGCACTCGGCGGGTCGCCTCATGTCGCCGGACTTCCTGGCGGTGCGGCCGGACGCCACCATCGAGCAGGCGATCAAGCACATCCGCGATTCGGTCTCCGCGGAGCGCGCCTTCGAGCTGTACGTCGTGGACGACCACCACCACCTCGTGGGCGTGGTTCCGCTCCGTCGCCTGCTCACCGCCGATCCGACCACCCTGGCGTTCGCGATCCGCGACGAGAACGTCATCAGCGTGACCCCCGAAATGGACCAGGAGGAGGTCGCGCGGATCGTGGCCAAGTACGACCTGGTGGCGCTCCCGGTCGTGGACAAGCGCAATCGCCTCGTCGGCACGATCACCGTCGACGACGTCGTCGACATCGTTCACGAGGAGGCGTCGGAGGACATCTTCCGCATGGCCGGCTCGGACGCGGCCGAGCTCGAGCGGCGGTCACCGCGTCAGGTCGCGCTGCTGCGCTTGCCGTGGGTGCTGGCGACGCTCGTGATCGAGCTCCTGGCGGGCCTGGTCATCCACTACTTCGATCAGACGCTGAGCAAGGTGATCTTGCTCGCCTCGTTCATG
>DASPZZ010000236.1:0-3115 GCA_035635995.1 Binatia bacterium | reverse complement strand
ATCGTGATGAACCAGCTGTACAAGCACACCCAGATGCAGACGACCTTCGGCATCATCATGCTGGCGCTGGTCGATCGCCGGCCGCAGATCGTCAACCTCAAAGAGATGCTCGACGCGTTCGTCCGCTTCCGGCGCGAGATCGTCACCCGGCGGACGCGTTACGACCTGACCCGGGCCGAGGAACGGGCCCACATCCTGGCGGGCCTGCGCAAGGCGGTCGAGAACCTCGACCTGGTGATTCGCTTGATCCGGCAGGCCGAGAGCCCCGACGCCGCTCGCGAGGCCTTGATGCGACAGCTCGAGCTCTCCGAGATCCAGGCGCGCGCGATCCTCGACATGCGCCTGCAGCGACTGACCCAGCTCGAGCGCCACAAGGTCGTCGAGGAGCACGAGCAGACGCTCGCTCTCATCGAGGAGCTGAAGGGCATCCTCGCCTCCGACACCAAGCTGATGGCGATCATCCGGACCGAGCTCCTGGCGGTCAAGGAAGAGTACGGCGACGCCCGGCGCACCGAGATCTTGACCGAGACCACCGAGCTCACGATCGAGGACCTTCTGGCCGACGAGGAGATGGTCGTCACTATCTCGCGTGCGGGCTACATCAAGCGCACCCACGTCGAGGCCTACCGGAGCCAGCGGCGCGGCGGCAAGGGTGTGACCGGCATGGAGACGAAGGAAGAGGACATCGTCGAGGACCTCTTCGTCGCCTCGACGCACTCGTATCTCCTCTTCTTCACGAACCGCGGCAAGATCCACTGGCTGAAGGTGCACGAGATCCCCGAGGGCGGCCGCCAGGCCAAGGGCAAGGCGATGGTGAACCTCCTCTCGTTGGGCGAGGGGGAGGTGGTCGCGACGTGCGTGCCGGTGCGCGATTTCGCGGCGGGCGGCTATATCCTGTTCGCCACCAAACAGGGCACGGTCAAGAAGACCGAGCTCGAGGCGTACTCCCATCCCCGCGCGGGCGGGATCCAGGCCATCGGCCTGGACGAGAACGACCAGGTCATGACCGCCCGGCGCACCGACGGCCAGCGCGAGGTCATGATCGCGACCAAGCTCGGCATGATCATCCGTTTCTCAGAGGAGGAAGTGCGGCCGATGGGGCGTGGCGCCGGTGGCGTGAAGGGCATCGAGCTCGACGAGGGGGACGAGGTCATCGCCGCCGACGTCGTGCAAGAGGGCGTCAGCATCCTCACCGTCACCGAGCGTGGCTACGGCAAGCGCACGCCGCTCGGAGAGTATCGGCTGCAGGGGCGGGCCGGTAAGGGGATCATCGACATCAAGACCGGCGGCCGTAACGGCAACGTCGTCGCGATGCTCCAGGTGCGCGACGGGGACGACATCCTGGTCGTCACGACCAAGGGCAAGATGATTCGCTTCCACGTGTCTGACGTGTCGTCGCAAGGGCGCAACACATGGGGCGTGCGTATCATCGACCTCGAGGCCGACGACCGGGTCGGCTCGGTCGCGCGCGTCGATTCGGAGAGCCCCGCGCCGGTCGAAGCCCAGTAACGCCGTGCTTGATGTCCGGCTGATCCGCGAGCAGCCCGATGCGGTGCGCCGTGGGCTCGCCACCAAAGGCGGCGCGGACCTCATCCCGGAGCTGATCGAGCTCGACACCGAGCGCCGCCGGCTCGTCCGCGAGAGCGAAGACCTCAAAGCCCTCCGCAACAAGACCACCGAGCTGATCGGCCAGGCCAAACGCCGCGGCGAGGACGCCGGCGCCGAGCAGGCGCGCATGCGCGAGGTCGGTGAGCGCATCAAGGGGCTCGACGCGGAGCTCAAGTCGGTCGACGCGCGGCTCGAGGCGCTCGCGCTCCAGCTCCCGAACCTGCCGCACCCGTCGGTCCCCGAAGGCAAGGGCGAGGACGACAACGTCGAGGTTCGGCGCTGGCGCGAGCCGCGCACGTTTGGCTTCCCGCCGAAGCCTCACGAGGAAGTCGGGCCCGCGCTCGGGCTCGACCTGGAGCGCGCCGCCCGGATCGCCAAGGCGCGCTTCGCCGTCCTGTGGGGCGGCATGGCGCGGCTCGAGCGCGCGCTCGCGCAGCTCATGCTCGACCTGCACACGCGCGAGCACGGCTACACCGAGATCTGGGTGCCGCACCTCGTGAACGGCGAGACGATGCTCAAGACGGGTCAGCTGCCGAAGTTCGAGGAGCAGCTGTTCAAGACCGTGGAGGCCGACGAGGGCCGAGCGCTCTACCTCATACCCACTTCGGAGGTCGCGCTGACGGCGCTGCACGCCGGCGAGGTGCTGCCGGAGGCCTCGCTCCCCCGCCGGTACACCGCGTTCACGCCGTGTTACCGGCGCGAGGCGGGCACGTACGGCAAGGACATGAAGGGCATCTACCGTCAGCACCAGTTCGACAAGGTCGAGCTCGTAAAGCTCGCGACCCCGGCCCAGGCCTATTCGGAGCTGGAGTCGATGGTCGCGAACGCGGAAGCCGTGCTGCAGCGCCTCGAGCTTCCGTATCGGGTGGTTGAGCGCTGCACCGGCGATCTCGGGTTCAGCGCCGCGAAGGGCTACGACATCGAAGTGTGGCTGCCCGGGCAGGGCCGCTATCGTGAGATCTCGTCGTGCTCCAACTACGACGCGTTCGGGGGCCGGCGCGCCGAGATCCGCTTCCGCCCGGACGGTGGCGGCCGGCCGGAGTTCTGCGCGACGTTGAACGGCTCGGGCCTGGCCGTCGGGCGAACAGTGATGGCGGTGATCGAGAACTACCAGGAGGCCGATGGCTCCGTCACCATCCCGCAAGCGCTTCGACCCTACATGGACGGGCTCACGCGGCTCACTCCGCGCTGACGCAGCCGCCGGCGGCGTGGCATGAGACGTCTGGCGTGGATCGCCGCTATGGTGTTGCTGGCCGCCTGCGCGGCGACCGAACGCGACCGCGCGACCGCGCAGCGCGAGCGTGACACCGCACTGCTCCGAGACGCGCGCGAGTGCGAAGCGGACGCCGATAGCCAGCTACAGAATGCCGGGCAGGGCGATCCCGGCATCCGGCTCCTGTTCTTCCAGGCGTGTATGGGTCTGCGCGGGTGGCAGAGCGAGTGACGGTGAACGCTACCGGCGCTTGATCGGGTCCTCGCTGCGGCTGCTGACGACCTTGTAGTCGAG
>DASPZZ010000235.1:0-7130 GCA_035635995.1 Binatia bacterium | reverse complement strand
GGGGGTGGAAGAAGGTGCGGATGTCGGCGGCGAGGGATTCGGGTTCTTCGAGGGCGGCGAAGTGGCCGCCGGCTGGCATCACGGTCCAGCGTTGGATGTTATAGGTGCGTTCGGCCCAGGCGCGGGGCGGTAGCAGGATTTCGCGGGGGAACGCGGCGTAGGCCGTCGGTACCGCGACGCGCTTGCCGTCGGGGATGGGCCAGGGGCGGTGGAGGCGCGCGTAGTAGGGCCAGAACGAGGAGTTGATCGCGCCGGTGACCCAGTAGAGCGTCACGTTGGTCAGCAGCGTGTCCTTCGAGAAGCGCCGCTCGACGTCTCCGCCGCAGTCGCTCCACGTCCGGAACTTCTCGACGATCCATGCGGCAAGGCCGACCGGCGAGTCACTGAGGCCGTAGGCGAGCGTCTGCGGCTTCGTGCCCTGGATCCACTGGTAGCCGGTCTCCTCTCGCTGCCAGTGCTGGAGCTGCTGGATGTACGCACGCTCCTCGTCGGTCGGCGTGTCGGGCAGCGCAGGGTCGCGGCGGACGGCGAGCAGGTTCAGATGGATTCCCGCCAGGCGCTCGGGGTACTGCAGGCCCAGCCGCGAGGTGATGAAGGCGCCCCAGTCGCCGCCCTGGGCGGCGAAGCGGCGATAGCCGAGGACGTCGGTCATCAGTCGCGCGAAGAGGTCGGCGATCTCCTCCACGCCCAAGCGCGGCTGATTCGGGCGGAAGGAGAAGCCGTAGCCCGGCAGTGACGGCGCGACGACGGTGAACGCGTCCGCCGGGTCGCCGCCGAAACGCGCGGGGTCGGTCAGCATCGGCAGGATCCGCTCGAACTCCACGATCGACCCGGGCCAGCCGTGGGAGAGCAGCAGCGGCATCGGCGCCGGACCGACACCGGGCTCGTGGATGAAGTGGACGTCGATTCCGCCCAGGTCCACGGTGAACTGCCGGAGCGCGTTCAGGCGCGCCTCGTGAGCGCGCCAGTCGTAGCGCGCGCGCCAGTGCTCGACCAGCTCCTTCATGTAGGCGACGCTCGTGCCGTAGCGCCAGCCCGCGTCCGGGGGCTCGTCGGGCCAGCGCACGCGCTCGAGCCGGGCACGCAGGTCGGCCAGCACCTCGTCGGGCACCTTGATCGTGAACGGGCGCGGCGTCATTCCGGCTTCCCGGCGCCCTGCTTTGCCGCCTCGACCCAGGCCTGCCAGGCCTCGGGCGCATGACCGATCGCGACGCGCCCGCCGCAGCGCACGAGCGGCGTCCGGAGCAGACGCGGCTCGATCAGCGCGCGCTCCAGCAGCCGCTCCGGCGAGTCGCCTGCGACGCGGAGGCCGAGCGCCTTGAAGCGCGCGCCCTCGCGGTCGATGAGCGCCCCGGCGCCGAACTTCTCGGCGAAGCGCCTGAGCTCGCCGCGCGCCGCCGGGCGCTCCTTCAGGTCGACGAAGTGCACGGAGACGCCGCGCTCCTTGAAGAAGCGCTGCGCCTTGCGCGTGTCCTGGCAGTCGGTGAAGCCGAAGATCTGGGCCTGGACCGCCGCCGTCATTGGAGCGAGTCCAGCGCGCTCGGTGAGGGGCCCGAGAGCGACGCGATCCGGCTTCGCAATTCCAGCCAGGCGCTCTCGGGTACGGGCTGGAATCCCGGGTGCCGCGCGCCTCCGACGCGGGGGCCGTGAAAGTCGGAGCCGCCCGTCGCGACGAGCCCGAGCCGCGCGCACATCTGGCGGTACGCGGTCGTCTGCGCCGGCGAGTGCTCGGGATAGAACGCCTCGATGCCGAGCAGCCCGGCCTCGACCAGCTCGGGGATCAGCTCGTCGCGGTTCGCGAGCCCCGGGTGGGCCAGCACCGGCACGCCGCGCGCGCGCCGAATGATGCGCACGGCCTCGACGGGCGTGAACCGTTTGCGCGGGACGTTGGCCGGACCGTTCGTCGAGAGGTACCGGTCGAACGCCTCGCGCACCGACTTCACGTAGCCGCGGTCGACCATCACCTGCGCCACGTGCGGGCGGCCGGCCGAGCCCTCCTTCACGAGGGCGAAGACCTCGGCCGGATCGATCGGCATGCCGAGCTCGGCCAGCCGCTCGGCGAGCCGGTAGACGCGCCGCCGTCGCTCCTCCCGCTGCGCGCCGAGGAACTCCTGGAACCACGCCGCCTCCCAGTCCGCGCAGTAGCCGAGGACGTGGATCTCGGCGCCGGGGACGTCACAGTTGATCTCGAGGCCGGCGACGATCTCGAGGGGCGGCAGGTTGCGCGCCTCGTCCATGGCCTCCCTGAGGCCGCCGGTGGAGTCGTGGTCGGTCACGGCCAGGACGCGGACGCCATGGCGTACGGCCAGCCGCACCAGCTCGCGCGGCGCCAGCGTGCCGTCGGACGCGGTCGTGTGCGAGTGCAGGTCGACCGCGCCGCCCACGCTACTCTCCGAGGTAGGTCAGCACCGTCCGCACCGCGTAGCCGGTGGCGCCCTTCGGGGCCAGGGGCAGATCCTTCTCGGTGAAGGCCGGGCCCGCGATGTCCAGGTGCGCCCACGGCGTCTTGCCCGCGAATTCCTTCAAGAACAGCCCGGCGGTGATCGCGCCGCCGCCGCGCGGCCCGACGTTGTTGAGGTCGGCCACGTCGCTCTTGAGATTCTCGCGGTACTCGTCGATCAGCGGGAGCTGCCAGAGCCGCTCGCCCGCCGCGTCCCCGGCCCTCAGGAGCCGATTGGCCAGCGCCTGGTTGTTCGACATGAGTCCCGAGCAGAGCTGGCCGAGGGCGATCACGCAGGCGCCGGTCAGCGTCGCCATGTCGATGATCTCGTCGGGCTGCACGTTCGTGTTGGCGTAGCAGAGCCCGTCGGCGAGCGTCAGGCGCCCCTCGGCGTCCGTGTTCCCGATTTCGATCGTGGTGCCGTTCATCGCTCGCAGCACGTCGCCCGGGCGTATGGCCGAGCCCGACGGCATGTTCTCGGTCGCCGCGATCAGACCGTGGACTTCGACCGCGGGCTTGAGCGCCGGCAGCGCGCGCATGATCCCCAGCACCGCCGCGGCCCCGGCCATGTCGTACTTCATGCGCAACATGCCGTCGGGGGGCTTGAGGTCGAGCCCGCCGGAATCGAACGTGATGCCCTTGCCGATGAGCGCGATCTTCTTCCGCTTGCGACCGGCGGGGGGTCGCCCGGCGGGGCTGTAGGTCAGGTGGATGAACTTCGGCGGCTGCTCGCTCCCGGCCGCCACGCCGAGGAACGCGCCCATGCCCATCTTCTGGCACTCGGCCCGGTCGTACACCTTGACGGTGAGCCGCGATCCGTTCCCCAGCTCGGTCGCCGCGCGCGCGAGGTCGGTCGGATTGAGCTCGTTCGCCGGCGCGTTGATCAGGTCGCGCGCGAACGACGTCGCCAGCGCGAACGCCTCACCGCGACGAGCCCCGTCGGCCGCTTCGCGCGCCCGGCGCGCGTCGGGCTCCACGACGCGCAGCTCGGCGACCGTCTT
Organism: Binatia bacterium; assembly: GCA_035635995.1. Classification (GTDB taxonomy): domain Bacteria; phylum Methylomirabilota; class Methylomirabilia; order Rokubacteriales; family CSP1-6; genus AR31. The sequence goes on along the minus strand of DASPZZ010000235.1, from coordinate 3,689 downwards.
GTCGGCCTTCTCGCGCTTGTAGCGGTCGAAGTTGTAGGTGCCGAGGATGGCGCCCTCCACGACGGCCTGCGCCCGCTGCCGCGCCGTCAGCCGGTCGCCGAGCACCTCGACGGCGACCGTGCGGGCGCCGAGGTCGCGCGCGCGGCGCACGCCCGCCGCGGCGGCCCGGCGCAGGACCTCGGAGGTCGTCTCGGCGCGGGGGCCGAGCCCGGCGACGACGATCCGACGACCATCGGCGTGCGTGTGCGTGACCTGCCCCGATTTTCCCTGGAACTTCTCGGCGTCGAGCACGCGCTTGAGCTGCCCCTGCGAAGCGCGATCGAGGCGCGCGAGCCTCTCCGGCAGCTTCGTCTCCCCGACGTAGAGGCCGACGACGAGCGCGTCGGCGGCGACGTCCTCGAGCCGCTTCGTGCTGATCTCGACCTTCACTCGGTCTTCTCCCCTCTCAGTGCCTCGGCCCGCCGGATCATGTCCAGGAGGCCCTGGGTCGTGTCGAGCTCGGCCACGCGGTCGAGCGCGAACCACTGCGCCTCGGCGGCGTCGCTGCCCGCCTGGACGTCCATGGAGTCCGGATACGCGAGGTAGTCGACCAGCACGTAATGATAGCGGACGCGCCCCGCGTCGTCCTTCACGATGCGGTCGATGACGCCCGCCACGTCGACGATCCGGATCTTGATCGCGCACTCTTCGACGATCTCGCGCGCGATGGCCTCACGCGTGGTTTCGCCGAGCTCGACGAGGCCACCGGGCAGGCTCCACTTCCCGAAGGAGGGCGATTTCCCGCGACGGACGAGAAGCACCTTGTCCTCGTGCAGGATGACGGCGCCGACGCCGACCCGTGGACAGTCCGGATACTCGCGGGTCACGCGGGACCGGTGAGCCAGGCGTCGCTGGTGTACTTGTCGCGCGCGAGGCGCTCGATTGTCGCGGCCTCGTCCGTGCTGAGCCCGTCGGGCCGGAGGTCCAGCCCATGCTCGCGCTCGAACCCCGCCGCGAGCGCCGCGGAGACGTCGTCGAACTTCGGCCGGTGGCCAAGCACGGCCTCGAGCGTGGTCAGCGTGGCGAGCGGATCCACGGTAGTCGGAAAGAGGGTGCGCAAGCGCTCTTCGTCGACGCCGAGCAACACCGAGCCGTGCTGGAGGAACGTGCGACCTCGGCGCCTCTGGGCACTGCCGACGAGCTTGCGCCCGCCGACCTCGATCTCGTAGCTGCCGGTGCGCGCGAAGCAGAAGGCCGGCGTCGGCTCCTCGCCGCCCGCGACGGCGACCATCTCTGCCGGCGCGCCGAGGGACCGGAGACCGGAGAGCAGCGCCCGACCGATCCAGTGGTAGGTCTCGAGCAGACCCACGAGGCCGCCGAGGTCCTCCGCCGAGGCGACGATACTGTAGGTCAGCTCACGCTCGGGGCCGTCGTGGTAGATGGCGCTGCCACCCGTCGGGCGCCGCACGATCCCGACGCCAAGCTCGCGGCAGGCGCTCAGATCGACATCGCGCCCGAGAGGCTGGCCGAAGCCGAACGACACGGTGGGTGGATCCCATGCGAAGAACCGGAGCGTGGGCGGCGAGGTGTCGGCCCGGCGGCCGAGCGACAGCGCCTCGTCGATCGCCATGTTCGTCGCGCCGTCGGCCGGCTCGGTCACGAGCAGGCGCCAGGTCCGGCCGCGGGGGCTGTCCGTCACGCCCCTAGCATCGCACGGGACCACGGCGGCTGCCTCTCCCGGTCTGCGCCATCCACGGCCGTTCGGAGTCGGATCATCTTCCTGCAATCTGTCGTTGGGCGGTGTCTGGTGTTAGCGGCCGGGCGCGAGCAACACGGCGACTGCACGACCTGATTGGGCAGCCCTCAGCGCCGCACGATGTGGGGCAAGCCGTCTTGCTTCGTCGCAGGCGAGATTCACTGAAGTACCTCGGCTCTCTTCGCGCCCTGCGCACGATCGACGAGGACAAAGACACAGCCCGCTTCTGAATACACGTCCTCGTCGATCGTCCCCGCACCGGCAACACTCGCCCATCCGGGGCCCATGCGGCGGCCGGCTTGCACAAGCTCGCCCTCCAGAATGAAGAGGAACTCGGGGCTCTCGTGAGTGTGGACTGGAAACCGCGCCCCCGGTTCAAACCGCACGATCTGCATTTCCCAGCCGTCCGTGACCGCAATATCCTTCACGAAGACGCCGGAGGCCATCGTGGATGGCCTCCAGGGTAGGTCATCGACTTTGACGGATCGGAAGAATCCGGGTCCAGTCACGCGGCGCTACGCTACGCCCGGCGCGTCCAGCGCAGATTCGGCTCGCGCGCGGCCTTCGTCTGGTCGAGCCGCCGCACCGGCGTGGTCACCGGCGCCTCGTGGATCACCGCGGGGTTCGTCTCCGCCTCGCGCGCGATCTGGATCATCGCGTCGCAGAAGGCGTCGAGTGTCTCCTTCGCCTCCGTCTCGGTCGGCTCGATCATCAGCGCTTCCTCGACGATCAGCGGGAAGTAGGTCGAGGGGGCGTAGAAGCCGAGGTCGAGCAGACGCTTGGCGATGTCGGTCGCGGTGACGCCGAGCTTCTTCTGGCGGCGCGCCGAGAGCACGCACTCGTGCATGCACGGGCCGGGCACGGCGACGTCGTAGTCCTTCTCGAGCCGCTTCATGATGTAGTTGGCGTTCAGGATCGCGTTGTCGGAAACGGACCGGAGGCCGTCGGGCCCCATCGTGCGGATATAGGTATAGGCGCGCACGAGCATCCCGAAGTTGCCCCAGAAGGCCTGGAGCTTGCCGATCGAGCTCGGCCGCTTCCAGTCGAGCGCGTACGCGTCGCCGTCCTTCGTCACGACGGGCACCGGCAGGAACGGCTCGAGGTGGGCCTTGACGCCGACCGGGCCCGCGCCGGGGCCGCCGCCGCCGTGCGGCGTCGTGAAGGTCTTGTGCAGGTTGAAGTGGCAGACGTCGAAGCCGAGGTCGCCCGGGCGCGTGATGCCGAGGATCGCGTTGAGGTTGGCGCCGTCCATGTAGACCTGCACGCCCTTGGCGTGGCACAGCTCGGTGATCTCGACGATGCGCGGCTCGAACATGCCCAGCGTGTTCGGCACCGTGATCATGAACGCCGCCACGTCGGTGTCGAGGGTGCGCGTGAGCGCGTCCACGTCCACCTCGCCGTTGGGCAGCGACTTCACCTCGACGACCTCGTAGCCGGCGATCGCGGTCGAGGCCGGGTTGGTCCCGTGGGCGGAGTCGGGTACCAGCACCTTCGTCCGCTTCTCGCCGCGCGACCGGTGATAGGCGCGGATCATGAGGACGCCGGCGAGCTCGCCCTGGGCACCCGCCGCGGGCTGGAGCGAGACGGCGTCCATCCCGGCGATCTCGGCCAGATCCCGCGCCAGCTCGTGCATGAGCTGGAGGGCGCCCTGCGCCAGCGCCTCGGGCGCCAGGGGATGGGCCTTCGCGAAGCCCGCCAGGCGCGCCATGTCCTCGTTGAGCTTGGGGTTGTACTTCATCGTGCACGAGCCGAGCGGGTAGAAGTGCGTGTCGAGGCCGTAGTTCATGCGCGAGAGGCGCGAGTAATGGCGGACGATGTCGAACTCGGAGACCTCGGGCAGATCCGGCGCGTCCTTCCGGAGGTGCTTGGCCGGCAGGAGCTTCCGCGCGTCGGCCTCGGGAACATCCGCCTCGGGCAGCGACCAGGCCACGCGCCCCGGCGAGGACAGCTCGAA
>DASPZZ010000234.1:0-2210 GCA_035635995.1 Binatia bacterium | reverse complement strand
GACGGAGCCGCGAACGGCCGCGCAGGTGGCGGCCGCCATGGCCGAAAAGGGCGACCGCTATCCGACGATCGTCGTCGCGCGTGCCGGCGAGGTCGTCGGCTGGGCGGGCGCGGGGCCCTATCGCAATCGGCCGGCCTACGCGGGCATCGCGGAGCACTCCGTCTACGTGGCGAGAAACGCTCGGGGGGCCGGCGCCGGTCGCGCCGCGCTCGACGGGCTCTGCCGCGCGTACGCGGAGCGAGGGTTCTGGAAGATCGTTTCCCGCATCTTTCCCGAGAACGTCGCGAGCCTGGCGCTGCACGAGCGCTGCGGCTTCCGCGTGGTCGGCGTCTATCAGCGACACGGCCGGCTCGACGGAGCGTGGCGCGATTGCGTCATCGTCGAGCGGCTCCTGAACAAACCGCGAGTCCTGTTCCTCTGCACGCACAATTCGGCTCGGAGCCAGATGGCCGAGGGGCTCCTTCGAGCGATGGCCGGCGACCGCTTCGAGGCTCAGAGCGCCGGCACCGAAAAGACCTCCGTTCATCCGCTCGCGATCCGCGCGATGGCGGAGCGCGGCGTCGACATCGGCGGGCATGCTTCGAAGGCGTACGAGAGCGTGATGGCGGCGCCGTGGGACTACGTGATCACGGTCTGTGACGACGCCAACGAGCGCTGTCCGCTCTTCCCCGGCTCGGCGAAGCGCCTGCACTGGTCCTTCGAAGATCCCTCGCGCGCGGCCGGTGACGAGGAGGCCAGGCTCTCGGTGTTCCGTCGTGTCCGGGGCGAGATCGAGACACGACTCGCGGAGTGGCTCGCGACGCACTGAGACCGGGAGGAATTCGCGCGGCGTTACGTGGCGAAGCTCGGGGGGAGCATCGACGCTCCCCCCGAGGCTGAAGCGGCCAGGTCGAGCTTAGTCGATCTCGTCGGGCCGGCCGCCTTTGCGCGCGCCCGCGGGCTTCTTGGCGGCGTCGGGGCCGTGGCCGTTGCCGTTGCCGAACGTGAGCGGTGGCTTGACCTCGAACAGGCCCTCGAGGCGATTGCGACGCTCCTTCCAGCCCTCCTGGTACTCGAGCTCGTCCTCGTGCAGGGTCGCCGGCTGCTTGATCCCGTGCGCGTGACGGAACTGGATGGCGAGCTTGGAAGCGGTGCGACGCACCTCGTCCCACGGCGTGCCGAGCGCGAACTGGTCCGAGATGGCGCCGATGCGGCCCGTATGGATGTTGCACGACAAGGTGACCGCCGACAGGATCGGCCCAGACCAGTACGAGGTCTGCGAGTTGATCGGCATCGGCAGGATGTGCAGGTTGTGGCTGCCGCGGCAGTCGCCGGCCACCATCGGCGCGGTGGCCCAGGGTGATGTGATCTCACCCGGCGCCGGCCAGTCGCCCTGGGCGAAGGCCAGGAGCACCGGATCGTCCTTGCCGCCGTAGGAGAAGCCCTTCTTGGTCTTGATGTTGTGCAGCCGCTCGGCCGAGCAGATGTAGCCGAGCTGGTCCTTCTCGTTCTTGTCCCCTCGGGTCCAGATGCGGGCGATCACGAAACGCGAGGAGCGCGTGAGCCCCTCGATGTCGTAGAGATCTTCGGGGGCCCGCAGGGTGATCACCTTCTCCTGCAACCCCTTGGCGACCTCTTCCATCTTGTTGTCGAGCGCCCGCTGGTCTCGCGGGTGGGCGCCCGCCTCGACCGCCTGGGCCTTGGTGTCGAGGTCGACGATCTCGAAGACGTAGCCGCGCTTCATCTTGGAGGCGGCGATGACGAGACCGGTGTTGAACCGCGGCAGCATGTAGGCGCCGGTGGCGTAGTGATTGAACGCCATGGGCTCGGTCTTGTCCGCGAACGACACGAGGACGGTCTGCGAGGCGTTGTCCTTGCGGACCGGGAACGGCAGCGCCACCGTCGCCGGACCGGTGCCGCGCAGGTTGCCGGTGAAGGCGTCGGCCACCAGATCCTGCCCGGGCCCGTACAGGCCGAGCTCGGCGGCCTTGGTGGCGCCTTCCTGGAGCGCGTCCCACATGAGCTCGTCGACCACCGACATGTCCACCGTCTCGGCCATGATCCCGGTCACGGCGCAGTCGTCGCCGGTGTGGGTCACGATCATCGAGGTGAAGATGGGCTCGCCGCGGTAGCTGTTGTTGTCGAGGACGTACTTCGCGATGATCGACTTCACCTCGTCGGCGGCGACGACGTGGCCGCCGACCCCGCCGACGTCGGCCTTGGTCGCCTTG
>DASPZZ010000233.1:0-3943 GCA_035635995.1 Binatia bacterium | reverse complement strand
TCGAGCGGCAGCTTCCCGGTGCTCCGCACGAGACGCTCATGGTGCTCGACGCCCCGACGGGTCAGAACGGATTCGCGCAGGCCCGCATGTTTCACGAGACGATCGGCCTCACGGGCGTCTGCCTGACCAAGCTCGACGGCACGGCCAAGGGCGGGATCGTCGTTCGGATCGTTCGCGAGCTGAAGGTGCCCGTCAAGCTGATCGGCTTCGGCGAGCGGCTCGAGGACCTCCAGCCCTTCGATCCCCAAGCGTTCGTGGACGCGCTGGTAGCCGAAGCGTGACCGAAGGGGACACAGCCGACCGCTTCATGCAGCGGGCGCTCGAGCTCGCCGAGCGCGGTCGTGGGCTCACCTCGCCGAATCCGATGGTCGGCGCCGTGGTCGTGACCCCCGATGGCGAGGTCGCCGGCGAAGGATTCCACGCCCGGGCCGGCGGGTCCCACGCCGAGGTCGAAGCCCTGCGGGCGGCCGGCTCTCGAGCACGGGGCGCGACTCTCTACGTGACTCTCGAGCCGTGCTCGCATCATGGACGGACTCCGCCCTGCGCGCCGGCGGTGATCGAAGCCGGCGTGGCGCGCGTCGTCGCGGCGATTGCCGATCCCAACCCGCTCGTCTCGGGACGCGGCTTCGCCGAGCTTCGCGCCGCGGGCCTCGAGGTCGTCACCGGAGCCGGGGCCGCGGCGGCCGAAGACCAGAACCGGGCGTTCCTCACCGCGATGCGCGAGCGGCGACCGCACGTCACGCTGAAGGCCGGAATGACCCTCGACGGCAAGATCGCCGACCTGCACGGCGCCTCGCGATGGATCACCGGCGAGCCTGCCCGCCAGCATGCGCACCGGCTTCGCAGCGAATCGGACGCGATCGTCGTCGGGATCGGCACGGTGCTGCGCGACGATCCCGAGCTCACCGTCCGCCTGGGGCAGCCCTGGCCCCGTGAGCCTCTTCGGGTCGTGCTCGACACCGGAGCTCGTACTCCCGTCGGGGCCCGGCTGCTCCGCGCCGGCCGCCCGGGCTGCGCCCTGATCGCCGTCGGCGCCGACGCGCCGGACACACGCGTCAAGGAGCTCGCCGCGACGGGCGCCACGATCGTCTCCTGCCGGACGAGGGACGGTCGCGTCGATCTGGGCGCGCTCCTGACGGAGCTCTTCGCTCGCGAGGTACGCGCGGTGCTCGTCGAAGGCGGCGGCGAGGTCCACGGGGCTTTCCTCGACGCCGGCCTGGTCGACCGGGTGGCGATGTTCACGGCTCCGCTCTTGATCGGCGGCCGCGGCGCGACCGCGGTCGTCGAGGGCGCTGGACGCGAGCTCAAGAGCGCGGTCCGGCTGGGCGCCTTCACGGTCACGCCCCTGGGCGACGATCTCCTCATCGAGGCCGACGTGGTCCGCGACCCACGGAGCAGCTGATGTTCACCGGGATCGTCGAGGAAGTCGGCTCGATCCGCGCGATCGAGCGAAGCGAGCGCCTTGCCCGGCTCGAGATCGAGGCGCGCGTGATCGTCGAAGGGGTCGACATCGGCGGAAGCGTCGCGGTGAACGGCGTGTGCTTGACGGTGATCGAGCGCCGGCCCACCGGGTTCGTCTTCGAGATCGGTCCGGAAACTCTCTCCCGCACCGCACTCCGTCACCTCGGCCCCGGCGACGCCGTGAACCTCGAACGCCCCCTCCGGTTCGGCGGCGCCCTGGGCGGTCATCTGGTCCTGGGGCACGTCGACGGTGTGGGAACCGTGGACACCGTAACCCGTGTAGAATCGACGGCACGGGTGCGGGTCACGTTGCCCAGCCGGGACCTCGAGCCACTCCTGATACCCCAGGGGTCGGTCGCCGTGGACGGTGTGAGCCTCACGGTGGCGGCGCTGGGCGACCAGAGCTTCGAGGTCATGTTGATCCCGCACACGCTGGCGGTGACGACGCTTGGACGGCTCCGGCCGGGGCAGGCGACGAACATCGAAGCGGACGTGATCGGCAAGTATCTGGTGCGCTCGCTGGCACTGAGGGGGACGACATGACCGGGTTCTCGACCATCGAGGAGGGCATCGAGGAGATCCGCCAGGGCCGCATCCTTCTCGTGGTCGACGATGAGGATCGCGAGAACGAAGGCGATCTCGTGATGGCCGCCGACCGGGTGACGCCGGAGGCCGTCAACTTCATGGCCAAGCACGGTCGCGGCCTGATCTGCGTCCCGCTGCTCGGCGAGCGCCTCGACGACCTGAAGATCTCGATGATGGTCTCCGACAACACGGCTCCCATGGGGACCGCGTTCACGGTCACGGTGGACGCCCGCCGGGGAGTCACCACCGGCACCTCCGCTTACGACCGCGCCGTCACGATTCGCACGCTCGTCGATCCGCTCATGCGCGCCGACGACCTAACCCGCCCGGGCCACATCCTGCCCCTGCGCGCGATGGGGGGCGGAGTCCTGCGGCGCGCCGGTCACACGGAGGCCGCGATCGATCTGGCCCGGCTGGCCGGCTGCTACCCCGCGGGCGTGATCTGCGAAGTTCTGGACGAGGACGGCGGGATGGCGCGCGTACCGCAGCTGACCGCGCTCGCCACCGCGCACGGCCTCAAGATGATCACGATCCGAGACCTGATCGAGTACCGGATTCACAAGGAAAAGCTGGTCCGGCGAATCGCGACCACCAAGCTTCCGACCGACTTCGGCGAGTTCACCGCCGTCGCGTACGACACCACGGTCGACAGTCGCGTGCCGCTGGCACTGGTGATGGGCTCGGTGTCCGGCGACTCGCCGGTGCTCGTTCGCGTCCACTCCGAGTGCCTGACGGGCGACGTCTTCCACTCGCGCCGATGCGACTGCGGGCTCCAGCTCGACAAGGCCCTCCAGCGGATCCAGGCCGAGGGCCGCGGCGTCTTCGTCTATATGCGACAAGAGGGGCGCGGGATCGGGCTCCTCAACAAGATGCGTGCGTACGAGCTCCAGGATCAGGGCAAGGACACGGTCGAGGCCAACGTCGCCCTCGGATTCCATGCGGACCTGCGCGACTACGGCATCGGCGCTCAGATTCTGGTGGACCTCGGGGTCAAGAACTTGAAGCTCCTGACCAACAACCCGAAGAAGATCGTCGGCCTCGAGGGGTACGGCCTGCACATCTCCGAGCGCGTCCCGATCGAGATTCCAGCGACCGAGACGAACCGGAAGTACCTCAGCACGAAGCGCGACAAGCTCGGGCACCTTCTCTCGTCGCTGCCAGACTGATATGGCCGGGCGCGCTCCGAAGTATCGCCGGTCAGCCGGGAGTACCGGCGCCTTCCGGTTCGCGATCGTCGCGGCCCGCTTCAACGAGCGCATCACCCAGCGGCTCGTCGCCGGCGCGCTGCAGGCGCTGCGGGCCGCCCGGCTCGGTCCGGATGCGATCGAGGTCCACTGGGTTCCCGGCTCCTTCGAGCTCCCGCAGGCCGCGAACCACCTCGCGACGACCGGACGCTACTCGGGGATCGTGTGCGTCGGGGTCGTGATCCGAGGGCAGACCCCGCACTTCGAGCACGTCGCGCGCGAGGCCGCCGCCGGAATCCGCCACGTCGCGCTGACCACGGGTGTGCCCACGACGTTCGGCGTCATCACGGCGCTGACGGAAGAGCAGGCGTGGGCACGCGCGGGCGGGGACGTGGGCAACCGAGGGGAAGAGGCGGCCGAGGCGGCCCTGCAAATGGCCGAATGGATCCGCCAGCTGGGTGATCATCGGGCGGGGCGGAGCCCCGCGCGTCCGGGACATGTCCGACGCCGATAAGCCGGCTGGCCGTCGCTCCGTGGGCAAGCGCAGGAAAGCTCGCGAAGTCGCGCTCCAATTCCTGTATCAGCTCGACCTCAACGGCGACGACGATCCGAGCCCACACGGCGAGGAGTTCTGGGCGCGCCATCCCGTCGACGACGATACGCGCGCGTTCGCCGACGCGCTCGTCCACGGCGCCAAGACGAATCAGGCCAAG
>DASPZZ010000232.1:0-3077 GCA_035635995.1 Binatia bacterium | reverse complement strand
CCAAGGGGAGCAATGCCTACGGCGGCTACCCCGACCTCGACGATCTGTTCCTCCAGCAGGCACGGGAGCGCGATCACACCAAGCGCGAGGCGCTGCTCTATCGCATCCAGCAGATGTCGATCGACCGGGTGATGTTCGCGCCGATCATGGACTACCGCACCCTGCGGGGCGTCGGGCCGCGCATCGCCGAGCACATGCTCGACTCCATGCATCTGATACCCTTTCCAGCCTACGAAGAGGTGCGCCTGAAAGGGCAATAGCTGGCGACCACCATGTACGCGGCATACTTCGGGCTGACGGAGCGGCCATTCTCACTGGCCCCCGATCCGCGCTACCTCTATCTGAGTGAGGCGCACCGGGAGGCCCTCGCCCACCTGCTCTACGGGATCGGCGAGGGCGGCAGCTTCGTCCAGCTGACCGGCGAGGTGGGAACGGGCAAGACCACGGTCTGCCGGGCGCTGCTCGAGCAGCTCCCGCCCGACGTCGACGTCGCCATGATCTTCAATCCGCGGCTCACCTCGGTCGAGCTGCTGGCGGCGGTGTGCGACGAGCTCCGCGTCCAGTACCCGTCGGGAACGACGAGCCTGAAGGTCCTGGTCGACGCGCTGTCCCAGGCGCTGCTCGACGCGCATGCCCGGGGCCGGCGGACCGTGCTCATCATCGACGAGGCGCAGAACCTGAGCGCGCGCGTGCTGGAGGAGGTTCGCCTCCTGACCAATCTGGAGACGACGACGGAGAAGCTCCTCCAGGTGATCCTCATCGGGCAGCCCGAGCTCGCCGACCTGCTCTCCCGACGCAACCTGCGTCAGCTGTCGCAACGCGTGACGGCGCGCTATCACCTGCGACCGTTCAGCGAGGACGAGTCGCAGCGATACGTGCAGCATCGGATGGAGGTGGCGGGCCAGCGCCAGTCGATCTTCACCCGGCAGGCCGTGCGCGCGGCTCACCGCCTGTCGCGCGGTATTCCGCGCCTGCTGAACACCATCTGCGATCGCGCGCTGCTCGGCGCATACGCGACCGGACAGACGCGCGTCAAGGAAACGATCGTTCGGCGCGCGGCCAGGGAAGTGCTCGGCGCGCGGCGGAATCGCCGTTGGGTCGCCGCGACCGCGGCCGCCGTGCTCCTCGTCGTCGTGGGTAGCACGATCGCGCTGATGGCGACGGGCGGGCTGCGCTCTCTCGGGGCCTGGGCGCTGTCGCGAGGAGAGAAGCCGGGCCCGCCGCTGGAGACCCCGCTGCCCGCGCCGATGGTGGACGAGCGCCGCGCGCCGGAGCCGACCTTGGCGGCGATCCTGGACGATCCGTCGCTCACCGCAGACCGGGCGAGCGCCTTCGTGAACCTGTACGCCCTCTGGGGCCTCGATGCCCGGAACGTGAATGCCGATCGCGGATGCGAGCTCGGACGCGCCGCCGGCCTGCGGTGCCTCGCCCGGACCGGGACGTGGACCGTGCTGCGCCGGCTGAACCTTCCGGCGATCCTCGAGCTCGCGACACCCGACGGGAGGAAGCATCACGTGGTCCTGGCGAGCCTCGACGGCGACCGGGCCACCGTCGAGATCGGCCCGCGCCGGGTCACGCTTCCGGCCGGCGAGGTGGAGCGCTTCTGGGACGGCCCGTTCGTGATGATCTGGAAATCGCCGGTGACCGGACCGATGCCGCTCCACCCGGGCATGGGGGGCCGTGACGTGGCGTGGCTTCGCCAGCGACTCGGCGCGCTCGACGGACAACCCATAACGGCGAAAGCGAACCAGACGTACGACGACGAGCTCAAGCGGCGCGTCGCCGTCTTCCAGCAGGGCGAGGCGCTGGTGCCCGACGGCATCGCGGGTGAAGAGACGCTCGTCCGTCTGGTCGCGACGGCGCCCGGAGCCAACGGCCCAGCGCTCAACAGGGAGCGACCATAACCGTGTCGTACATCCTCGACGCGCTCACGAAGGCCGCCCAGCAGCGAGATCGACAGGTCCCCGTCGTGCAGCGACTTCTCTCGCCCGCGCCGCGAGCGCGCTCACGGTGGAGTTACGCGTCCGGTCGCGTGCTCGCGGCGCTCGCGCTGAACGCAGTCCTTCTGAGTGCCGTGCTCTTCTGGTGGCTGCGCCCGAGCCCGCCGCCGGCGCCCCCCGAGCCGATCGCCGCTCCGGCCGCAGCCCCGGCGCCCGCGAGTCCTCGTCCGCTCGTGAAGCTCGAGCCGCTACCGACGACCAGCGCGACGGTCGAGAAACCCTCATCGCCGAAGTCCGACACGCGGTCCGACGCCGCCGCGGCTCCCGCGAAGCCGAGCGCACCGCCGCCGGCGGCCCCGGCGCCGCGCGTCGGGACACCGACGGTTCAGCCGACACCCGCGCCGGCGACGCCACCGGTCGCCGCCGCACGACCAGCGCCGACGCCGGAGTCGGCGGGCCTCAGGCTCGAGGCGCTGATCTACGCCGACGCGCCGGCTGAACGAATGGTCTTCATCAACGGGCGCCGGTATCGCGAGGGCGACTCGATCGATGGCCGTCTCCGGATCGAGGAGATCCGCGAAGAGGGTGTCGAGCTCAGCGATCAGGGGCGGCGCTTCACCCTGCGCGTCTCGCGTTGATCCGCGTCTGACCCTCCGCCAGTCCTGGCGCGTCCCCGGCATTCCTGTCACGCCGCGCCGTCGTCGCGCGTCGGTGTCGAGCTCGCCCGACACGTCTTCATCGCGGAATAACTGTAGTTTTCGGCCGCTGCCCGGCGCGGGCTCTCCTATGGCTCAACTCTTGCACCTATAGAGTCGAATTTCCTGGAGGGACCAATGCGGCTACATCCATGGAAGGCGGCGCTGCCGTGTGCCGTCGCGCTCGCGATGCTCCTCACCGCCTCGTTGGGCGCGGCCCCGCCCGCTCGGGCTGTCAAGATCGCCGTGCTGACGCCCGGGCTCAGCTTCGGCGAAGTGCTCGCGGGCTTCCGTGAGGGCCTGGGGCAGCTCGGCTACCGCGAGGACGCCAACTTGACCCTGCTGGTCGAGGACACGAAGGGGACCGGATCCGACGTGAAGGCGCAGGCCCAGGCGCTGGTTGCCTCCAAGCCGGACGTGCTGGTCACGGTCGGCACCTCCC
>DASPZZ010000231.1:0-31485 GCA_035635995.1 Binatia bacterium | reverse complement strand
GTCCTCCAGGAGATCAAGATGGTGGAGGACACGCCCGACGACATCATCCACGATCTGTTCGCGGCGCAGATCTGGGGCGGGCATCCGCTGGGGCGGCCGATCCTGGGCAGCCGTGAGGCCGTGACCGGCTACGACCGGCAGACGGCGCTCGGGCACTTCACCGAGGAGTACGTGCCGCCGCGAATCATCATCGCGGTGGCCGGCAACGTCACCCACGACCGGGTCATCGAGCTGTTCAGCGCGGGTTTCCAGGGCTTCGACCGGGCCGCGGCCGAGCGCGCCGCGATCCCGCCGGTCCTCAAGCCGGGGGTGAACATCGTCAGCAAGACGCTCGAGCAGGTCCATCTCATCATGGGCTTTCCCGGCCTCGGCCACTCGGCGCCGGAGCGGTACGCGCTGTTCCTGCTCAACGACATCATCGGCGGCAGCATGTCCTCGCGGCTCTTCCAGGAGGTGCGGGAGCGCGAAGGCCTCGTCTACGCCATCCACTCGAGTGTGCAGGCGTACGTCGACACCGGCACCCTCTACGTCTACGCCGCGGCCGACGAGAAGAATTTCTCCAAGGTCCTGAAGTCGACCCTGAAGGTGATCCGCGAGCTGAAGAAGACGGGCGTGACCGAAGAGGAGCTGCACCGCGCCAAGGACCACCTCAAGGGGAGCCTGATGCTCTCGCTCGAGTCCACCTCGAGCCGGATGAACCGCCTGGCGAAGCACGAGATGCACCACGGGACGTTCCTCTCCATGGACGCGATGCTGGCGGCCATCGACCGCGTACGCCACGAGGAGGTGCAGGCCCTCGTCACCGACCTTCTCGACGAGGACCGCCTCGCGCTGACCACGCTCGGCCCGCTGGACCGCCGCAACCTCCCCCGCGAGCTGCTGCACCACTAGCCCGCCGGCCGCACCGCCGACCTGGCCCGACACGCATGAGGAAACACATCGGATGCCCCTGAGGTATCGCATCGACTCGGACGCGGGGATGCTCCTCGTCGTCGGCGAGGGGAGGATCAGCCAGGCCGAGCGAATCGAGGCCATGCGCGCGTGGCTGAGCCATCCCACGTTCCGCCCGGGACTCAACACGCTCTGCGATTTCTCGGCGGCGACGTCGACCCCGACGATGGCGGAGCTGCAGGAGATCGTCGCGCTCGTCGACCAGCAGGCCGCGACAATCGGGCAGAAGAAGCTGGCGCTGATCACCTCGTTGCCCGTCACCTACGGCGTCGCCCGCCAGTTTCAGGCTTTGACCGAGTCCGGCCCGCTCAACGTGAGCGTCTTCAAGGACCGGCGGGCGGCGTTGGGTTGGCTTCGCCGCAGGGAGCCGTAGCCGCTCCGTTCGTCGTCACCTCGAAGCTAGCGGTCTTCGCCGATGGCCGCGGTGATGGTCGGCGACCCGGCGGTGGATATCCTGGCCGCCAAGGCCAACGGGGTCCCATCGGTCGGGGTCTTACGGGGAGATGCTCCAAGCCCGAGCTTGTGGATTCGGGTGTGGACGAATTGTGCGTTGCTCCCGGGGAGCTCGAGTCTTGCCTTGCGAAAATCGCGTCCGGCCGAGGTGGACCGGCCCGCTCCCGGTAGTCCTGGGCCGCTACATGTAGTACCCGCCGCAACTCCCGCTTCCATCGTTAGCGGTTTTGCTCTATGGTGTGAGCGTGATCGACCGCTACACCCGTCCGGAGATGGGTCGCATCTGGAGCGAGGAGTCCAAGTATCGGGCGTGGCTCAGGGTGGAGCTGGCGGTGTGCGAGGCGTACGCGAGGCGGGGCCGCATCCCTGCCGACGCGATGGCCCGGATCCGAGCGAAGGCGCGCGTCGACGTCGGACGGATCCTCGCCATCCAGGAGCGCGTCAAGCACGAGATGATCGCGTTGCTCACGAGCCTCGAGGAGCAGGTCGGCGAGGACTCGCGGTTCGTGCACATCGGGCTGACGACGAGCGACGTCTGGGACACGGCGACCGCGCTCCAGCTCAGAGACGCGGCGGATCTGCTGATCGCGGGGCAGGAACGTCTACAGAAGGCGCTGGGTACTCTGGCGCTCCGCCACAAGGACACGCTGACCATCGGCCGGACCCACGGCGTCCACGCCGAGCCCACCAGCTTCGGTCTCAAGGTGGCGGTCTGGTACACCGAGGCGGGGCGAAACCTCGAGCGGCTGCGCCGCGCCCGCGCGGTGGTCTCGGTCGGCAAGCTCTCCGGCGCGGTGGGAAACTTCGCGCACGTCGAACCCGACCTCGAGGCCGAGGTGTGCCGCGAGCTCGGTCTGGAGGCCGCGCCCGTCTCCACGCAGATCGTGCAGCGCGACCGCCACGCCGAGTTCTGCGCGATGCTCGCGGTGGCCGCCGCTTCGCTCGAGAAGATCGCCCTCGAGGTGCGGGGACTGCAGCGGACCGAAGTCCTCGAGGCGCAGGAGCCCTTCGGGGAAGGCCAGAAGGGCTCGAGCGCCATGCCCCACAAGCGCAATCCGGAGCTGGCCGAGCGCATCTGCGGCCTGGCGCGCCTGGTCCGGACCAACGCGCTCGCGGCGCTGGAAAACGTCGCCCTGTGGCACGAGCGCGACATCAGTCACTCCTCGGTCGAGCGCGTCATCCTGCCGGACTCGACGATCGTGCTGGACTACCTCCTGCACCTGGCGACGTCCATCGTCGAGGGGCTCGACGTCGACACGGCCCGGATGGTCGAGAACCTCGAGCTGAGTCACGGCCTGGTGTACTCGCAGCGTGTGCTGTTGAAGCTCACCGACGCCGGACTTCCACGCCAGGTCGCCTATGAGCTCGTGCAACGGCACGCAATGGGCGCCTGGAAGGAGCGTCGCCCATTCTTCGAGCTCCTGGGCGCCGATCCCGAGGTGACCGAGCATCTCTCGGCCGATGAGCTCAAGAGCTGCTTCGACCCCGCGTTCTATCTGAGGAACGTCGACGCGATCTTCAAGCGCCTGGGGCTCACCCAGTGAGAGCGAGGGTGCCGATGGACATCGAGACGCGCGAGAAGCTCTACGAGGGCAAGGCGAAGATCGTCTACGAGACGAACCGCCCGGGCGTGATCATCCAGTACTTCAAGGACGACGCCACCGCCTTCAACGCGCTGAAGAAAGGCACCATCGTCGGCAAGGGCGTCGTCAACAACCGGATGTCCGCGGCCCTGTTCGAGGTGCTGGAGCGTGCCCGGATCCCGACGCACTATCTCGGCACGCTGTCGGATCGAGAGATGCTCTGCCGCCGGCTCGACATCATCAAGATCGAGACGATCGTGCGGAACGTCGTCGCCGGGAGCCTCGCGAAACGGACGGGCCTCGAGGAGGGTACCCCGATCACGCAGCCGATCGTCGAGCTCTACTACAAATCGGACCCCCTCGGCGACCCGATGCTCAACGAGGACCACGTCCGGATGCTGCGGCTCGGGTCCCCCACGGAGCTGGCCTGGATGAAGCGCACGGCGCTCAGGATCAACTCGATCCTGAGACCCCACCTGGCGCGCCGGGGCCTTCTGCTGGTGGACTTCAAGCTCGAGTTCGGACGCGGCGGCCGGAAGCTCTACCTCGGCGACGAGATCTCGCCCGACACGTGCCGGCTCTGGGACAGCCGGAGCAAGGAGCGGCTCGACAAGGATCGGTTCCGGCGCGATCTGGGTGGCGTCGAAGAGGCATACCAGGAGGTCTATCGCCGGCTGGTCACATCATGAAAGCGCGCGTCCTCGTGCGGCTCAAGCCCGGCATCATGGACGTGCAAGGCGCGGCGGTGAAACGCGCGCTCGCCGGGCTCGGATTTTCCGAACTCAACGATCTCCGGGTCGGCAAAGTCATCGACATCGACCTGGACGGGGCGACGCCGGGAGAGGCCCGCGGCCGCGTGGGCGAGATGTGCCGGCAACTCCTTGCGAATCCGATCCTGGAGGAGTACACGATCGAAACCGTGGACGACCTTGCTCCACGCGAAGCCGCACGCTAAGATGAGTGCGTCATGAGATTCGGCGTCGTCGTGTTTCCGGGCACGTGGAGCGACTGCGACTTCCACTACGTGATCTCCGAAGTGCTCCACCAGCCGGTGCGGTACGTCTGGCACCGCGAGCGGGAGCTGGGCCAGCTCGACTGCGTGATTCTTCCCGGGGGCTTTTCCTACGGCGACTATCTGCGCGCCGGCGCGGTGGGGGGGCGCTCGCCGGTCGTCGAGGCGCTCCGCGAGTTCGTCGCCGGCGGCGGGCTCGTTCTGGGCTCGTGCAACGGCTTCCAGATTCTGTGCGAGGCCGGGCTCCTGCCGGGTGTCCTCACGCGAAACGAGTGCCTCCAGTACCGTTGTCAGTCGAGCCATCTGGTCGTGGAAAACGTCGACACGCCGTTCACGCGGGGTTTCCGGCCGGGCCAGGTGTTGACGATGCCGATCTCCCACGGCGAAGGGAAGTACTATGCCGACGCCGAGACGCTCGTCCGGCTCAAGCAGCAGAACCTGATCGTCTTCCGTTACGCGGAGGCCGACGGCCGGGTCACGAAGGCCAGCAACCCGAACGGCTCGCTCGACAACATCGCGGGGATCGTCAATCCCGAGGGCAGGGTGCTGGGTATGATGCCCCACCCGGAGCGGGCATCCGAAACGGCGATGGGCGGCACCGACGGGCTCCTGATGTTCCAGTCCCTCCTCGGAACCCTCGTCGAGGATGGCACCTTCCTCAAGCGGTAGCCTGGAGTGACGGGGGCCGAGCCGAAGGTCACGCTCGACCTGGCCCTGGAAGCAGGCCTCACGGCCGAAGAGTACGATCGAATCCTATCCCGCCTCGGGCGCGAGCCCAGCTATACCGAGCTGGGCCTCTTCTCCGCGCTCTGGTCCGAGCACTGCGCGTACAAGCACTCACGGGTGTTCCTCGCCCGGTTGCCGCAGAGCGGCCCGCACGTCCTCCAGGGCCCCGGCGAGAACGCGGGGGCGATCGACATCGGCGACGGGTGGGCGGTGGTCTTCAAGATCGAAAGCCACAACCATCCCTCGTTCATCGAGCCGTTCCAGGGCGCGGCGACGGGCGTCGGCGGGATCCTCCGCGACATCTTCACCATGGGGGCGCGGCCCATCGCGATCCTCGATTCGCTGCGCTTCGGTGAGCTCGACAGTCCCAAGACACGGCAGCTCGTGAACGGCGTCGTGTCGGGGATCAGCTGGTACGGCAACTGCTTCGGCTGCCCGACCGTCGGCGGTGAGATCGCGTTCGCGCCCGAGTACGCGGGCAACCCGCTCGTCAACGTGATGTGTGTCGGCCTGGTCCGGGCGGACCAGATCTTCCGCGCGCGCGCCGAGGGGCCCGGCAACCCGGTCTTCTACGTCGGCAACAAGACCGGGCGCGACGGGATCCACGGCGCGACCATGGCCTCGGCGACCTTCGACGAGCACGCGGAGGAGCGGCGCCCGACCGTGCAGGTGGGCGACCCGTTCACCGAGAAGCTCCTGCTCGAGGCGTGTCTCGAGGTGATGCGCACCGGGGCGGTCGTCGGCATCCAGGACATGGGCGCCGCGGGGCTCGCGTGCTGCACCTCCGAGATGCCCGCGCGCAGCGGGACCGGCATGGACGTGGAGCTCTCCCGCGTTCCTCAGCGAGAGACCGGGATGACGCCGTACGAGATCCTCCTGTCGGAGTCCCAGGAGCGGATGCTGCTCGTCGCCGCGCGGGGCCGCGAGGACGAGGTTTGCCGCGTCTTCGCCAAGTGGGAGCTGGACGCCGTCGAGATCGGCCGCGTGACCGAGGGGGGCGAGCTCACCGCGCGACTCAACGGCGAGGTCGTGGCGCGGGTGCCGGTGGACCTGCTCGCCGAAGCGCCGAAGTATCGCAAGCCGACGGCGGAGCCTCCGTGGCTCCCCGAGCGTCGAGCGTTCGATCCGCTGACGCTGCCCGAGCCCTCTGACTACGGAGCGGCCCTGGTGGGCTTGCTCGCGTCTCCGACGATCGCTTCCAAGGCGTGGGCCTTCCGGCAGTACGATCAGCAGGTCGGCATCAACACGCTGATCCTGCCGGGCTCCGACGCCGCCGTGCTGCGCGTCAAGGGCACGCGCCGGGCGCTCGCCGTCTCCACCGACGGCAACGGCCGTCACGTCTTCCTCGACCCCAGGCAGGGCGCGGCGATGGCGGTCTGCGAGGCGGCTCGGAACGTCTCCTGCTCGGGCGGGGAGCCCCGCGGAGTGACCGATTGCCTGAACTTCGGCTCGCCGGAGCGGCCCGAGATCCTCTGGCAGTTCGCCGAGACGATCGAGGGTATCGCGATCGCGTGTCGCGCGCTCGAGCTCCCCGTGGTCGGGGGTAACGTTTCCTTCTACAATGAGACCAGCGGCCAGGCGATCCTCCCGACGCCGGTCATCGGCGTGGTCGGCGTGCTGGACGAGGCGGGCCGGCGCGCGACGCAGTGGTTCAAGGGGGCCGGTCATCGAGTCGCGCTCCTGGGTCCGGACAGCGTGAGTCTCGGCGGGAGCGAGTACCTCTGGGCGCGCCACCGGCGGCTCGCCGGGCGGCTGGCGCCGCTCGATCTCGAGACGGAGCGCCGAGTGCAACTGGCCGTGAGGGCGGCGGTGAGCGCTGGACTGGTGAGCGCAGCGCACGACTGCTCGGAGGGCGGCGTCGCGGCGGCCCTCGCGGAGGCCTGCGTGACGGGAGCGGAGCTCGTCGGGTGCGAGGCGACGTTCTCGGCGGGCGCCCGGGCCGACCTGGTGCTCTTCGGTGAGGGACCGTCGCGCGTCGTCGTCGCGGTCGACGCCGGGCAGGCGCGGGAGTTCGAAGGGCTGATGGCCGAATCGGCGATTCCCTGGCGCTGGATCGGGACGACCGGCGGTGATCGTCTGGTGATACGTGTCGGCAGGGACACGCTCGTCGACGTCGACGCCCGCCGACTCGAGCAGGCATGGAGGAGCGGATTTGAACGTCACGTGGCGTGACGACAGATTCCACGACGAGTGCGGGCTCTTCGGCATCTGGAACCATCCGGAGGCCGCAAACGTCGCGTACCTCGGACTCTATGCGCTCCAGCACCGCGGGCAGGAGTCGGCGGGCATCGCGGCCACCGACGGCACGGCGTTCCACACCGAGAAGCACATGGGATGGGTGGCGGACGTGTTCAGCCCGGAGCGGCTCAGGCGGCTGCCCGGCCATCGCGCCATCGGCCACGTGCGCTATTCGACCGCCGGCAGCTCGAATCTCCGGAACGCTCAGCCGATCACGGCGACCACCGCGCGGGGACCGATCGCGATCGCCCACAACGGCAACCTCACGAACGCCGATACGCTCCGGCGGGAAATGGAACGCGACGGCGCGATCTTCCAGTCGAACTCCGACACCGAGGTGATCCTGCATCTCCTGGCGCGCGCGCCGGCCGGGCCGCTCGAGGAGCAGATCGCCCATGCGCTGGCACAGGTCAAGGGCGCCTACTCGCTGCTCATCCTGACGGTCGACGCGATGTACGCGATCCGTGACCCGTACGGCTTCCGCCCGCTCACCCTGGGACGCCTCGGCGACGCCCACGTGGTCGCCTCGGAGACGTGCGCGCTCGACCTCATGGAGGCGAAATGCGAGCGCGACATCGAGCCGGGAGAGATCTTGATCGTCTCGGACTCGGGCATCCGCTCGGTCCGCCCCTTCCCGGCGGGCGAGCGGCTCCACTGTGTCTTCGAGTACGTCTACTTCGCCCGGCCTGACTCCATCCTGTGGGGCCGCAACGTCCACACCGTGCGCAAGGCGTTGGGACGGCAGCTCGCCCGCGAGTACCCGGTGGAGGCGGACATCGTCATCCCCGTGCCGGACTCGGGCACGAGCGCGGCGCTCGGCTATTCCGAGGAGGCCGGAACGCCCTACGAGATGGGGCTCATCCGCAACCACTACGTCGGCCGCACGTTCATCGAGCCCAAGCAGGGCATCCGTCACTTCGGCGTGAAGGTGAAGCTCAACCCGATGCGCGAGATGCTCGCTGACCGGCGCGTGGTGGTGGTCGACGATTCCATCGTGCGGGGTACGACGAGCCGGAAGATCGTGAAGATGATCCGGAGCTCGGGCGCCCGCGAGGTCCACGTCCGGATCTCGTCGCCGCCGATCCAGTGGCCGTGCTACTACGGCATCGACACGCCGACGCGGAAAGAGCTGATCGGCTCGAGCCACAGCCCGGAGGAGATCCGCCGCTACCTCGGCGCCGACTCCCTCGGATACCTCTCGCTCGACGGGATGCTCAAGGCGACCGGCTCCGACCCGGGCCAGTTCTGCCACGCGTGCTTCACCGGGAACTACCGTGTGGGCATCGAGCCCGAGCCCACGCCGCAGCTCCGGCTCTTCGACGGCTGACGTGAAGCCGCTCACCTACCGCGAGGCCGGCGTCGACATCGACGCGGGCGACGACGCGGTGCGCCGCATCACGCCGCTCGCCCGGGCGACGAGCCGGGCCGAGGTCATCGGAGGGGTGGGCGGCTTCGCGAGTCTCGTCAGCGTGCCGGCGAAGTACCGCGAGCCGGTGTTGGTCTCGTCCACCGACGGCGTCGGGACGAAGCTGAAGGTGGCATGCCTGGCCGGCCGCCACGACACCGTGGGCATCGACCTCGTGGCGATGGGGGTGAACGACATCCTCGTGCCCGGCGCCGAGCCCCTCTACTTTCTCGACTACATCGCCGTCGGCCGACTCGATCCCAGTCAGATCGAGGCCATCGTGAGCGGCGTCGCGACGGGCTGCCGGCAGGCCGGATGCGCCCTGGTCGGCGGTGAGATGGCCGAGCACCCGGACTCCCACGCGCTCGGCGAATACGACCTGGCCGGCTTCGCCGTAGGGGTCGTGGAGCGCCGACGCTTGATCGACGGCTCGGCGGTCCGCCCGGGTGACGTCCTGCTGGGCCTGGCCTCGTCAGGGCTTCACTCCAACGGGTTCAGCCTGGCCAGGCGGATCGTCTTCGACGTCATGAAGCTTCGCGTGTCGGACCCGCTGCCCGGGACGGGACGGCTCGTCGCGGACGAGCTGCTCGAGCCGACGCGGATTTATGTGCGATCGGTTCAGACGCTACTGGAGGCGGTCGAGGTGAGGGCCATGGCTCACGTGACCGGGGGAGGCCTCACCGGAAATCTCCCGCGGGTGCTGCCCCAGGGATGCCGCGCGCGAATTTCCAGGAGCGCCTGGGCGCCGCCGGCCGTGTTCCAGACACTTCGCGAGGCTGGCCGGGTCGAAGAAGCCGAGATGTTCAGGACCTTCAACATGGGGATCGGCTACGTCGTGGTCGTCCCGCCGGTGGTGGCGGAGACGGCGACTCGGCTCCTCCGCGAGTGCGGGGAGCAGGTCGCCCGCCTGGGCGAGATCGTCGCCGGTGAGCGGGGCGTGGAGCTCGTCGCGTGAGGCCTGCGGGCGGCCGCCTTCGGGTGGGTGTCCTGGTCTCTGGGCGTGGATCCAACCTCCAGGCGCTTCTCGATGCCTCCGCTCGACCCGACTACCCGGCGGAGGTCGTGGTCGTGATCTCCGACCGAGAACGGGCGGCGGCCCTCGACCGCGCCCGGGCGGCGGGCATCGAGGCCCTCTTCGTGAACCCCAAGGACTTCGCCGACCGGGAAGCCTTCGACCTGGCGCTCGTGCGTGAGCTCACGGCGCGCCGGGTCGGTCTCGTCTGCAACGCCGGGTTCATGCGGATCCTCTCGCCGGCGTACGTCCGCGCCTTCGCCGGGCGCGCCATGAACATCCATCCCTCGCTCCTGCCGGCCTTCCCCGGGCTCCACGCGCAGCGCCAGGCGCTCGAGCACGGCGCGAAGATCGCCGGCGCCACGGTCCACTTTGTCGACGACGGCCCGGTGGACACGGGGCCGATCATTCTCCAGGCGAGCGTGCCCGTGCATCCGGACGACACGGAGGAATCGCTGTCCGCGCGTATCCTGGCCGAAGAGCATCGGCTCTATCCCGAGGCCGTCCGGCTGTTCGCGGAAGGACGGCTCTCCATCGTGGGACGGAGGGTGACGGTCCGATGAGAGTCCGGCGAGCGCTCGTCAGCGTCCACGACAAGACCGGGATCGTCGCCTTCGCTCAGGCCCTGGCCACCCTCGGCGTCGAGCTCCTTTCGACCGGAGGAACCGCAAAGCTCCTCCGGGAGTCGGGTGTCCGGGTCCTCGACGTGTCGGAGGTTACGGGGTTCCCGGAGATGCTGGACGGCCGGGTCAAGACCCTCCACCCGAGAATCCACGGCGGTATCCTCGCCCGCCGGGACCTGCCCGAGCATCTCACGGCGCTCGAGAAGCACGGGATCGCCCCGATCGACCTCGTCGTCGTGGCGCTCTATCCGTTCGAGCAGACCGTCGCGCGCCCGGACGTGACGCGGGCCGAGGCGATCGAGCAGATCGACGTCGGGGGGCCGACGATGATCCGGGCCGCGGCCAAGAACCACGCGAGCGTCGCCGTCGTGACCGCGCAATCGCAGTACCGCGCGGTCCTCGACGAGCTTCGAGCCAGCGGCGGCTCGCTGAGCGACGCGACGCGCTCCCGGCTGGCGCTGGAGGCCTTCCGCCGGACCGCCCAGTACGACGCCGCCATCGCGGCCTATCTTTCGTCGGCCCCGCCCGGGACCGATACTGGCGGCGAAGCCGCGGCTCGAAGCGAGCCGTTCCCGGCCGCGCTGCGGTTCGAGGCCGAGCGAGTCCTGGCGCTGCGCTACGGAGAGAATCCGCACCAGGAGGCGGCATTCTACCGGCAGGTCGACGCGCCCGCGGTCGGCCTGGCCGGCATGAAACAGCTCCACGGGCCGGAGCTCGGCTACAACAATCTCCTCGACTTCTCCGCCGCGCTCTCGCTGCTGCTGGAGTTCGACGAGCCCGCGGCGGTTGTCGTCAAGCATACGAACCCGTGCGGCGCCGCGCGCGGCGACACGGTGGGCGCCGCCATGATCCGGGCGAAGGCGTCGGACCCGGTGTCGATCTACGGCGGGATCGTGGGCGTCAACCGGACCCTGGACGCCGCCGTCGTCGAGGCGCTCGCGGGAGTCTTCGTGGAGATCCTGTTCGCCCCGGCGTTCGCCCCCGACGCGCTCGAAGAGCTCACGCGCACGAAGAAGCGGTGTCGCGTGTTCGAGGTGTCCTGCGCCCGGGCGGCGCTGCCGCCGCGGCGCGCCGAATACCGCGGTGTTCTCGGCGGGCTGCTGATCCAGTCGGCCGACCTCGTCGACCTCGATCCCGTGAAGCTCCAGACCGTGTCGAGGCGGGTGCCGACTCCTGCCGAGCTCGACGCTCTCCGCTTTGCCTGGCGTGTCGCGAAGCACGCCAAGTCGAACGCGATCGTGCTCACCACGCGCGACCAGGTGATCGGCGTGGGCGCCGGCCAGATGAACCGCGTCGACTCGGCGCGCCTGGCCGTGATGCGCGCCCGAGAAAACGGCCTCCAGACCGCCGACACCGTGTGCGCGTCGGACGCCTTCTTCCCGTTCCGGGACGGGCTCGATGTCGTCGCCGGGGCGGGCGCTACCGCGGTGATCCAGCCCGGGGGCTCGCTGCGTGACGAGGAGGTCATCGCCGCGGCCGACGAGCAGGGGCTGGCGATGGTGTTCACGGGCATCCGTCACTTCCGTCACTAGCCGAGGCCTTCGATGAGCCCGCCTCAGCCCGAGCGAATCTACGGCATCCGGGAGCTCACCCGGATCTTGACGCTCACGCCGCGGCGCGCCGGCCAGCTCCGCCGGCTGGAGCTCCTGCGGGGCGATTCGGGCTACACGTTCCGCGATCTCCTGGCCCTGCGCGCCGCGAGCGCGCTGCTCGACGCGGGCGCGTCGGTGCGTCAGATCCGGGTGGCGCTCACCGCGCTCCGGCGACAGGACCCAACCCTGCAGCAACCGCTGGCCGAGCTTCGGCTGGTGGTCGAAGGCGACCGGCTCGTCGCCCAGTCCGATCGCGTCCGCTTCGACCCGAGAACCGGCCAGATGGTCCTGGCGCTCGACTCGGGCGGCCTCGAAGCGGCCGCCACGGCCACGCTGGCCACGGGTCTCGTGCGCCCGCTCGCGCCGCCCGCCGATCAGGCCGAGACGTGGTTCGAGCGCGCGAGCGAATGGGACGGCGACCCGGCGCAGTGGGAGGACGCGATCGGGGCGTATCGCCGGGTCGTCGCGATCGACCCCACGTACGCGGCGGCGTGGAACAACCTGGGGCTGCTCCTGCACCGCATGGGCCGCTACGACGAGGCCAGCACGGCGTACTCGTCGGCGCTCGGTCAGGACCCGCACTGCTGCGAGGCCGCCTACAACCTGGGGTCGCTGCACGAAGACCGGGGCGCGATCGAAGACGCGATCGCCGACTATCGCAAGGCACTCGAGCTCTCGCCCGACTACGCCGACGCCCACTTCAATCTCGCCGGGGCGCTCGCCCGCAACGGCCGTGACGGCGAAGCCATCAAGCACTGGCAGCGCTACCTCGAGCTCGACTCCGGTAGCCCATGGGCCCGCATCGCTCGCGCCCATCTCGAGGTCGTCGAGCCCCCCGAGACCCCACAATGAGAATGAGACCGCCTCGGGTCGGATCGGGCGTGTCAGAGCCACACGCTGAACCGACCGCGCCAGATCAGGCGTGTCGGCGCCGGGTCGCACCCGTCGCGCCAGATCGGGCATATCCGGTGCCGGGTCGCGCCCGTCACGCCAGATCGGGCATATCGGTGCCGGGTCGCGTCTATCTCAGGCCACCCTCGGTCCAAGGCGGCCTCACGGACCCCGCTACAATGAACCCGGCTCGCGCCTGTCTCAGGCCACCCTCGGGCGTCGCGGGCTCAAGGCACCCGCTACCATGAAAATCCTGATCGTCGGCGGCGGAGGCCGGGAGCACGCGCTGGCCTGGAAGATCGCCCAGAGCCCCCTCGTCGACACGCTGCTCGCGGCACCGGGCAATCCGGGGATCGCACGCCTGGCGACGTGCGTCGACATCGGCGTCGACGCGCCCGGCGATCTCGTCGACTTCGCCAGCCGCGAAGAGGTCGACCTGACCGTGATCGGGCCCGAGGCGCCGCTCGTCGCCGGGCTGGCCGATCGGCTCACGGCGGCCGGCTTGACCGTCTTCGGACCGAGCGCGCGCGCGGCGGCGATCGAGGGGTCCAAGGTGTTCTCGAAGGACCTCATGCTGCGCTACGGGATCCCGACCGCGCGGTTCAGGACCTTCGACGACGCCGCCCGCGCGCGGCGCTTCTGCCGCGACCTGGGCGCGCCGCTCGTGGTCAAGGCCGACGGGCTCGCCGCGGGCAAGGGCGCCATCGTGTGTCCCACGCTCGAGGACGCCGACGCGGCGATCGTCGAATGCATGGAGCGGAGGGCCTTTGGCGCCGCGGGAGCGCGGGTGGTCGTCGAGGAGTTCATGGTCGGCCAGGAAGTGTCCTTCTTCGCCCTCTCGAACGGCGGCGACGCCATCGCGCTCGCCGCGGCCGAGGATCACAAGGCCATCTTCGACGGCGACCGCGGCCCCAACACGGGCGGCATGGGGTGCTATTCGCCGGTGGCCGCGTTCGACGAGGCGCTGGAGAAGCGGGTCATGGAAGCGATCGTGCGGCCGACGCTCGCCGCGCTCGCCCGCGAGGGCGCGCCCTACCGGGGTGTCCTCTACACCGGCCTCATGCTGACGGCGCAGGGGCCGAAGGTCGTCGAGTTCAACTGCCGCTTCGGTGATCCCGAGTGCCAGGCGCTCGTCGTACGCGCGCCGGGTGACCTGGTCCCGCTGCTGCTCGCCGCCGGCCGGGGGGAGGCGTGGCCGCCATCGTCCCCGTGGCCGAACGTGGCCTCGGTCTGTGTGAACGTCGCCTCCGGCGGCTATCCCGGAAGGTACGCGACCGGCCTCCCGATCCGGGGCGTGGACGCCGCCGAGGCCCGGCCCGGCGTGCAGGTGTTCCATGCGGGAACCGCCATGAAGGACGGGACGCTCGTGACCGCGGGAGGTCGAGTCCTCGGGGTGACGGCGCTCGCCGAGAGCATGGAGGCGGCCATCGTGTCGGCCTACGGGGCGGTGCGGGCGATCTCCTTCGAAGGGATGCACTACCGTACTGACATCGGGAGGCGCACAAAGTGACCGGACCCGTACGCGTGGGCATCGTGCTCGGCAGCGACTCCGATCTCGAGGTGATGCTCGAAGCGGTGAAAGTCCTCGATGCGCTCGAGGTCGGCAGCGAAGTCGTCGTCGCCTCGGCCCATCGCACGCCGGAGCGCACCCATGAGTACGCCACGACGGCGCACGCGCGCGGGATCGGCGTCCTGATCGCCGGCGCCGGCGGCGCCGCCGCGCTTCCCGGCGTGCTCGCCTCCTATTCGCCCTTGCCGGTCATCGGCGTTCCGGTCGCGTCGACGCCGCTCGGCGGTATCGACGCCCTGCTGTCGATCGTGCAGATGCCGAAAGGGGTTCCGGTGGCGACCGTCGCGATCGGCAAGTGGGGCGCGGCCAACGCCGGCATGCTCGCGGCCCAGATCCTGGCGCTCGGCGACCCGGCGCTGGCGTCGCGGCTCGCGGCCTATCGCAAGCGGCTGGCCGACGAGGTCGACGAGCGCGCGCGCCGCGTGGCGGCTCAGATGAAGTCGGCCGGGCCACCGAAGTCGGGGACGTGAGGCACGTCGGGCGTCCGCGCGTCGCCGCCGTCGACCCGGTCGCGCCACCTCGAGCCACGCTGCGAGCCGCCGCGGACATCCTCCGGGCCGCCGGCGTGGTGGCCTTTCCGACTGAGACCTTCTACGGCCTTGCCGCGGCCGCGCTCGATCCCGCGTCGGTCAAGCGGATCTTCGAGCTGAAGGGCAGGCCCGAGTCGAAGCCGCTGCTCGTCCTCGTCGACTCGGTGGCGATGGCCGAAACGGTGGCGCACGTGACCGCGCCGGCACGCGACCTCATGGCGCGCTACTGGCCCGGAGCGCTCACCCTCGTGCTCCCCGCGCGCGCTCATGTTCCCTCGGGCGTGACCGCCGGGACGGGGACTCTCGGGCTTCGCCTGTCGCCGCATCCCGTCGCGCGGGGCCTGGTCGAGCTGCTCGGTGAACCGGTGACTGCCCCGAGCGCGAACCCGCACGGCCTCGCGCCACCGACGACGGCCGCCGGCGTGCTCGCCTATTTCAGCGACGGGATCGACCTCGTTCTCGATGGCGGCCCCACACCCGGCTGCGAGGCGTCGACGGTTCTCGACATGACCGTGGAGCCTCCCCAGATCCTGCGTCAGGGCGCAGTGATCGTGCGAGCCCCAGGGCATCGCGGGGCGGGCGCCCCGCCGTCATGAGGATCACCGGGGTCATCCAGGCCGGAGGCCGGAGCACACGGATGGGCGGCCAACCGAAGGCGCTGATCGAGCTGGGTGGTCGGCCCATCATCGAGCGCGTGCTCGAAGCGCTCGCTCCCGCGGTCGACGACGTCCTGATCGTGACCAACACTCCCGAGCTCTACGCGTTTCTCGGGCTGCCGATGGTGGGAGACGTCTACCCCGAGCACGGCTCGCTCGGGGGAATCTACACGGGGCTCAAGGCCGCCGCCGGCCAGGTCGCGTTCACGGTCGCCTGCGACATGCCGTTCCTTCACCCGGAGGTCGTCAGGCTGGTCGTCGCGCGGGCGGGCGAGGGTGACGTCGTCATCCCACGTGTCGGCAGCCAGCTCGAGACCATGCACGCCGCGTACGCGAAGGCATGCCTGCCGCGAATCGAGGAACGGCTCATCGCCGGGCAGCTGAGGATCGTCGGGTTCTTCGAGCGTGTGCGCGTGGTCGAGATCACCGAGGCCGACATCGCCCGGTTTCGCGACCCGCGGGTCGCCTTCATGAACGTGAACACCCCGGACGAGCTCGCGCGGGCTCGGGGCCTCGTGGCGGAGCTCGGCTGAGCATGTCCCGGCTGCGTCCCGTGGTGCTCGTGCACTACCACGAGCTCGGCCTCAAGCGGGGAAACCGGCCGCTCTTCCTGCGCCACCTGGCGAGAAACCTCCGGCGCGCGACGTCCGATCTCGGACCGGTGAGGCTGCGCCAGGTCTCCGGCCGCCTCTTGCTCGACCTCGATGACCATCCCGATCCGGCGGCGGTTCGAGATCGGGTTCGTCGCGTGTGCGGGGTCGCGAGCGTCGCGCTCGCGTATCGAGTCGTGTCGACCGTCGAGGCGATGAAAGCGGTCATCGGCCGGCTCATCGAGGGACGGAGCTTTGCGTCGTTCCGGATCACGGCGCGCCGGGCGTTCAAGACGTACCCAATGACGAGTGTGGAGCTGAATCGCGAGCTCGGCGCGTTCGTTCTCGGACGCGTCGCCTCACGCGTCGACCTGCGTCACCCGGAGCTCGAGATCCACGTCGAGGTGATGCCCGCCGAGACGTTCGTTTACATCGCCCCGGTGGCGGGTCCCGGCGGGCTGCCGGTGGGCGCGAGCGGCACCGTCGCGGCGCTGCTCTCGGGCGGGATCGACTCACCCGTCGCGGCCTGGCGGATGATGAAGCGCGGCTGCCGCGTCGTCTTCGTGCACTTCCACAGCGTGCCGTACCTGCCGCCCACCTCCCAGGCCAAGGCGCGCGCGCTCGTCGCGCGGCTGACCGAGTGGCAGTACGACTCGAAGCTCGTGCTGGTGCCCTTCGGCGAGATTCAGCGCGAGGTCGTGCTCACGGTCCCGCCTCCCGCCCGGGTCGTGGTCTACCGGCGGCTGATGGTACGGATCGCCGAGGCGCTGGCGCGGAAGCACGGAGCGGTCGCGCTGACGACGGGGGAGAGCCTCGGCCAGGTGGCGTCGCAGACCCTCTCGAACATCGCGCGAATCGACGAGGTCGCGACGATGCCCATCCTGAGGCCGCTCATCGGCATGGACAAGCTGGAGATCACCGAAGAGGGGCGTCGGCTCGGGACGTTCGAAATCTCGATCGAGCCGGACGCCGATTGTTGCACGCTGTTCGTCCCCAGGCATCCGGCGACCCGGATGTCGGAGCTCGAGGTCGGCACGGTCGAGGCGCGCCTGGAGATCCCGCGGCTCGTCGCCTCCGGGTGCGACGGCGCGTCGGTCGAGGCGTTCGAGTTCCCGGCGGGTGCCGCCGTCGAGCTGGCACGCGAGTGACCGCCTCGCTCACGTTTCTCGGCGCCGCCGGAACCGTCACGGGCGCGAAGTTTCTCGTCGCGGCGGACTCGGCCAACCTGCTCCTGGAGTGCGGAATGTTCCAGGGGCTGCGTGAGCTCCGGGAGCGGAACTGGGCCGCGCCGCCGGTTGATCCGGGAACGCTGGCCGCCGTGCTGCTCTCACACGCTCACATCGACCACTCGGGCTACCTGCCGCGCCTCGTTCGTGACGGCTTCCGCGGGCCGATCTACTGCTCGGCGGGCACGGCGGACCTACTCAAGATCATGCTGCCCGACGCCGCGCGACTTCAGGAAGAGGAGGCGGACTTCCGCAACCGCAAGGGGGCCACCCGGCACGGTCCGGCGCTCCCGCTCTTCACCGTCGCCGACGCCGAGCAGGCCCTCGGCCTCGTCACGCCCGTCGCCTTCGACCAGCGGTTCTCGCCGGCGCGCGACATCGACGCCCGCTTCCGCCTGTCCGGCCACATCCTCGGCGCCTCGATCGTCGAGGTCGTGCTGGGAGGGCGTCGGCTCGTCTACTCGGGCGATCTCGGCCGCTACGACGTGCCGGTCATGCGCGACCCGATCGCCGTCGAGAGCACCGACACGCTGATGATCGAATCCACCTACGGCGACCGGGTGCATCCTCCCGGCGATGCGGCGCCCGTCATCGTCCAGGCGGTGCGGCGCGCGGTCGACCAGCGGGGATGGCTCCTCGTCCCGGCCTTCGCCATCGGCCGCACCCAGGATCTTCTGTACATCCTGCGCGAGCTCGAGGAAGCGGGTCGCATTCCGAGCCTGCCGGTCTACCTCGATAGCCCGATGGGGATCGAGGCGACCACGATCTACGAGCGCCATCCCGGCGAACACGATCCGGCGACGGCGCAGGTCACCGCCCAGGGGAGGCGCCCGTTCGTTCCGGCGCGCTTTCATCTGGCGCCGACGTCGGAGGACTCCAGGAAGCTGAACGGCCTCGACGGACCCGGCATCATCATCGCGGGCAGCGGTATGGCGACCGGAGGCCGCGTCCTCCATCACCTGCGCCAGCGTCTTCCCGACGAGCGGACGACCGTGCTCTTCGTCGGATACCAGGCCGCGGGCACCCGAGGTCGACTGCTCCGCGACGGCGCCGTGCGGCTCAGGATTTTCGGCGAGGACGTCGCCGTGCAGGCGACGATCATGGCGACGGACGCCCTGTCGGCCCATGCGGATCAGGCCGAGATCCTCCGCTGGCTCCGAGGCTTCAGGCACCCGCCGTCGATGACCTACTGCGTTCACGGCGAGCCCAAGGCCGCGGCGGCGCTCCGAGATGCCATCGAACAGCAGCTCCACTGGCGGTGCGCCGTCGCCGCCGATCGGCAGCGAATAGATCTCTAGCGAATAGACTCCTCAAGAAGGTGCCGAGAGACCGCGGCGCGTCCGAGCGCCGCAGCAGGGCCCAAGCACCCCACTATGTTGTTGGCTTGACACGCTGGAGCCACTACCGATATGGTGCCGATATGATCGTCGTTGCGCTCGGCGCCGACCACGCCGGCTTCCCGCTGAAGGAAGACCTCAAGGCCTGGCTGATCTCCCGCGGCTACGACGTCGTCGACCTCGGGACCCAGTCGGCCGAATCCGTCGACTATCCGGACTACGCGGCCGCCGTCGGCGGCGCGGTGACCGTCGGCAAGGCCGACCGGGGCGTGCTCGTGTGCGGGACCGGGATCGGGATGGCCATGGCGGCGAACAAGCTGCCCGGCGTTCGTGCCGCCGCCTGCAGCGACGCCTACACCGCGCGGATGAGCCGCGAGCACAACGACGCGAACATCCTGGCGCTGGGAGCTCGGATCACGGGCCGCGACGCCGCGATCGAGATCCTCGAGATCTGGCTCGGGGCGGAGTTCGCCGGTGGCCGCCATGCCCGGCGGGTGGACAAGATCCTCGAGCTCGACCGCGCGCGGGAGCAGGAGCCCTGATGCTCAGGCTCCCTGACGTCGATCCCGAGATCGCCAAGGCGCTGCGCGCGGAGGCGCAGCGGCAGCACCGGAACCTCGAGCTGATCGCCTCCGAGAACTTCGTGTCCGAGGCGGTGCTCGAAGCGGTGGGGTCGGTGCTGACCAACAAATACGCCGAAGGATACCCGGGGCGCCGTTACTACGGCGGCTGCGAGATCGTCGATGTCGTCGAGGAGCTCGCGATCGCCCGCGCCAAGGAGCTCTTCGGCGCCGAGCACGTCAACGTGCAGCCTCACTCCGGCGCTCAGGCCAACATGGCGGTCTACTTCACGCTCCTGAAGCCCGGCGACACCGTGCTCGGGCCCAACCTCTCGCACGGCGGGCACCTGACCGCCGGAAGCCCCGTGAACTACTCGGGCAAGCTCTACTCGATCGTCGCGTACGGGGTGCGTAAGGACACCGAGCGGATCGACCTGGACCAGGTACGGGACCTCGCGCGCCAGCACCGGCCCAGGCTGATCATCGCCGGCGGCTCGGCTTTCCCACGGGCGATCGACTTCACCCCGTTCCGTGACGTCGCGCGCGAGGTCGGCGCCGTCCTCATGGCCGACATCGCCCACCCGGCGGGGCTGGTCGCAGCGGGGCTTCACCCGTCACCGGTGGGCGTCGCGGACTTCGTCACGACGACGACTCACAAGACGCTCCGCGGTCCGCGGGGCGGGATGGTCATGTGCCGGTCGGAGCACGCGCAAGCGCTCGACAAGACCGTCATGCCCGGAGTCCAGGGTGGCCCCTTGATGCACGTGATCGCCGGAAAGGCCGTCGCGTTCCGCGAGGCTCTGACGCCGGCCTGGCGCGAATACCAGAAGCAGATCGTGAAGAACGCGGCGGCGCTCGCCGCGGCGGTCCTCGGCCACGGCTACCGGCTGGTGACGGGCGGGACGGACACGCACCTCCTCCTCGTCGATCTCACGAGCCGGAACATCACCGGCAAGGACGCGCAGGAGGCGCTCGACCGGGCGTGGATCACCGTGAACAAGAACACGGTACCGTTCGAAACCCGTAGCCCGATGGTGACGAGCGGCGTCCGGATCGGCACGCCGGCGGTCACCTCGCGGGGCATGCGCGAGGCCGAGATGGTCGAGATCGCTCGCCTCATCGACCGCGTGCTGTCCAATCTCGGATCCTCGCCGGTGGAGGCGACGGTTCGCGGCGAGGTGCAGGAGCTGACGAATCGGTTCCCGCTTTATCCGGAGCGAACCCGATGACCGGATCGGCATGAGGGAAGGGGGAGCCCGATGAAGTGCCCGTTTTGCGGTCACACGGAGGATCGGGTCGTCGACTCGCGGGTGGGCCGGGACGGGGAGTTCATCCGGCGCCGGCGCGAGTGTCTCAAGTGCCACCGCCGGTACACGACCTACGAATACATCGAGGATGTGCTGCCGCACGTGGTCAAGCGGGACGGCCGCCGCGAGCCTTTCGACCGCCAGAAGCTCCGCGGCTCCATCTTGAAGTCGTGCGAGAAGCGCTCGGTCGGAGTCCAGGCCGTCGACGACGTCGTCGTCGAGATCGAAGCCCAGCTCCACGAGCGGGCGGAAAAAGAGATCAGCAGCGAGGAGCTCGGCCGGGTCGTCATGGACCATCTCCAGCGCCTGGACCCGGTCGCGTACGTGAGGTTCGCCTCGGTGTACCGGCAGTTCAAGGACATCGGCCAGTTCGTGGAAGAGGTCAAGGGGCTCCAGAAGGACGACAAGACCAAGGCCGCCCCCGCCAAGCCCCGACCCCTGGCAAAGACGAAGTGACGGCCACAGAAGGTTACTCCCGCCCGGCGGTCACCTCCTCACGCGTTGGAACGCCGGGGGAGTGTGAGGGGGGTCGCCCCCCTCATCTTCTTCAGACAGCACGGCCCTGTCGCTGAGACCAGACCGACAGGGCCGAGTGCCGCGTGGACCCTACTTCTTTTTCTTCTTGGTCGCCTTCTTCTTGGCCACCGCCTCACCTCCCTCCGTCGAGCCTCTGGGACAGCGCATCTGCCTGGCATGCTAGTGAGGCGGCCAAATTCTGTCAAGAGTAAAATCCCATATCTGGGGGTCCGGCGGCCTTCGGCGCCCAAGATGTTGCGTGACACGTTGTTTGACTTCGCCAGGGCCGCGATGTAGCGTGGGCGCGAGATCGAAGCGGCCCTTCACCAACAACTACCCGCTCTTGAGGAGACCTCCGTCGATGAGACGTGCGCTCAAGAAGCTTGTGTTCGTCGAGCCGAAGTCGACCCACTTGCACATCTACAGCCGAGTCTGCATCCCTCGTATCGGCTCGGTCCTGCTCGGCACGATCATGCGGGCCAAAGGCTACGACGTCCGCGTCTACATTGAAGACATCCAAGCTCTGGACATGAACGAGATCCTCTCGGCCGATCTCGTCGCGATCTCGGCCATCACCTCGACCGCGCCGCAGTCGTACCGGCTCGCCGACCAGGTCCGCGCGGCGGGGGCCATCGCCGTGCTCGGCGGCACGCACGTGAGCTTCCTGCCCGAGGAAGGGCTCGAGCACGCGGACTTCGTGGTCCGGGGCGAGGGCGAGTTCGCGTTCCAGGAACTGGTCGACGCGATCCAGGCCGGCCAGGGAATCGAGCAGATCAAGAACCTCTCGTACCTGGCGGACGGCCGGGCGGTCCATCTCCCGGAGCGTCCGAAGATTCCGAACCTCGACGTGAACCCGATTCCGGACTACCGGCTCATCACCGGCTGGAAGCCCGGCGGAGTCATCTCGGTCGCTACGTCGCGCGGCTGTCCGTTCTCTTGCACCTTCTGCTCGGTGCCCGGCATGTACGGGCACGCCTTCCGCACGCATTCGGTCGACCGCGTGCTGCAGGAGCTCGAGGTCCACAAGGGCAACATGTACACGTTCTTCGCCGACGACATCTTCACGGCGAACAAGAAGCGGTGCAAGGATCTGCTGCGTGGGATGATCGCGCGCAACCTGACGCCCGAGTGGGGCGCCCAGGTGCGCACGGAGACGGTCGACGACCCGGAGCTTCTCGAGCTCATGCGCGATTCGAACTGCTTCAACGTCTACGTCGGGTTCGAATCGATCAACCCCCGCACGCTCAAGCTCTTCCAGAAGAAGCAGGACCTCGGGAAAATCGAACGGTCGATCGAGCGCTTCCATGCGCACAAGATCCGGATCCACGGCATGTTCGTGGTGGGCTCCGACGAGGACGACGTCGAGACGATCGACGCCACCGCCGAGTTCGCCCTCAAGAACGACATCGACTCGATCCAGTTCATGATCCTGACGCCGATTCCCGGCTCGCCCGACTGGGAGCAGCTCTACGACCGCGGCGACAAGTACGTGATCAGCAAGAACTGGCAGTTCTACGACGGCCACCACGTCGTCCACCAGCCGCGCCGCATGAGCCCGTACGAGCTGCAGATCGGCGCGCTCGACGCCATGGCGAAGTTCTACTCGTGGCGGGGGATCGCCAAGAAGCTCCTCAAAGGCGACAAGCACTACGCGGCCATCCGGTACTTCGGCAAGCGGATGATCCGCGACTGGTGGAAGGACGACGAGAACCGGCAGCATGTCGAGTGGCTCAAGGCCCAGCTCTACGCGGACGCGACGGAGCTCGGGCATCACGCGCTGAAGCGGGTGGGGCTCCCGGCGATCCTGCTCCAGGACTCGGTGGGTCGCCTGCTCCAGCGCTTCCTCGGCGAGCTCGGCGTGACGGTCGTGCCGCTCGCCGAGGCGGCGGCCGAGGGCGCGGCCCGCGCCCGGGACACGGTCGACTGTCTGATCACCCCGATCGTCAAGCGCGCGGTCAAGGAGCGCGAGGAGTTCTACACGAATCTCGCGGCCGTGAACGCGCTGCTCCAGAGCCAGTGGGAGAAGCTGCCGCGGGTGAGCTTTCCGCTCCTGGACGGCCAGGGACCGGTGTTCGAGCCTTTCGCCAAAATCGGGCTCCTCTTCACCAAGAATCTCGATCGCATCCGCGATGCCTACAAGAACGCCGGGGTCCAAGAAGGACTCTGGGAAGCCGTCTAGCCTTCATATTCACGAAGACGGCGCCGCGAGCCGGACGGGTGGCACCAGGGTGTCCCCGGCCCACCGGGCTCCGTCACCCTCTCGCCCGAACGCAGCTCTTCGAGCTGCGGGCGGGACTCGGGGGTCCCACCAGCCCCGACTCCGCCCTAGCCGGCGCGACTAGGCTTCTTTGGGCTCTTGGACCGAGGAGGGGCGGCGGGCGTGGCGGCGGCGGACGAACTCTTCGTTGAGCGGTGCGCCCCGCTTGCAGAGGGGGCACTTGTCCGGATCGTAGGTCGGGAAATCGCGGCTCACCAGGCTGAAGACCGAGCGATTGTCGTCGAGCTCCACGGACGTGCGACGCCAGAGGCAGCCGATGCCGACGACGAGCCCACCCAGCTGCTCCACCAGGTTGATCAGCAAGTTCAGCGTCGAGCCGGTGCTGACCAGATCCTCGATCAGCAGGATCTTGGCGCCGGGCCGGATGAGCCGCTGGAATTCGACCGGAAGCGAGACGCGCCGTTTCCCACCGGACAGCCCCTTGGCGCCGTAGACGACGATGGGCCGCGAGGGATGGGCGCGAGCCACGCAGTGCGACAGGATGAGCGCGCCCGGACCCGTCGACAGCACCATGTCGATCGGCCACTGGGCGAAATGCTTGGCGATCACGGCACCGAGGCCCTCCGTGAACGAGGGCTCCGTGGTCACCAGCGTCTTTTCGATGTACTCCGTCGTGTGCTGGCCCGACGGCAACAGGATGTGATCGTTGGCGTGATAGGCGCCCGTGCGCTTCAGGATTTCGAGATGGATCTTCTCTCTGACTTCGGTCTCGACGGCGGCGGGGTCTTTCCGGCCAGCAGCGCTCATCCGGGCCCTCCTCGGCGCATTATCGCACGCGGCGGAGCGCCGACGAGCGGCGCTTTGGGCGCGTGCTAGACTCGCTGCATGCGCGTGCTCGCCGTGGAGACCTCGACGCTGTCCGGCGGCGCCGCGCTCCTCGACGGCGAGCTGGTCGTCGGCGAATACTCGCTCGATGTGCGGGTGACGCACTCCGAGCGCCTGATGGCCGCGATCGATCGGCTCCTGAGCGACGCGAGCTGGACGGTGGCCGACCTCGAGGGGCTCGCGGTCGCCGTGGGCCCGGGCTCGTTCACGGGCCTCCGGGTCGGCCTCAGCACCGTCAAAGGACTGGCGCTGGCGCTTTCCATCCCGGTCGCGGCGGTGCCGACGCTCGACGCGATGGCGGCGATGCTGCCGTTCGCCGCGCTGCCCGTGTGTCCCGTCCTCGACGCCCGTAAGCGTGAGGTGTACACGTCGCTCTATCGATGGGATGGCGACGGGATGCGCCGGGAGTGGGAGTACCTGGCTATCGCTCCCGACGACCTCTCTCGGCGACTGGACGAGCCGGTGATCGTCCTCGGCGACGGCGCCGATCACATCCGCTCGGCGTACGCGCGCCGTGTCCGGCCGCCGCGGCGGGGGCCCGCTCCGGCGTGCGTCGGCTCCCTGGGGCACTCGCGGCTCGCGATCGGTGACACGGTCGCGGCCGCCGATCTCGTTCCGATCTACCTCCGGCCGTCCGAGGCCGAGCTGAAGCGCCGCGGTGCCACCGTCAGTTGATCGCATGCGTCCCGAGGACCTCGATGAGGTCATCGGAATCGAGCGGGCGTCGTTCTCGATGCCGTGGTCACGCGGCGCCTTCCTCTACGAGATGCAGCAGAACCGGGTCGCCCGGTGCTGGGTGATGCGCGAGGATGCTCGGGTGGTCGGCTACGTCTGTCTCTGGGAGGTCGCCGACGAGGTCCACATCACGAACATCGCGGTCCGCCCGGACTGTCGGCGGCGGGGCCTCGGCCGGACCCTGCTCGGGGGCATCCTCGACGAGGCTCGACAGCGCCGGATCAAGCTCGTCGTGCTCGAGGTGCGCCCCAGCAACACCGAGGCGCGGACGCTCTATGAATCTTTTGGCTTCCGGGTCGTCGGCCGCCGGCAGGGCTACTACTACGACACGGGCGAGGACGCCCTCGTCATGGAGGCGGACCTGCAGGCGGCCCATCCGGGAACCCGTGCTTAGGCCCACCCGTTCGTGATATTAAGGCGGCGCTCGACCGCCACCGAGACCCCGGATAGGAGACTCATAGTGCCCGGATTGACTGTGTATGCTACCGCCGCGCTCGTCATGGGCCTGACGGCAGACCCGGCCTTCGCCGACGTGATGGCCCTCAAGCTTCTGCCCAACTACTCGCGTGCCACGTTCAAGAGCGACGCGCTGCTCGAGACCTTCGTGGGCAACACCGCCGCCGAGGGCGTCGCCGGCACGCTGACCCTCGATCCGACCCGTCCTCAGAACGCGTCCGGGGCGGTCAAGGTCGACATGAACCTGGTCAGGACCGGCATCGACAAGCGCGACGCCGACATGCGCAGCAAGAACTATCTCGAGACCGAGGTCGAGGCCAACCGCTGGGTCACCTTCGAGGTGAAGGGCGTGGAGATCGCCGGGCCGCTGGAGCCGGGCAAGACCGTCCCGGCCAAGGTGCGAGGGATCCTGACGGTGAAGCAGAAGCCGGTGGAGCGAGTGGCCGACGCCACCGTCACCTGGATCAAGCTCACTCCAGAGCAGGTCGAGGCCCAGAAGCGCTTCGGCTTCACCGGGGACAACATCAAGGTACGCGCCCGGCTCGCGACGACCTTCACCGACCACGGCATGCAGATACCGCAGCTTCTCATCTTCAAGGTCGCGAACGACATCCAGCTGGAGACCGACCTGACCTTCGTCCGCCAGTAGTGGCCGGCTTGGCAAGACGGGCCGGGCGTCTGGCTGCCGCGTTCCTGCTGTCCCTGGCTTCGCTCCCCGCGCTGGCGTCCGCACAGCCGCCCTCGGCCGCCGAGCTGGCGCGGGGCAAGTACATCTTCGGCGCCACCGGTGGATGCGGCTGTCACACCGTTGCCAAGCAGCCGGTCAACGCGGGCGGCCGGCGGTACGACGGGCCGTTCGGGACCGTGTACTCGACCAATATCACGCCCGATCGCGAGACCGGCATCGGCGGCTGGACCGACGAGCAGATCATCACCGCGACCCGTCTCGGCCGGCGGCCCAACGGCGAGCGCCTCATCCCGGTGCACCCCTACACGGTGTTCAACGGGATGGCGGCGGACGACCTCAAGGCGCTGGTCGCGTTCCTCCGGTCCGTTCCGCCGGTGAAGCGGGCCAATCAGCCGAAGAAGATCGCGGTGCCAATGTTCGAGAGCGTGTTCCTGCCCGCCTGGCTCGCGGCGTTCGCGCCGAAGGAGACGCCGCCGACGACGGTGCCGACCTCCGGCACGGCCCGCGGGGAGTATCTGGTCCGCGCCGTCGGCCACTGCGGTGAGTGCCACACGCCGCGCACCCTGACGATGGCGACGGACAACTCACGGTTCCTGGCGGGGAACCCCAAGGGCCCCGAAAACTCTGAAGTCCCCAACATCACGCCCGACAAGGGGACGGGCCTGGCTTGGTCCGAGGAGGAGATCGCCGACTATCTGGGTACGGGTAACAAGCCCGACGGCGACGTGGCCGGGAGTCTCATGGGCGAGGTCATCGAGGGAACGCTGGCCGGGTACAAGGACCTGACCAAGGCCGATCGGCTCGCGATCGCCCAGTACCTCAAGACGATTCCCGCGATCAAGAACAAGATCGGCAAGTGAGCGCAGTGCCCTTCTACCAAGAGGAGGCGAGATGGAATTTCGACACGTGAGGACCGGTGTGATCCTCGGTAGCCTCGTCGCACTGACCGGCGTGGGGTGCGCGACCGGCCAGAAGACGACGATGGGCTCCGGCGATCCCGTGGCGGACCGCCAGCGGCTCATGAAGAACAACGGCGCCAACTGGGCGGACATCCAGAACAAGGTCAAGGCGGGCAACGTGGAGGGTGTCGCGGTGAACGCCGAGGCGCTCGCGCTCCACGCTCAGCGGATCACGCTCCTGTTCCCCGAGGGCTCGCTCACCGACAAGTCGAAGGCCAAGCCGGAGATCTGGCAGAAGTGGTCGGAGTTCCAAGCGGCGGCGAAGAACCTCGAAAACCGCGCCGGCACACTCCGTGATCAGGCTGTCGCGAAGGACGCCGCGGCCGTGCAGATTACGGTCACCACGTTCGGACGCGATGCCTGCGGAACCTGCCACACGCCCTTCCGCGTGCCGCCGCCCCAGCAGCAGCCAGCGCAACCGCGTTCTTAACCCAGAGGAGGCGAAATGAAGCTCAGACACGTGAAGACTGGTGTCGTTCTCGGTAGCCTCGTAGCGCTCGGTCTCGCAAGCTCCGCGACCGGGCAGTCCACGCCGAAGATCTGGACGAGCGACCCCGTCGCCGATCGCCAGCGGCTCATGAAGCTCAACGGGGCGAGCTGGGCGGACGCCCAGGCGAAGCTGAAGGCCGGCAACGTCGAGGCCGTCGCGGTGAACGCGGAGACGATGGCGCTCATCGCCACACAGATCACCGTGCTCTTCCCCGAGGGTTCGCTGACCGAGAAGTCCAAGGCAAAGCCGGAAATCTGGCAGAAGTGGCCCGAGTTCGAGTCCGCGGTCAAGAATTACGGAATGCAGGCCGAGAAGCTCCGCGATGCGGCCCGCAGCAAGGACCAGGCCGCCACCGAGGCGGTCGCGAAGGAGTTCGGACGTCAAGCGTGCGGGGCCTGCCACACGCCGTTCCGCGTCCCGCCGCCCCAGCAGCAGGCTCCGGGGCCGCCGCAGCAGCCACAGCCGCGCTGAGCCTCGTCGCTGCTCCGTGAGCCCGGGGGAGGGCGCCGTGTAGGCGCCCTCCGCCCGTCGGCCGTTCGCCCTGTGCTAAGGTTGAGGCCCTCATGACTCCGTCCGTTCCGTTCCGCGACACGTTCTGGAACGTCCCGGGCTGGGCCCAGGTCGCGCTCTACGTCGGCGGGGCGCTGGCGATCGCGATCTTCGCCTACGGCATGTGGCAGCGGGTGAGCCTCTGGCGGCGAGGTCCGCCCGAGGACCGTCTCGATCGAATCCCCGAGCGCATCGGCCTGGTTCTGACCCATGCGCTCGCCCAGGTCCGCACGCTCTCCCAGGCCTACCCGGGGATCATGCACGCGATCATGTTCTGGGGCTTTCTCGCCCTGTTCATGGGAACCGTGCTGGCGACGATCGACTGGGACGTCACGCTGCCCCTCTTCGGGTACAAGCTCCTGAAGGGGCGCTTCTATCTCTTCTACGAGACGGTGCTCGATCTCTTCGGGCTCTTCTTCGTCATCGGGCTGGGCATGGCGGTCTGGCGCCGGTTCGTGCAGCGGCCGGCGCGCGTCGACGCGTCCGCGCGCTTCGCCTGGGCGCTCGCGCTGCTGTTCGTCATCAACGTGACCGGATTCGTCATGGAGGCGTGCCGGCTCGCGGTGGTCGAGCCGTGGTGGGGACCATGGTCGCCGGTCGGCTGGGCGCTCGGCCGCGGCCTGGTGGTCCTCGGACTGACCCCCGGGGCCCTGCGCGGGCTCCACGTCGCGACGTGGGTGTTCCATGCGGCGATCGCGCTGCTCTTCATCGCGATCGTCCCGTATTCCTATTTCGTCCATCTCCTCACGACGCCCCTCAACATCTTCTTCTCGAAGCTCGGTCCGCGCGGCGCGATCCCGCCGATCAGGAACATCGAGGAAGCCGAGACCCTCGGCATCTCGAAGCTCGAGGAGTTCTCGTGGAAGCGCCGGCTCGACTTCGACGCGTGCGTCGAGTGCGGCCGCTGCCAGGCGGCCTGCCCGGCCTACATGTCGGGCACGGCGCTCTCGCCCAAGCAGATCATCGTCAAGCTCAAGCGGCACATGCACGGCGAGCTGCCGGGCCCGATCCACGGCGAGCTGATCAAGGCGGACGAGCTGTGGGCGTGCACGACGTGCATGGCGTGCGTGCAGGAGTGCCCGGCCTTCATCGACATCGTCGACACGATCATCGACCTCCGGCGCTATCTGGCCCTCTCCGAGGGTGCCTTGCCCTCGACGGCTCCGCAGTCGCTCCAGAACATCCAGCGGGCCGGCAACCCGTGGGGGCTGCCGGCCGGCGAGCGCCTCGCGTGGGCGCAGGGCCTCGACGTTCCGGTGATGGAGCCGGGTCGTGACGTCGAGTACCTTTACTGGGTCGGCTGCTCGGCCTCGTACGACAAGCGCAACCAGGCGATCGCCCGCGCGGTGGTGAAGATCCTCAAGGCCGCCGGGGTGAGCTTCGGCGTGATGCAGGAGGAGCGCTGTCACGCCGAGGTCGGCCGCCGCCTGGGCGAGGAGTACCTGTATCAGACCGTCCAGCAGGAGAACATCGAGGCGCTCAAGCGGTACCGCTTCCGCAAGGTCATCACGCATTGCCCGCACTGCTTCAACACCATCAAGAACGAGTTCCCACAGTTCGACGGCAGCTACGAGGTGCTCCACCACTCGCAGGTCATCGAGCAGCTGATCGCCGCCGGACGGATCAGGCCCAGGAAGCCGCTCGACGCCTCGATCGCGTTCCACGACTCGTGTTACCTCGGGCGCTACAACGGCATCACCGAGGCGCCGCGGAACGTCGCGAAGGCCGTTCCAGGGCTGCGGCTCGTGGAGCTGCCGCGCAACCGCGAGCGCGGTCTCTGCTGCGGCGGGGGCGGCGGTCACATGTGGATGGAGGTCAAGGCGCAGAAGCGGGTGAACCTGCTCCGTGTCGAGGAGGCGCTCGAAGCCAAGGTGGACCTGGTCGGCACGGGCTGTCCCTTCTGCCTGGCCATGATCGATCTCGGCCGGAAGGTGAAGGGCGCCGAGGAGACGCTCAACGTCAAGGACGTGAGCGAGCTGGTGGCCGAGAGCCTCGAGCCGTGAAGGCGCTCCTGCGCGCCCTGCCGGACATCGTTCGCACCATCGGCGGTCTCGCCCTCGACCCGGTGTTGCCGAAGGCCGCGAAGATCGCGCTGGCCGCCGCCATCCTGTACCTGGTCTCGCCCGTCGACCTGATCCCGGACTTCATTCCGGTGCTGGGCTACCTGGACGACGTCTTCGTCGCCGCGATCCTCGTCGACGGGATGCTGAACTTCGTGAACCGCGGCCTCGTGCTCAAGTACTGGCCCGGTAGCCCCGAGTCGCTGGAGCGCGTCGCGCGCTCCGCCCGAGTCCTGGCCGCCTGGGTCCCGCGACGGCTCAAGCTGCGGATCTTCTCCGAGTCCCGTTAAACCCGCGCCGGCGCCACGCCGGGTCGGTGGCATCGTCCCATCTCCCCTCCTGTCGCCGCCGCGCGCGGCGGCGCTGGACCCAGCGTTCGCGCACCCCCCAGACCGAAGCC
Source organism: Binatia bacterium (assembly GCA_035635995.1). GTDB lineage: Bacteria > Methylomirabilota > Methylomirabilia > Rokubacteriales > CSP1-6 > AR31. The sequence goes on along the minus strand of DASPZZ010000231.1, from coordinate 1,267 downwards.
ACCAGTGTTCCAGCAGCGAGAGCGAGGAGCTCTCCGCAAGGGCGAGGCGACCGCGGCGCAGGTTGACGGATCGGGAAGCGGAGATTACCGTGCTGGCGGCGCCGGTATGCCAAGGAGGACGTGATGGCTGGAGCGGTCGGATTCGTCGGACTCGGCAACATGGGACGACCCATGGCGCTCAATCTGGTCAAGGCGGGCTTCCCGCTGGTCGTTCACGACATCGACCCGGTGAAGGTGGAGCCGCTGCGCGCGCGGGGAGCGGCGGTGGCCGAGTCGGCCGAGCGAGTGGCGGCGGCGACCGATCGCACCATCTGCATGGTGGAGACCACCGCCCAGGCCGAATCGGTGATCGCCGGCGAGCGCGGCATCATCCGCAGCGCGGCGCCGGGGCACATCGTGATCTCGATGAGCACGATCGACCCGTTCGTCGCCCGGCGGCTCGGCGAGATACTGGCCGCGCGCGGCGTGGCGATGCTCGACGCGCCGGTGAGCGGCGGTACCGCGCGGGCGGAGACGGGCGAGCTCTCGATCATCGCGGGTGGCGCCGCGGAGACCTTCGAGGCGTGCCGCGACCTCTTCAAGGCCATGGGCACGAAGCTCTTTCTCGTCGGCGGGCTCGGGCAGGGACTCGCGATGAAGCTCGTGAACAACATGCTCGTCCAGGTCAACACGGTGGCGGTGGCCGAGGCCCTCGTGATGGGCGTCAAGGCCGGCCTCGACCCGCGCACGATCTACGAGGTCGTGCGGGTCAGCACCGGAACGAGCCTCGCGTTCGAGCGGCAGGTGCCGAGAATCCTGGCGCGCGATTTCTCGCCGACCGGAACCGTGGACATCTCGTACAAGGACCAGGAGCTCGAGACGGCGTTCGCCAAGCAGCTCGGCGTGCCTGTTCTGCTGGCGAACGTGAGCCAGCAGGTCTACCAGATGGCACGGGCGGCCGGGCTCGGCAAGCAGGACGGGCTGGCGATCATCCAGGTGCTCGAGCGGCTGGCGGGCGTTCAGGTCGGAGGTTAGAGCAGCACCTCGCGGACGACGCCCCGGAGGTCCATCTCGTACTCCAGGCCGACGACCGGCGGCCGGCTCGGAAACCAGCGCACGCGATGGATCGCGGCGGCGCCGGCCGGCTGCAGGACGATGTCGGCCAGGAGCCATTTCTCGCCCTCCGGCCCTTGACATTGTCGGACGACCAACTTCTAATGCCCGCGCAGAGCGGTTGCCGACCTACGCTCTCTGGGAGGCTCTCATGTTCCGGAACAGACCGATGCGC
>DASPZZ010000230.1:0-1742 GCA_035635995.1 Binatia bacterium | reverse complement strand
TCACCGGCCCCCACGTCTTTGAGATGCCGATCTCGGGCTTGAACGACCAGCGGTTGGTCCCGATGTTCACGAGCTTGTCGGAGTCGTACTGGCCCAGCGGCACCGTCACCGCGAGGCTGGCGCCGAGGATGAGGTCCGGCTCGTACTCGCGGAAGTCTTCCATGCTGAGCGCCGGTGCCCCGTAGAAGAGAAACGAGAAGCGAGCCCGCGGATCGCCCAGGCCGGAGACTTCGCGGTCCACTGGCTTCCCGGCGACCTTGGCGGACCCCGACAACCACGCGTACGGCAACGCCACGTCGAGCTTTGCGGCGCGACCCCACAGGCCCAGCGCGTGCGCATACCCGAGGACGGCGTTGTGGACGGTAATTTTGCCGTCTTCGATCGGCGCGGACGTGTCCAGGGCCACTTCGCCCTGCGTGTAGCCGTAGCCGAGGATCAGGAAGTTCAATCCGACCGGCGCGTTCGAGTACGCTCTCGGCTCCATGTCCTGGGCCTCGGCCGTCATCGCCGCGGCCAGGATCACGGCGACGAGCGCCACACCCACCCTGGTCATGTGAGCTATGCTAGCGCGCCAGGAGGGTTTCATGAGCAATCACGCGCTGTTCCTGGTCCGCATGGACGTCGCCCACGACCACGACGCCGCCTTCAACGAGGTCTACGATCGAGAGCACGTCCCGAATCTGCGCGGGGTGCCCGGCGTCCGCCGAGCGGCCCGCTATCGGCAGCCGTCGCCGACCGAGCCGCGCTACCTCGCCGCCTACGAGCTCGACGGGCTCGACGTCCTGGACAGCGCCGCATGGAAGAAGGCCGGCGAGGCGGGCCGCTGGCCGGGCGAGATCCGTCCGCACACCATGAACCGTCACCTGACCAGGTACGAGTGGGTCGGGGGCAACTCCGCGCTCACCGGGAAGACGCCGTACGTCTTCTGGGTCATGATGGACGTCGAGCGGCATCGCGAGGCCCTCTTCAACGACCTCTACGACAACGAGCACCTGCCGCTTCTGCTCAAGCTCCCGGGCTCGGTCAACGCCGTGCGCTACCGGACGTCGGACGCCGGCGAGCCGCGCTATCTCTGCGCCTACGAGGTCGAGAACACCACCCTGCCGATGTCGAAGCTCTGGAACGACACCTCGGACATCGGACGGTGGAAGCCAGAAGTGCGCCCGTACACGTCCAACAAGCGCTATATCGTCAGCGAGCGCGTGCTCTCGCTCTGAGGCCGGCGTGAAGATCTCGCAAGTCGCCGTCGAAGTAGTGCGGGTCCCGGTGGATCGGCCGTACACCGCCGGGGGGCGAGCCGTCGATGCGAACTGGCACGTGCTCGCCCGGATCACGACGTCGGATGGGATCGAGGGCATCGGCTACATCGTCTACCCGCGGCCCGATCTGATGACGACGATCGGATCCGCGGCGCGCGAGCTCGGCGAGCACCTGATCGGCCTGAGCGTGCTCGAGCCGGAAGCCGCCTGGGAAAAGCTCGCGCGGCGCGGCGACTGGGTCGGGCCCGGCGGCCTGTTGCACTGCGCGCTCGCGCCGCTGGATATCGCGGTGTGGGACGCCAACGGAAAGACGCTCGGCCAGCCGCTGCATCGTCTCCTCGGCGGATTCCGCGACCGGCTTCCGACGTATGCAAGCGACGGGCTGTGGGTCAGTCTGTCCGCCGGCGAGCTCGCGGCGTCGGCGAAGCAGCACGTGGCGAACGGATTCGGCGCGGTCAAGCTTCGCCTCGGCAAGGAATCGGC
>DASPZZ010000229.1:0-2043 GCA_035635995.1 Binatia bacterium | reverse complement strand
CTTGCGGCGCCCGGTGAGGTCAGCTCGCCCAGGCGAATCAACCCGATAGACCGAACAGTCGAGAGACCGCGAGCCGGCGAAGATGCCGGATCGAACCGGCCGGCGAGAGGCCCATCGGGCACACTTCGGTGCAGTTGCCCTGGCCGTGGCAACGCGCGAGGGCGTCCTCGCCGAGGATGACACGCCAGCGCGCCTCGCCTCCGGCGTCGCGGTGGTCAAGCTCGAGCGTCAGCACTCGGTTGAGCGCGGCCGGGCCGGGAAACCGCGCGTTGTGCCCGACCATCGTGCATGCCGAGACGCACATCCCGCAGCCGATGCATTCGATCGCCAGGTCGATGTCGCGACGCTCGGCGGAGAGCCCGGACACCCGGGCGTATGGTTCGGCTTCCTCGCGCGGCGTGAGGGCCGCGCCGACGTCTCGAAGCTTCGCCGCGAACGGGGTCATGTCCACGACGAGATCGCGCAGCAGCGGAAAGTGATAGAGCGGGCGTACGCTGACCGGCCCCGGGCCGAGCGACTCGAGGCGTGTGCGGCAGGCCCAGCGCTCGCGGCCGTTCACGACCATCGCGCACGAGCCGCACATGCCGACGCGACACGCGTAGCGGAAGGCGAGCGTGGGATCCTGCGAGCGCTGGATCGCGACGAGCGCGTCGAGCACCGTCGTGTCGGCCGCGGCGGTGACCCGGTATTCGTCGAGGCGCTCGGCCTCGTCGGCGGTCCAGCGAAACACGCGGAGCGTGACGGACGACGCCATCGTCGGCGTTATACTACCGCCACTTCCATGTCCTCGCGTCACGACCGGCTCGAGCTCCTCGATCGCTATCTCCGGATCCCGACGATCAGTCGCCAGGTCACCCCCGAGATGATCGAAGCCGTCCGCGGCCTCTGGCGCGAGCTCGGCCTCGAGCTCACGCCGCTGGCGCCCGACGACGGCCGCGGCACGCCCGCGCTCTACGGCGAGCTGCCGGGGCCCGCGAGTGCACCCACCTTGCTGCTCTACGGCCACTACGACGTCCAGCCCACGGGCGACGTGGCGCGCTGGAAGTGGCAGGGCGTCCAGTGCGAGCCGTTCGTGCCGGCCTACTTCCTCGACGGGCGCGCCGTCGACCCGCGCCTTGTCGGCGACCAGGCGCTGGAAGAGCTGGTGCTGGTGGCGCGCGGCGGAGCCGACAACAAGGGCCAGCACCTCTCGAACATCCTCGGCGCCATGGACGCCGTTCGAGCTGGCACCGCCTGCTGGAAGATCAAGATCATCCTCGACGGCGAGGAGGAGCACGGCAGCCCGAACCTCGAGGCGATCGCCAGGGCCCACCGCGAAAAGCTGGCCGCCGACGTCCTGATCGGCTCCGATGGGCCCAAGCAGAAGAACGCCCCCACGCTCGTGATGGGCGTGCGCGGGCTCCTCACCGTCAACCTCGTCGCCGACAACGGCCAGACCGCCTCGGTCCACTCCGGCAACTACGGCAACATCGTGCCGAACCCGGTGCTTCCCCTCGCCCGGCTCATCGGCGACATCGAGGAGCGCGTGCGGGCCTGGTCGGCCGAGCACGAGGCGTTCAGGCGCGAGGCGAGCGAGGTGTTCGCGAAATGGCAGGACAAGGCCGTCTGGACGCCATTCTTGAAACCGACCGTGAACACCAACAGCTTCATGTCGGACGGCGCCTCGCCGACCTTGCGGCGGACCATCATCCCGCGAACGGCCCACGCGAGACTGGACATCAGGCTGACCCCCGACACGCCGGTCGCGGCGATGCGCGACATTGTCCAGCGCGCGGTCGCCGACCATCAGAGCCGTACGCCTGGTATCACGTTCACGGTCGAGACCGACGGCCAGCCCGCGAGCTACACCTCGCCCGCGCGGCCGGAATTCGGCTGGCTTCTACGCTTGCTCGAGGAGCACGGCGGGGAGGAGCCGGTGGCGCTGCCGATTCTCGGCGGCACCCTGCCCCTGCACGTCTTCACCGACGTTCTGGGGATCCCGTGTCTCTGGATTCCGGCGGCCAACAGCAATAACCAGCAGCACGACGTCAACGAGCACTACGT
>DASPZZ010000228.1:0-1505 GCA_035635995.1 Binatia bacterium | reverse complement strand
CTTCACGGCTCTTCGCTCGCTATCGCCGGGAGCCGCCCAGAATTCCGCCCAGCACGCCGCGGAGGATCTGCCGGCCGATCTGGCTGCCGACGGTGCGCGCGGCCTGCTTGGCCATCGCTTCCACCATGCCCTGGCGGCGCTTCGTGCCCCAGAGGATCTCGCTCACCTGCGTGCCGAGGGTGGATTGGTCCTTTGCGGGCGCGGGAGCCGGGCTGCGGGATGGGGCTTCGCTCCGCGACGGCGCTTCGCTCGGGCGGGCCGCCGGCGCGTCGGTCGAGACGCTGCGCCGGCCGAGGATCTCGTACGCCGATTCGCGATTCACGCGGTTGTCGTACGTGCGACCGATCGGGCTCTTCGAGCGCACGGTCGCGCGCTCGTCCGCCGTGATCGCGCCCATGCGGCAGCGCGGCGGGCAGATCATGGTGCGCTCCACCGGCATCGGCACGCCCTTGTCCTGGAGCATCGACACGAGCGCCTCGCCGACGCCGAGCTCGGCGATGACCTTGGCGACGTCGAGCTTGGGGTTGGCCACGAACGTCTCGGCGGCGGTGCGCACCGCCTTCTGGTCGCGCGGTGTGTAGGCGCGGAGCGCGTGCTGGACCCGGTTGCCGAGCTGGCCGAGGATCTCGTTCGGCACGTCGTCGGGGAACTGCGAGCAAAAGTACACGCCCACGCCCTTGGACCGGATGATCCGCACGACCTGCTCGACGCGCTGGCGCAGGGCCGTCGGCGCGTCGTCGAAGAGCAGGTGCGCCTCGTCGAAAAAGAACACGAGCTTCGGCTTGTCCAGATCGCCGACCTCCGGGAGGCTCTCGAAGAGCTCCGACAGGAGCCAGAGGAGAAAGCTCGAATAGAGCCGCGGCTTCAGGATGAGCTGATCGGCCGCTAGGATGTTGACGAGGCCGCGGCCGCTCGTCTCCGTGCGCATCAGATCCTTCAGGTCGAGCGCGGGCTCGCCGAACAAGGCTTCGCCGCCCTCACGCTCGAGCCCGAGCAGGCTGCGCTGGATGGCGGCGATCGACTGCGCGCTGATCAGCCCGTACTTCGTCGAGATCTCCTTGCGGTTGTCGGCGACGAACCCGAGGAGGGCGCGTAGATCGTCGAGGTCGAGCAGCAAGAGCCCGCGGTCGTCCGCGAGCTTGAAGGCGATCTCGAGCATGCCCTCCTGCGTGTCGTTGATCTCGAGCATCCGACCCAGAAGGCTCGGGCCGATCTCGCTGACCGTCGCGCGGACCGGATGGCCCGCCTTCCCGTAGAGGTCCCAGAACACCACCGGGCTGGCTTCGCTCGAGTAGCCCTGGATGCCGATCTGCGCCACGCGCTGCTGGATCTTCTCGTTCGAGGTGCCGGCCATCGCCAGGCCCGCGACGTCACCCTTCACGTCGGCCATGAACACCGGAACGCCCAGGCGCGAGAAGCCTTCCGCCATCACCATCAGCGAGATCGTCTTGCCGGTGCCGGTGGCGCCGGCGACCAGGCCGTGACGGTTGCCGTATCGGGGCAGC
>DASPZZ010000227.1:0-6259 GCA_035635995.1 Binatia bacterium | reverse complement strand
GTCCTCGGTGTGGACGAGCTGGTTGGTCGGATCGTTGAGCGGGATCCAGTTGACGTGCCCGAGGTCGAGAAACACGATGTCGGCCTTGTAGCCCGGCGCCAGCCGGCCGATCAGGCCGTCGAAGCCGAGCGCCCGCGCGCTGCCCTCCGTCGCGGCCAGCGCGACCTCGTCCGTGCTCACCCAGCGCTCGACATCCGGGCGCTGCGCCTTCGAGACGAACGAGGCCAGGCGCATCGACTCGTACATGTTCAGGTTGTCGGAGCAGTTGGCGCCGTCCGTGCCGAGGCCCACGTTCACGCGACGCTCGAGCATCGCGCGCATGTCCGCGAGGCCGTTGCCGAGCCGCATGTTGCTCCCCGGGTTGTGGGCAATGGAGGCGCCGCGGTCGCCGAGTCGCTGCATGTCGTCCCCGTCGAGCCACACGCCGTGGGCGACCGTGAAGCGCTCGCCGAGCACGCCGAGGTCGTCGAGGTGCGCGGTGAGTGTCTTGCCGTAGCGCTGGAGCCCGACGATCGCCTGCACCTTGGACTCGGCGACGTGGGTGTGGAGGCCGACGCCGTGCTCGGCGGCGAGGGCCACGCAGGCGCGGATGAACTCGTCCGAGCAATGGTGCGGGATCGTCGGCGCGATGGCCAGGCGGACCTGGTCACGGTCGTGCTTCCACTCGCGCAGCGCCGTGCGCATGTTGTCGACGCTCGTCTTCCACGGCGCCGGGCGGAGCTTCTCCACGTCCTGCTGCAGCGCCGGCGGCAGGACCTCCAGGAGGCCGGGAATGGCCTCGTAGAATGTCCGGTCGGCGACCATCGGGGCCACGACGGCGCGCATGCCGACCGTCGCGTAGGCGCTGCCGACCGCGTCCAGTCCTTCGGAGGTCGGCGCCGGCCACTCGAGCGGCAGGTCGTAGCTGGCCGTGCAACCCTTCAGCACCATCTCCGCGGCGCCGAGCTTCGCGCTCAGATGCTTGTCCTCGAGCGAGCGCCCGCCGCTGATCCACGGGCCCGCGGTGAGCAGGAGCTCGAGGGTCCAGCGATCGCCCATGCCCTTGGCGAGGTTGCCGTGGGCGTGGGTGTGAGCGTTGATCAGGCCAGGGTGAAGGAGCTTGCCGCGCGCGTCGAGGACGGTCGCGTCCGGCGGCGCGGCGAACCCGGGCGCGCCGATCTGAGTGATGGTGTCGCCGACGACCAGGACGTCGGCGGCGTCCGCGCGGTGAGCGCGGGCGTCGAGGACACGGCCCCCGCGAATGATCGTCGCCACCAGGCCTCCGCGCCGCTCAGCGACGAGCTTTCGCGTCCTGGATCGCGCGCCAGACGCGCTCGGGCGTCACCGGCATGTCGAGGTGACGCACGCCGAGCGGCGCCAGCGCGTCGTTGACCGCGTTCAAGAGCGCCGGCAGCGCGCCCACGGTCCCCGCTTCCCCCACGCCCTTGGCGCCGAGCGGATTCACCGCGGTCGGCACCTCGTGGGAATCGACGTCGAAGGTCGGCATGTCGTCGGCGCGCGGCATCGCGTAATCCATGAAGGACCCGGCGAGCAGTTGACCCGTCGTCGGCTCGTAGGCGAGCTCCTCGTAGAGCCCCTGCCCGAGCCCCTGGACCACGCCGCCGTGGATCTGCCCCTTCACGAGCATGGGGTTCACCATGCGCCCGACGTCGTCGACGACCGTGTGGCGCACGACCCGCACGGCGCCGGTCTCCTCCTCGATCTCGACCTCGCAGATCTGCGATCCGTTGGGGAACGTGACGGCCGACGGCGTGAACGACGCCTCTTCGCTGAAGCCCGGCTCCATCCCCGGCGGAAGCTGGCGCGGCACGTAGGCGGCGCGCGCGACGTTGGCGAACGTCACGCCGCGGTCGGTGCCCGTCACGGTGAACTTGCCGTCGCGGTGAACGACGTCCTCCGGAGCGGCCTCCAGGAGGCGCGCGGCGATGCGCCGCCCGCGCTCGATGACCTTTTCGGTCGCGCGCGTCACGGCCGAGCCGCCCACCGTGAGGGCGCCGGAGCCGCCGTTGCCGCGCCCGGCGCCGAGCGCGTCGCTGTCGCCCCAGAACACCTGGATGCGCTCGGGCGGCACGCCGAGCTTGTCGCTCACGATCTGCGTGAAGGCCGTCTCGTTCCCCTGGCCCATCGACGTCGAGCCGGAGAACAGCGAGACGGAGCCGTCGGCATTGACCCGCAGCTCGGCGGTGTCCGGATTCATCGCGGTGTAAGGCCCGCCGGCCACCTCGATCGGGTTGGCGATGCCCAGGCCGCGCAGCTTGCCGCGCTGCCGCGCCTGGGCGCGCCGCTTCTCGAACCCGGCGCGGTCGGCCAGGCCGAGCGCCATGTCCATGCCGCGAGCGAACTCGCCGCAGTCATACGTGAAGACGAGCCCCGTCTTGAACGGCATCGCCGAGGCCGGGATCAGGTTGCGGCGGCGCAGCTCGATCGGGTCCATCTTGAGCTCCAGCGCCGCCACGTCGATGACGCGCTCGATGGCGTACGTCGCCTCCGGACGGCCGGCGCCGCGGTACGGCCCGGTCGGCGTCGTGTTCGAGAACACGCCGGTCGTCTGGACGTGGATCGCCGGCGTCGTGTAGACCCCGGCGATGCCGCCGACGTTGTTGGTGCCCGGGCCGGCGCTGCGCGGCGTGACGTATGCGCCGATGTTCAAGGTGATGGCCACGCGCAGGGCCAGGAACTTTCCGTTGCCGTCCAGCGCCAGCTCGGCCGTCGAGACGTTGTCGCGCCCGTGCTCGTCGGTGACGAAGCCTTCTCGGCGGTCGGACGTCCACTTGACCGGCCGCCCCAGTCGCTTCGCCGCCCAGAGCACCAGTACGGGCTCGGGATAGACGCCGCTCTTCATCCCGAAGCTTCCACCAACTTCGCCGGTGATCACCCGCAGATGGCTCTGCGGAACGCGGAACACCTGATCCGCGAGCAAGGTGCGCAGGCCGTGCGGCGCCTGGATGCCCGTGTGGAGCGTGTAGCGGCCGGTGCGCCGGTCCCACTCGCCGACCGCCCCGCGCGGCTCCAGCGGCGCGGCGGCCACGCGCGACACCACGAAGTCGAGCCGGGTGACGTGGGCCGCGCCCGCAAAGCCGCGCGCCACCGCGTCCTTGTTGCCGGCCTCCCAGACGAACGCCACGTTGTCCGGCGCCTCCGCCCACACCGCCGGAGCGCCCGCACGCACGGCGTCGGCCGTCGCGGCGACCGCCGGCAGCGGCTCGTACTCGACCGCCACCAGCTCGGCCGCATCGACCGCCTGCTCGACCGTCTCGGCGACCACGAGCGCCACCGGGTCGCCGACGTGGCGGGCGCGATCGCGGACCAGCGCCGGCCGCGGCGTCGCGAACGCCGGCGATCCGTCACGCCGCTTGCGCGTCCTGTCGGTCGGCAGGTTCCCGAGCCCGTCCGCGGCCAGGTCGGCGCCCGTGAGGACGGCGAGGACGCCGCCGGCCTGGCGGGCCGCCGATGCGTCGATCGAGCGGATGGCCGCGTGCGCGTGGGGAGAACGGACCACGACGGCGTACGCCTGGCGGGGCAGGCTCACGTCGTCCGAGTAGCGCCCGAACCCCTGAAGGAGGCGCGGATCTTCGATGCGACGCACGGACTGCCCGACGGCGAATTTCTCGACGGTCACAGGATTGCTCATGATGGTGCGGCAGTATACGCGAGGTGACGAGCCGCGTGAAGTGGGGAGCCGCCGTCGAACCTTGCTCTCGCGGCCGAGAACTTGATACAAGGAGGCCCATGAACGACAAACGACGTCAGGCCCTCGGCTGCGTAGCTCTCGCGTTCGTCCTCCTCGCGGGCGGTCTCCTCGACCAGGCAGCCGCCCAGGCCAAGCCCGAAGGAGAGATGCGCTGGGCGCTCTACGTGACGCTCTCCCCGGTGTGGTTCGATCCGGGGGAAGTCATCGGCCAGCTCACGCCGTTCTGGGTGCTCTACGCGATGCACGATGCCCTCGTGAAGCCGATGCCCGGCAACCTCATGACGGCCAGCTTGGCCGAATCGTGGACGCTGAGCTCGGATCAGCGCGTCTACGAGTTCAAGCTGCGCGACGGCGTGAAATTTCACAACGGCGACCCCTTCACCGCCGAGGACGTGAAGTTCAGCTTCCAGCGCGCCAAGGGAGCCAAAGTCCTGAAGGAGAAGGTCCGGGAGATCGAGGTCGTCGGCGCCAACCGCGTCCGCTTTCACCTCCACGAGCCGTTCCCTGATTTCATGGCGTTCTACGGAACGCTCGCGACCGGGGCCGGCTGGGTCGTGCCCAAGACCTACGTCGAGAAGGTGGGGGACGACGGCTTCAAGAAGAACCCGGTCGGGCTCGGGCCCTACCGGTTCGTGAGCCACACGCCCGGCGTGGAGCTGGTCATGGAGGCTCACGAGGGCTACTGGCGCAAGATGCCGTCGGTGAAGCGGCTCGTCTTCAAGGTCGTTCCGGAGCCGACGACGCGCATGGCCATGCTCAAGCGGGGAGAGGTCGACATCGCCTACCTGCTGGACGTCCCCCAGGCCCAGGAGGTGAAGAAAGATCCCACGCTCAAGCTGGCGTTCTCCGGGGGCATCGGGATCTTCTTCCTGGACTTCTTCGAGCAGTGGGATCCGAAGTCCCCCTGGGCCGACCAGCGGGTGCGGCTGGCCGCCAGCTTCGCCATCGATCGCCAGGCGCTGAGCGAGGCGGAAACGCTCGGCGCGTCGAAGCCGGCCGGGAACTTCATCCCGCGAAGCTTCGAGTTCGCGCTCCCAATCGAGCCCACCCCGTACAACCCGGCGCGGGCGAAGCAGCTTCTGGCCGAAGCCGGGTATCCCAATGGATTCGACGCCGGCGAGCTGCATCAGCTTCCGCCGTATTTCTCGCTGGGCGAGGCGATCGTGGGATATCTCGGGGGCGTCGGCATCAGGCTGAGGATGCGGCCGATGGAGCGTGCGGCCTACTTGTCGGCGGTGGCATCGAAGAAGCTCAAGGGGGTGTGCGTCTGCACGAGCGCGCTCTATGGCAACGCGGCCTCCCGGATGTCGGAAATCTATCCGAGCGATGGCGCGCTGGCCTACGGGGGCTACTCGGACGTCGACACGTTGTACAAGCAGCAGGCTCGGGAAGCCGACCGCAAGAAGCGTGCGGCGTTGCTGCACCAGATCCAGCAGATCATCTACGATCGGGTGAGGATTGCGCCCATTTACGAGTACATCTGGCCCAGCGGAATCGGGCCGCGGGTGGCAGAGCCGGCGCTGATGATGATCAACCCCTATCCGTGGTCGGCGCCGCTCGAAGAGGTGCGGCTCAAGAAGGATTGACGACGGCGACGATCTCGCTGGCGAACCGTTCGAGCTGCTCCAGATCGTAGTCGCAGGTGGCCAGGACCAGATCCTGGATCCCGGCGGCCTCCAGGTCGCGGACGCGCTCGACGATCTCGTGCGTCGTGCCCAGGAAGTAGGATTGCTGGAGGTTCGCGAACGTCCGATGGGTGCCCATCACCCGCTCGAAGATGGGCCGCTGGAGCCCGAGCGCCTTCTCCCGATCGGTCGTGTCAACGAGGTGAGCGAAGTTCAGGTGGCCGTAGCGTAGCGTGTCCGGGTCGCGCCCGACGTGCCTCAGGTGCGCACGGATCGCCTGGACATCGTCCTTGACCATCTGCTGGCTTCCGGCCGCGCGGGCGAGCCAGCCGTCGGCGCTCGCGATCCGAGCCAGCACGGCGGGGGCGATGTAGGGCTTGTCCGGGGAGAGCCCCGTCTGGATCTTCGAGCCCCCACCGACCCAGAGCTCGGGGAACCGCGTCGGCAACGGCTCGATCGACACATGCTCGAAGCGGTAGTAGCGCCCGGTGAAGCTCACGTCGCGTCTGGTCAGGAGCATGCGCAGGGCCGCGAGCATCTCGTCGGTGCGGCGCCCGCGCTCGCCGAGCCGCATGCCGAGGGCTTCGAACTCGTGCTGGTCCCAGCCCGGCCCGACGCCGAGCACGAAGCGCCCGCCCGACAGGTGCCAGAGCGTCTGGATCTCACGGGCCAGCGTGACCGGATGGTAATAGGGCAAGATCAAGAGCCCGGTGGCCAGGCGGATACGCGTGGTGACGCCGGCGGCGTGGGCCAGGCACAGGAGCGGCGACATCCACACCGTGCCATAGAGGCCCGGCGCCTCGAGGAAGTGCTCGGCCACCCAGAGCGCGTCGAAGCCGAGGTCCTCGGCCTTCCGAGCGAACGCTTTGACGCGCGCGGCCTGGTCGAAGCCGAGGTCTCGCCAGGCGAACGTCGGGAGGTACACGCCGAATCGCAATCGTTC
>DASPZZ010000226.1:0-29037 GCA_035635995.1 Binatia bacterium | reverse complement strand
ACGACGAGCCTCGACCTCACGATCCAGGCGCAGTACCTGAACCTCCTGCGCGAGCTCCAGCGCGCCCACAACCTGGCGCTGATCTTCATCACCCACAACCTCGGCATCGTCGCCAAGATGTGCGACCAGGTGGCGGTGATGTACGCGGGCCGGATGGTCGAGGCCGGCCCGGTCAAGCAGATCTACAACGCGCCGGCGCACCCGTACACGCAGGCGCTCCTGGAGTCCATTCCCCGGCTCGGCGACAGTCGCAAGCGGCTCACCGCGATCGACGGCCAGCCGCCGGATCCGTCGGCGCCCCCGTCGGGCTGCGCGTTCCACCCGCGGTGCCCCAAGATCCTGGACCGCTGCCGCTCGGAGGCGCCGCCCGAGTTCCGCGTCGCGGACGCTCAGACGAGCCGCTGCTGGCTGTCGGCTGCCGCGACGCTGTCGGCTCCCGCGACGAGGTGAGGGACTAGCGACGATGGCCGGGCCGGTCCTCGAAGCCAAGAGCCTCGTCAAGCACTTCCCGGTGAAGCGCGGGTTCTTCTCGCGCCAGGTCGCCGTGGTCCGCGCGGTCGACGACATCTCCTTCTCCATCGATCCGGGCAAGACCCTCGGGCTCGTCGGCGAGTCGGGCTGCGGCAAGACCACGACGGGGAAGATGGTGCTTCTCCTCGAGCAGCCGACGGGCGGGATCATGCGATTCGAGGGGCAGGACCTTCAGACGCTCGACGGCGGGAGCCTGCGCGCCTACCGGCGCTCCGTCCAGGCCGTCTTCCAGGACCCCTACGCGTCGCTGAACCCGCGCATGCGCGTCGGCTCGATCATCATCGAGCCGCTCGTCACCAACGAGTCGCTGCCGTCGGCCGAAGTGCGCAAGCGCGTGTTGCGCCTGCTCGAGCTGGTGGGGCTGCCGGAGCGCGCGGCCGACCTGTTCCCGCACGAGTTCTCGGGCGGCCAGCGCCAGCGGATCGCGATCGCGCGCGCCCTTTCCCTCGCGCCCAAGGTCGTGGTGCTCGACGAGCCGGTCTCGGCGCTCGACGTGTCCATCCGCGCCCAGATCCTCAATCTATTGAGGGATCTCCAGGCCCAGCTCGGCGTGTCGTACCTCTTCATCGCCCACGACCTCGCCGCGGTCGCCCACATGAGCCACACGATCGCGGTGATGTACCTGGGCAAGATCGTGGAGATCGGGGATGCCGAGACCGTTTCGAAGTCGCCCAAGCACCCCTACACCCAGGCGCTCTTCTCGGCGGCGCTCCCGTCGCACCCGGACCAGCGACGCGACGACGAGATCATCCTGACCGGCGAGGTGCCGAGTCCGCTGAACCCGCCGGGCGGCTGCCGCTTCCATCCGCGCTGCCCTCACGCGCTCCCGCGCTGCTCGAGCGAGGAGCCGGAGCTGCTCACCGAGTCCGGTCGCCTGGTCGCCTGCCACCTCTACCCGAAGTAGGGAGTCGGTTGGACTTCGTCTCGATTCACGCACAGTCGAAGCCCGACGCCGTCGCGCAGATCGAGGACGCACGATGCGTGACCTGGCGGGAGCTCCTGGACCGGCGAAACCGCCTTGCGAACTCGCTGGTCAAGCAGGGCGTGGGCCGCGGCGAGACCGTGATCATCTACGCCCCCAACTCGCTCGAGTACCTGCTGGCGTCGGCCGCCACCCGCGCCGCCAACGCCGTGCCGGTCCCGATGAACCATCGGCTGGTCGCCGAAGAGGTCCGCTACATCCTCGACCACTCCGACGCCGCGGCGGCGTTCGTGGGCGGTCCCTTCGTGGCGATGGCGAACGAGGTCCGGCGGCACGTCGAGAAGGTCCGCCTCTGGATCCTCATGGGCGACGAGCGCCGGCCCTGGGCGACGAGCCTCGACGAGCTGCTCGAGAGCGGGAGCGCCGAGCCACCGGCCGTCGACCCGGCCCAGGGTCTCGGCGGCTCCATGATCTACACGGGCGGGACCACCGGGAAGCCCAAGGGCGCGATTCGGGCGGCCTCCGATCCCCAGATCACGCTGGCGTTCATGCAGGCCCTCGGGATGATCCACGAGCACCACGTGCATCTGGTGGCGGGGCCCCTCTATCATTCGGCCCCGGGGTCCTTCGCCCTGTTCGCGGCCATGCTCGGCGGCACCGTCGTGGTCATGCGCAAGTTCGATCCCGAGCACGCCCTGCATCTCATCCAGGCGCATCGGGTCACCAGCACGTTCATGGCGCCGACGCTGATCAAGCGCCTCGTCGACCTGCCGGAGTCCGTGCGCGCGCGCTACGACGTCTCCTCGATGCGCTCCCTGGTCGTGGCGGCGGCGCCGTGCCCCACGCGCGTCAAGGAGGAGGCGCTGCGCTACTTCGGCCTCTGCCTCTACGAGTTCTACGGCTCCACCGAGCTCGGGATCAACACCATCCTGGGGCCCGAGGACGTGCTGCGAAAGCCGGGCTCGTGCGGCCGGGCGGCGCCCAACGTCGAGATCGCGCTCCTCGACGACGACGGCAACCCGGTTCCCACCGGCGAGCCGGGCGAGCTCTACGTCCGCCGCTTCGGGGGCATGTTCGACGCCTACTACAAGAACGCGGAGGCGACGCGGCAGACCGAGCGCGATGGGTGGTATTCGGTCGGCGACGTGGCCTGGGTGGACGCGGACGGCTTTTACTCGCTCTGCGACCGCAAGCGCGACGTGATCATCTCCGGCGGCGTCAACGTCTACCCCGCCGAGATCGAGGACGCGCTCCACCGGCACCCGGCCATCGAGGACGTGGCCGTCTTCGGGGTGCCCGACGACGACTGGGGCGAGCGGGTCCACGCCGCGGTGCAGCTGCGCCCGGCCCACACGCTCACGGCGGACGAGCTTCGAGACTTCGCCCGGCGGCATCTGGCCGACTACAAGGTGCCGCGCGAGGTCTCCTTTCCCGCCGACTTTCCCCGCGACACCGCCGGCAAGCTCATCAAGCGGCTGCTCCGCGATCCCTACTGGGCAGGACGCGAGCGGAAGATCTGAGCGTCGGCGCCGCCTCAGGGCGCCTTCAGCTGCAAGACGTTGAAGGCCGGAACGGGCTTCGAGAAGCCCTTCAGGGTGAGGCCACCCAGTTCCTCGACCTCGACCAGCGCCTCGACCGCCCCGAGCACGCGCTGCGAGATGAGGATCTGGCCCGGCTTGGCCTCGCCACAGAGCCGTGCGGCCATGTTGGTCACGGTCCCGATCGCGCCGTAGTCCATCCGGCCCTCGAACCCGATCGCGCCGATCGTCGCGTAGCCCTGCGCGATGCCGACGCCGAAGTCGAGATCGTAGCCCCGGCGGCGCCACTTCACGAGTAGCTCGTCGACACGTTCGCGCATCACCACCGCCATCCGGACGGCGCGCTCCGGCGCATCGAGGACCGGCACGGGGTCGTTGAAGAAGATCATCATCCCGTCGCCCGTGAAGCGCTCGAGCGTCCCCTCGTGCTCCAGGATGACGCGGCCCATCGCGGCGTGGTACTCGCGCAGGACGCCCATGACCTCCTCGGGCTCGGACGTCTCGGCGAAGGCGGTGAAGCCACGGAGGTCGAGGAAGACCACGGCGACCTCGCGTCGGTGGCTCTTCAGCGGGTCCTCGGCGCCGCCGCTGACGATCAGCTCGGCGAGCTGGGGCGAGAAGAAGCGCTTGAGCCGCTCGAGGCGCTCGAGCTGGGCGAGCTGCTGCTCGACCCGCTGCTCGAGAGTCCGGTTCCACTCGGCGAGCTCCTCGTGGAGCAGCTTGACCCGGAGGAGCGACTTCACGCGCGCCAGGAGCTCGGGCTGGTTGATGGGCTTGGTCAGGAAGTCGTCGGCGCCGGCCTCGATCCCCTTCACGCGCTCCTGCGTGGGATCGAGCGCGGTCACCATGATGACCGGGAGCATCGCCGTCGCGGGATTCTCGCGGATCTTCCGGCAGACGTCGTAGCCGCTCATCCCGGGCATCATGACGTCGAGCAGCACGAGACCGGGCTGGTCCTTGCCGATCTTCTCGAGCGCCTCGGCGCCGCTCGCGGCGGTGACGACCGCGTAGCCCCTCACGCGCAGGAGGTCGGCGAGCAGCTTGACGTTGACGGGCATGTCGTCGACCACGAGGATCTTCTCGGGCATGGGCGCCGCTACGTTCCGGCCGGACGGTCGAGCATCTCGCGAACCGCCTCCAGGAAGTCTTTCACTTTGATCGGCTTGCTCTGGTAGCCGTCGAAGCCGGCGGCCATGACCTTCTTGCGGTCGTGGGTCATCACCGACGCCGTCACCGCGATCACCGGGATCGCGCGCGTCGACGGATCGGCGCGGAGCCGGCCGAGCGCCGCGATGCCGTCGATCCCCGGCAGCAGGATATCCATGAGGACCAGGTCGGGGTGGCGCTCCTTCGCGAGCCGCACGCCGTCCTCGCCGGTGCCGGCCTCGATCGTCTGATAGCCTCGGTGCTGGAGCACGTCCCGCACCAGCTTGAGGTTCTTCTCGTTGTCCTCGACGATCAGGATCAGCTCGTTTGCCATGGCCCCACCGGTAGTGTGAAGGTGAACGTCGCCCCCTCGCCCAGCTGGCTCTTCACCCAGATCCTGCCGCCGTGCAGATCGACGAATCGCCGCGAGAGCGTCAGGCCCAGCCCCGTCCCCTCGTGCTTCTTCGCGTAGTCGGTGCCCACCTGGCGGAATTCCTCGAAGACCGCCTCGTGATCCTCGGGCGCGATCCCGACGCCGGTATCCGTCACCGAGATCTCGGCGAACCCGTCGACGAGCCCGGCCTGAACACTGATGCGGCCCCCTTCGGGGGTGAACTTGATCGCGTTCGACAGGAGGTTGAGCAGCACCTGCTTGACCTTGCGCTCGTCGCCTTTGATCTCCCCGAGCCGCGAGTCGAGATTGCTCTCGAGCGTGATCGCGCGGCGCGCGGCGCGCTCACGGACGAGCGTGATCGCGTTGTCGATCGCCTGCGGGAGATGGAAGTCGACCACCTCCAGCTCCATGCGCCCGGCCTCGATCTTCGCGAGATCGAGAATGTCGTTGATGAGCGACAGGAGGTGCCGGCCCGAGCTCAAGATATCTTGCAAATACTCGTCCTGCTTCGCGTTGATCTCGCCGAACATCCGGTCGAGCAGGACTTCCGAGAAGCCGATGACCGCGTTGAGCGGCGTGCGGAGCTCGTGCGACATGCTGGCGAGGAACTCGGACTTGTGACGATTGGCCACCTCGAGCTGGCGGCTCTTCTCCTCGAGCTCCTGGAACAAGCGCGCGTTCTGGATGGCCAGGGCCGACTGGGCGGCGAAGGTTCTGAGCAACTCGATGACGTCGGGCGCGAACTCCCCCGGTGTCCTTCGGTTCACGATGAGACCGCCGACAATGCGATTCTCACGGAAGAGCGGCACCGCGAGCAGGGCGCGATAGCCAGCGTGGATGGCCGCGCCTTTCAACCGGCTTTGATACGTCTCATCCCGCTCGATATCGGGGACCTGAATCGGCTCGCGGGTCACGGCCATCCGGCCCACCGCGCCCTCCCCTTTGCGGATGGAGGTCGAGCGAAGCTGCTCCACGAGCTTCGCGTCGAGGTTCTGCGTGGCGCGCAGGTGGAACTCCTCCGCGTCCTCGTCGTACTCGTAGATCGCGCCCCCGTCGGTGCCCGCCAGCTGGCTGGCGCGTGACACGATGGTCGCCAGCACGGTCTCGAGGTCGAGCGTCGAGCTGACGGCCCGCCCGACTTCGCCCAGCGCTTTGAGCTCGTCGACCGACCTGGCGAGCTCGCCGGTTCGCGCCTGCAACTCCTGGAACAGACGGACGTTCTCGATCGCGATCACCGCCTGGTCGGCGAAGCTCTGGAGGAGGGTCATCTGCTTATCGCTGAAGGGCCGGACTTCCGTCCGCCGGAGCAGGATGAATCCGATCGCCTGCTCCTCTCTCAACAACGGGACGGCCATGGTGGTCCGGTTGCCGTACCGCCGGGCCAGCGCGACTCCGTCGGGGAACTCGTCGCCGGCGGCCTGAAGATCCGGCACGTGGATCGTCCGACGCTCGATCACGGCACGGCCACCGACGGTGCCCGTTCCGAGCGGGATCGTGAACTCACCGATGGGTCCGATCGAGATCGGTCCATGGTGCGCGACCAATCGAAAGCGATCGCCATCCAGTCGATTGATGGCGACATCCTCCGTCTCGCACAGGCGCGCGGCGCTCTCCGCGACCGCGTCCAGCACCGGCTGGACGTCGGTCGGCGAGCTCGAGATGACACGCAGGATCTCGGCCGTGGCCGTCTGCTGCTCCAGCGCCTCCGTGAGCTCGCGCGTGCGCGCTTCGACCTTGCGCTCGAGCCCCGCGTACGACTCCTTGAGCTGGGCGGCCATGCTGTTGAACTGGTCGCCCAGCGCCTCCAGCTCGTCGCCCGTCCGGACTTCGATCCGCTGTTCCAGCTCCCCGGCGCCGATCTTGGCCGCGCCGGCCTGGAGCGCCTGGATGGGGGTGACCATCCTTCGGGCGAGGACCAGGCTCGCCGCGATCGCCAGGAGCACGCCGAGCACGAGGAGGCCGATCGTCCGCTCGATCGAGGCGTACAGGGTCTCGAACGCCTCCCCGAGTGGTTGCTCCACGAAGACCGACCACTTGAGCGGGGCGATGGTCGCATAGGCGGTCATCACGCGCCGGCCCTTCGAGTCACGGGCGATCGTGACCTGCTCGGGTCGCTCACCGGACGCCAGCGCGCCGGCCAACGCCGCCTTGACCTGGTCAAGGCCGGCGAAGGTGGTCTTCTGGAGCACGAGGCTGATGTCCGGGTGCGCGATGAGGACGCCCTGGCCGTCGAGGACGAACGCGTGGCCGGCCTTGCCGATCGTGATCCGGGACACGACGTCCCAGATGAACTTCAAATTCACCTCCGCCACGGTCACGCCGGCGCCCTGGCCGCTGCCCGCCATGGCGATCGTCATGTAGGGCTCGGACTCCTTCCGGAAGTACACCGGCCCGTGATAGATCCTCCCGGCCTTGGCCTCGACGAACATCGGCTCGCGCGAGAAGTCGGTCCCGCTGCCGGCAACGTCCATCGCCAGGCGCGAGACGCGCAGCTGCTCCTTGCCCTCGGCGTCGAGATGACTGATCTCGGTGATCGCCAGCACCTGTCGGAGCAGTCGCAGGTAGTCGACACGGCGTTGATACATCGCGGCGGACGGGGCACCGAGCTGAGGCTGGGTCGTCCAGCCGATCTGCTGTTCGATCTCCTTGATGAATCGGTCGATGAGTGACGCCACGCCGAGCGCCTTCTCGCGCTGGAGCGCGACGAGCGCGTCCCGATTCTCGTGGTAGGAGAAGTAAATCTCGATGGCGCCGGACGCGAGCAGGGCCCCGCTGACGAGACCGGCAAAAACGATCACGTACTTCCGGAAGAGACGGCCGCGCGGGGTCACGCGCCGCTCACGCCGTCATTCGACGACCGGCCGGCGGAGCGGATGTCGAACGACGCGTCGATCATCGAGGTCTCCCGCCTCACCCCGACAATAGCGTCAGGAGCCGCGGGACCGATTTTTCCAGGCAGCGCTTGATCTCGTCGCGGCAGACGCGGAAGACCTCCTCGCCCTGGGTCGCGGGATCGTCGATGTCGCCGGCCTCGCCGACGAATTCCCGGAGCGTGAACACGGGCCGGTCGCGGGCCTCGTCGAAGGCGCCGAGCATCTGCTTCTGGAGCGCGGTCATCGTCAGGATCAGGTCCGCCTCGGCGAGCAGGTGGCGATGCCGCTTCAGGTCGGTCGAGGCGAAGTCCTCCTCGGCCAGATGAATGCCCTCCTCGCGGAGCGCCAGGCGCGCGTCCAGCGAGGCGAGCATGCCGTCCCGCGCGTAGTTGGCGATCCCTCCCGACCTGACCCGGATGGCGCCGTCGACGCCCCGCCCCGCCAACATCCGCTCCAGGAGCACGTGGGCCATCACGCTCCGGGCGGTGTTGGCGTGGCACACCATGAGGACGGTCTTCACGGCTCCTCGTACCGGGACTTCCAGAAGCGCCGCCCGCCGCCGAGGTCCCGCCACTCGTCCGCGGGACGCTCGTCGAGCTTCTGCCCGAACTCGATGCTCGGGGGCTGCTTCAGGTTGCCACCGAGCGTCTCGGGGAAGATCTTCACCAGCTCCTCGGGATCCCAGCGACGCCCGGCCTTGATGTGCCGCACGGCGTGGGGCTGGGCGAGCAGCGTGTAACCGTAGCCCCGCGCGTGGAAGACCTGGCCGTTGACGTTCGCACCCGCATCGCTCGCCAGGTAGACGACGATGGGCGCGACGTTGTCGGGGTCGCGGTCGGTCCCGATCGCCTGCTCGCTCGGCCACTTGCCGGTTTGCTCGAAGACCAGCCGGCCCCGCGGCGTCGAGTCGATCATGCGCGTGGCGCCACTCGGCATGATCGCGTTCACCGTCACGCCGTACTTCGCCAGCGCGTTCGCCGTGGACCAGGTGAGCCCGATGATCCCGGCCTTCGCGGCGGCGTAGTTGGGCTGGCCCGGCGCCCCGAGCGCGGACACCGACGACATGCTGATGATGCGGCCGCTCTTCTGCTCGCGCATCGACACGGAGGCCGCGCGCACCACGTTGAACATGCCCTTCAGGTGCACGTTGACCACCGCGTCCCACTCGTCCTCGGTCATGTTGAAGATCATCCGGTCGCGCAGGATGCCGGCGACGTGCACCACGATGTCGATGCGACCCCACGCGTCGATGGCCTGCTGCACCATCGCGGCGGCCTGGCCGAAGTCCGCCACCGA
Organism: Binatia bacterium; assembly: GCA_035635995.1. GTDB lineage: Bacteria > Methylomirabilota > Methylomirabilia > Rokubacteriales > CSP1-6 > AR31. The sequence goes on along the minus strand of DASPZZ010000226.1, from coordinate 20,337 downwards.
GCCGTAGTCGGCCTTCGCCGTGCCGCCCACCTCGACGATCTCGTTGACCACCGACTGGGCGGGCGTGTTCTCCTTGCCCTCACCGCTCAACGAGACGCCGAGGTCGTTGACGACCACCTTCGCCCCCGCCGCGGCCAGCGCGATCGCGATCCCGCGTCCGATTCCCCGTCCGGCCCCTGTCACCAGAGCTGTCTTTCCGCTGAGCATTCCCATGGTCACTCCGCTAACGGTCGATAGTAAGGGTTCCCTGCCTTGACCCACGCTCCGAGCATCTCGCGGAACTGCGGGCCCATCGGATCGATCCCGCGCATGGGCATCGTCCCGCGTCGGATCGTGAAGTCGTGGGGCGCCAGCTCGCCGGCCTTCGCGAAATGGCGCGCGGCCGTCTCCGTCCGTCCCTGATTGAAGAGCCACTCGCCGAGGCCGAACTCGGCGCGCGCCCGCTGGTCGTCATCCGTCGGCAGCGACTGCAGCGCGCGAACCCGTGCCTCCGGCAAGGCGGCCGTCTCGCCGCGGACCCAGGCGCGGAGCGCCGAGAGATGCGTGGCCGCCTGGAGGCCGGTGATGTGCTTGAAGGTGTCGGTGCCGAAGGCGACGTCGTTCGGGCGGACGATCCGGCCGCGCTCGTCGATCCAGAGGATCGTCGGGACGTTCACGATGTTGTAGAGGTCGGCGAGCACGTGGGTCGTGTCGATCAAGGACGGGTGCGTGGGTCTCGCCGCCTCGATCCACGGACGCGCGTCCTCCGCGCTCCGGTCGATCGCCACCGTGATCACCGTGAAGCCATATCCTCGCAGCTCCTCATAGATGGCCTGCCAGACCGGCAGGTCGAGGCGACAGCCTCACCACGATCCGTAGGCGACCAGGAGCACCTTGGTCCCGCGGTGCTCCAAGAGTGAGTGTCGCCGCCCGTCCAGGTCGGGGAGCGTGAAGTCCGGCGCCTCGAGCGAGGCGAGCGTCTGCGCCCGCTCGTGGGCGCTGACGCCCAGGTAGGCGACCCGTTCGTCGCGGTCGACCGCCACGGGGCGTCCGGCCGCCTCGGCCAGCTTCGCCAGCTCGACGCCCTCGCGCTCGCCGACTTCGGCGACCTGCCCGCCGTCGATGATCGTGAACTTCGTCTCCGTCATGCCGTCTCCTCCCGAATCACGACGCCTCATCCGGCCCGCCCTCGCGGGCCGCGACCGCGACGTCCGCGCTCCAGTCGCGCGCGATCGTCGGGCTCATCACGATCTCCTCGATCACGGTCCGCGGGGGGAGCGTCGCGCAGAGGAGCACCGCGCGGGCCACGTCCTCCGGCTGCATCATCGTCGCGCGCGCCCTGCCGTCGGGCACGAGGGGACGCCGCGACAGGATTGGCGTGTCCACTTCACCGGGCATGATGGTGGTGGCCCGGATTCCTTTGCCGCGCAGGACGTTGTGGACGTGACCCATCAGGTTCCGCGCTCCGGCCTTGGCCGCGCCGTACGGCGCGCCGCCGATCAGGCCGGGCCGGAGCGCGGCGGCCGAGGACACCGTCACGATCGTGCCTCCACCCCGCTCGATCATGTCGGGCAGGACAGCCTGCGTCAGCGTGTAGACCGCGTTCAGATTGACGTTGATCACGCCGTCCCACTCGTCCTTCGGCACCCAGCGGATCGACCGGGCCCGACTCGAGTAGCCGGCGTTGTTGACGAGCACGTCCACGCGGCCGAACGTCTCGATCGTCCACCGAACGAGGTCGACCGCGGCCTCGCGGTCCTCGATGTCCGCGGCCCGGGCGGCGGCCCGTCCGCGCGCCCTGCCGATCTCGGCGACGACGGCGTCCAGCGGCCCCTGGCGCCGGCCCGTGACCACGACCTGCGCGCCCTCCGCCGCCAGCAGCTTCGCCGCTTCCCGGCCGATCCCGCTGCCGGCGCCCGTCACGATCGCAACCTGTCCGTCGAGCGCGCCCATTGACCCCCCTGGCCACCGTGTCAGACGAGCATAATACTGTAACGGACGCGGCTTCCGCCGAGGCAGTGGGCCCGGCGGCAGGGAGGCGCGGTCGGGGTCGAAGGGACCCGTTCCCGGCACGTGACGGCGTGCGCCGCGCGCCCCGATGGAGCCCAGCCGCCGCGGGGCAGCGCTCGCGTGCCGCGTGGTCCTCTCGACCCCGACCGCGCCTCCCTGCCGCCGGGCCCACTCGGCGCGGTCGGCATGAGACAGCGGCTTACTTCCAGGCCCAGGTCGGTTGCTCGAAATGGGCGACGCGCGTGGGACGGCCGTGGACGACGACCTCGCGGATCTGGTAAAGCACGGCGGCCGTCGGCGCGTGAATGAGAGACGACAGCAACGGGACCTGGATGACCGGACGGTCGCTCTCGGGAATCGTGATCAGCCGGGGCACGTCCGGCTTGTCGAGCTCGGCCAGCGGCACCCGGTACACGTGCGCGACCTCGGCTGGATTCGGCGCCAGCTCGACCTTCTCACCGGCCCACGCAACGACGGGCGTGATGATGAAGCCCGAGCGCGTGCCGTAGTCGTCCAGGAGCCCGAGTACGGAGCCCGCCTCGAGCCCGAGACCCACTTCCTCCCGGAGCTCGCGCAGCGCCGCGCCCTCGGGGCTCTCGCCGTCGTCCATCCGGCCGCCGGGCAGCGCCCATTGACGCGCGTGAGCGCGTAGCGTCGCCGTGCGCCGGGTCAAGAGAAAGCACGCGCGCCCGTCGTCGTCGGGGAGCAGCACGACCGCCACCGCGGCGGGACGGCGGCCGTCAGGGGCGATCGGCTGCCGCGCGAAGCCGGCGAGGTTGGCCTCGACCCGCGCTCTCAGCGCGTCGTCGAATCGGCCCGCGTCCTGATCGGTCACGCGCTAGCGGGCGATCATCCGAGCCCCCAGCTCCGCACGCGCGAGGGGACGATCCGGAACATGACGCGGTTCGCCGGCATGGCCTTGCCGCCCCAGAGGCGCTCGAGGCGGCGGTACTTGTCGTGAAAGCGCTCGACGAGCGCCCGCCGGGCCGGCCCGTCCGACAGGAACTCGGCGCGCCCCCGCACGGCCACCCCGAGCACGTCGCCGTCCCCCGCGACCGCCTCGGCCACCACGCACACGCGAGGGTCACGGCGCAGGTTTAGGACCTTCTGGGTGTCGGCGACACTGATCATGGTCAGCGCCGCCGGGCCGTGCAGAAACCACATCGGCATCGCCAGCGGCGCGCCGTCGGCCTGCACGGTCGCCAGGACGGCGACGTCCTTGGTGGCGAGGAACCCCTGGATCCGCGCCTCGTCGAGGCCCATCTAGTACGCGGGCAGCTTGCCGGCCTTGACCCCGGTCTTCCGCATCACCGCGACCTCGTCGGCCGCCTTGGCCGCCATGAACCGGCTGTCGCTCGCGAGGGTGACGAACTGATAGCCCGCCTCGACCATCTGGAGGGCGTAGGCGGCGGTCGCGTTGTGGATCCCGGCGGCGACCCCGTGCCGCTTGCACGCCTCGACGATCTTCTGCTGCGCCTCGACGACCGGCGGGTCGGTCTGGTCCAGGCGCGGCTTGCAGCCGAGCGTGAGCGACAGATCCGACGGGCCGACGTAGACCGCGTCGATGCCGGGCACGCGCAGGATCTCGTCGATGTTCTTCACCGCCTCGGCGGTCTCGATCATGGGCATCACGATCAGGTCGTCGTTGGCGTGGTCGCCGTAGTCGGCGCCCGCGTAGATCGACGCGCGCACCGGGCCCCAGCTCCGGTAGCCGCGCGGGGCGTACTTACAGGCGGCCACGAGCGCCTCGGCCTGGGCCCGCGTGTTGATCATCGGGCAGATGACGCCGTACACGCCCGCGTCGAGGATCTTCATGAGGAGCGCCGGATCGTTCCACGGAACGCGGGCCAGCGGGATGACCGGCGTCGTCGAGACGGCCTGGAGCATCGTCACCGCGGCCTGGTAGTCCACCACGCCGTGCTGCATGTCCACCGTGAGCGAATCGAATCCCTGGTGGGCCATCACCTCGGCCGAAAAGGCGCTCGGAATCGACAGCCATCCGTTCACGACCGCCTCGCCCCGCGCCCAGATCTTCTTGACCGTGTTCTCTCTCACGACGCGCTCCTCTCGGTTTATTTGGAGAAGGGGGCTCCGCTCACGTGAGCTCCGGGCGGCACACCGCGCGGAAGTTGCACCACCGGCAGATCCGCAGATCCTCGGCCTTCTCGAAGTCGGCGATCGTGGCGACGTTGGCCGCGGGGTCCACCAGATACGCCTTCATCGAGCGGACGGAGAGGCGGAGTTGCTCCTTGATGGCCTCGAGCCGCTCGTCGCTCCAGGTGAGCTGCGTCACCTCCGGCTCGCGCAGATTCGCCTCGAACAGATCGACCTTCGCGGGCGGCACGCCGAGGACCTCGGCGGCGTAGAGCGCGTAGCAGCCGAGCTGGAACGCGGCACCATCCGGCGTCGAGCCGCCCGATTTCCAGTCCACGAGCGCGAGCCTCCCGTCGTCCGTCCAGAAGCCGAAGTCGGGCGCCATCCAGACCGCGGTGCCCTCGAACTGGAAGACCTTGGACCAATGCTCGATCGACCAGTGCTCGGACGAGGTCTTGCGGATGGCCGCCAGGAGCGGCAGGCGGAAGAAGTTGCGCAGGCACACCGCGACGTTGCGGGAGAGCGCCTGCCACACCTCCGGCTTCAGGTCGATCGCGTACTCGTGCTCGAACAGCGCGACCGTCTTGGGATTGTCACGGTAGCGGGCGGCCTTCGAGGAACGCCACTCGCCTCGCATCCGCTCGACCACGTCGGCGATGAACGGCTCGATCGGGAGGTCGCGCCCGCCGGCGAACGCGTGAAACGCCATCTCGATCGCGTCGTGGACCACCCGTCCGGCCCACTGCTGGCGCGACGCGAGCTGCTTGAGGATGTAGAGTCGCCGGACGTCCTCGGGGCCGCCCGCGTCCCACCCGCCCCAGGCGCCGTAGTAGTGGTAGAAGTACCGGCGGCGACATTCCTGAAAGGTGTTATCCCGACTGCGCGACCAGGAAAACTCGTTGGTGAGCTCGGCCATCGGCGGCATTGTCGCACGGCTTGACGCCCTCCGGACACGCTGCTAGCTTGGCGCCATGGCTGGACCGTCGTTCACCGTCGAGTGCCCGTGCTGCAAGGCCAAGCTCACGCTGGACGCGGAGCTCCAGGCCGTCATCGCGCACGAGGCGCCGCCGCCGACGCGGTCCGTCGACGACCTCGGCGCCGCGTTCGACAAGCTTCGCTCGAAGTCCGCCGAGCGCGAGGAGCGCTTCAAGGAGCAGCTCCGCGCCGAGGGCGAGAAGGGCAAGCTGCTCGACCGCAAGTTCCAGGAGGGCCTGAAGAAGGCCAAGGACGACCCGGGGCCGCCGAAGCGACCGTTCGATTACGAGTGACATGAACGGCGACCTGCTGGGCGACCTCCTGCGGCGGGTCAGCCGGAGCTTCTACCTCTCGCTCGCGGTCCTTCCGGCGCCGTTGCGCGAGCCGATCGGTCTGGCCTACCTGCTCGCGCGCGCGGCCGACACCATCGCCGACACCGAGCTCGTCGCCCGCGCCGACCGCCTCGAGCATCTCGAGCTCCTGCGGCGGGCGTACGCCGGCGAGGCGGCGGACCTCGGCGTGGTGGCGCGCGCGTGCGCGCCCCACCAGGCTCGCGCCGCCGAGCGCCGGCTGCTCGAGCGCGTCGCCGAGGCGCTCGCGCGCGTGGCCGCGTTGGCCCCCACCGACCGGCACGAGGTACGCGCGGTCCTGGCGATGCTGACGTCGGGAATGATCTTCGACCTCACGCGCTTCCCGGGCGAGGACGCCAAGGGCCTCGCCGCGATCGAGACGCTCGAGGAGCTGGACCACTACACCTACCTGGTGGCCGGCTGCGTCGGGCCGTTCTGGACGGTGCTCCACGTCACGCACCGGCGGCGGCTCGGCGACTGGGCGCTGCGCGAGATGAGCGAAGAGGGCGTGAGCTTCGGCAAGGCGCTGCAGCTCACCAACGTCCTGCGCGACGTGCCCGGCGATCTCGCCCACGGCCGGTGCTACCTGCCGGCGCGCGAGCTGGCGGCGCTTGGGCTCGGACCGCGCGACCTGCTCGAGCCCGCCGGCGCGGCCCGCGCGCTGCCGCTCTACCGCCGCCTGCTCGGGCTGGCGCTCGAGCACTACAACGTCGCGTGGGACTACACGCTCGCGATCCCGCGGCTCGAGTGGCGGATGCGGCTGGCATGCGCGTGGCCGCTCCTGATCGGGCTCGCCACGCTCGCCGACCTCGCCGCGCACCCGAATCCTCTGAGCGTGACGACGCCGATCAAGATCTCCCGCGGCGCGGTGCGCGCATTGGTGGCGCAGTCGACCGTCACCGTCTGGTCCAATCGCGCGCTCGCCGCTCACGCCGCTCGCCTGCGCGCACGCATCGCGGTCTAATTTCTTTCTTGCGCTCGCGAGGCCCTCGACGGCAGGGTAGGGCAGGCGCGAGTCAACCGTCCCCACGTGGTGCGCGCCGCAGGCCGTCGCGGGGCCGGGGCCCCGCCGGCCGAGACGTGACTAGAAGCATGGAGGAGACGATGGAACGTATGTTCGGTGAACACGAGCCCTGGACGCCCCCAGCTCCGATGGCACCGCCGGCCCCCGTCGCGCCCGCCCCTCCCAGGCCCGCGCCCAAGCCGGCGCCTCCCAAGCCCGCGCCGAAGGCAGCCAAGCCTAAAGCCAAGGCAAAGGCGAGGAAGAAGACCAAAGCCCGGCCGAAGCGGACAGCCAAGGCAAAGGCCGGGAGCAAGGGAAAGAAGAAGGCTAAGGCGCGCCGTCGGCGCTAGTCGCGGAGCGAGAGGCCCAGGAGGGTCGACGGGTCCACCCGCGCCCCGGCCACCTGGGCCCCGAAGTGGAGATGCGGGCCAGTGGCCCGGCCGGTGGCTCCCACCGTCCCGAGCGTCTGGCCGCGCTCCACGCGCTCACCTTCGGTGATCGCGGTCGTGTCGAGGTGGAAATAGAGGGTGTAGAGACCCAGACCGTGGTCGAGGACGATCAGCCGGCCCGGGAAGAAGAACTCGGCGACGAGAGCGACCATCCCGGCATTGGCCGCGACCACGGGGGTCCCGCGGGGCACCGCATAGTCGATGCCGGCGTGGGGCGAGCGGGGCTGGCCATTGATGATTCGGCGCGCGCCGAACCCGGTGCCGGCCGCGGTCGTTCCCACGGGCGTCGTGAACTTTCCCCGCCAGAGCCGCTCCGGGCTGATCGTCCGGTAGAGCGTCGCGAGCTGCTTACCCTCGGCCACCGCGCGCCGTTCGGTCTCGGGGTCGAGATCGACCATCCCGGGCGGCAGTGTCAGGCGCTGCACGTGAAAGTCGCGGCGGGCGATCTTCACGCTCCCCTTGGCGCTGCGAGGCTCGCGCCCGGCCTCGACGACCCCCACTCGCCACGTGTGGGTGCCCGGCTTTACCTCGAGATCGACCCCGAACAACGCGGCGTGGCCGCCCGCATAGGGGAAGAACGTCAGGGGCCGCCCGTCCACCGAGCCCTCGACGGTCGCGGTCTCGATCACGTCCGTCACGTGAACCCAGGCGACGTCGCCGAGCCGGGGGCGGGACGGGTGCCAGGTGACGGTGGCCTTGTCGGCTGCGGTGGACGTGCCCGAGAAGAAGAGGAGGCCGAGCGCGACGACGCCGAGCGCGGCCCGGGTCACTCCGGACGTTGCTGGCGCAGGAACTGCTCGATCTCGGCGACGAGCTCGGCGGCCGGCGGGAGGTCGCTGGGCCCACCCGGGGCCGGCGCCGGCTCCTCGGTGTCGCGCGACTCCAGCTTCTTGACGTAATTGGCAATCTTCGCGTTCTGCGCGACGATCTCCTTCAGGTTGATGTCGAACTGCTTGCCGGCCTCCTCGAGGTCGCCGACGTCGATCGTCGTACCCAGCAGGGGCGCCACGCGCCTCACGAGCGCCAGCGTCGCCTTGGGGTTTTCGATGCCCGAGATGTAGTGCGGGACGTTGGCCCAGAGGCTCGCCGTCGCGAACCCCTGCTCGCGGCAGATCGTGTTGAGCACGCCGACGATACCGGTGGGTCCCTCGTACTTGGTCGGGCGAACCCCGAGACGGGCCCCGAGCTCCGGGTCCGAGGCGCTGCCGGAGAGGCGGACGGGCCGGGTGTGGGGCACCTCGGCGAGCAGCGCCCCGAGGGTCAGCACCAGCGCCACTTCGCAGCGCCGGGCGAGGTCCAGCACCATGTTGCAGTAGGTCTTCCAGCGCAGGTGCGGCTCGACGGCGACGCCCACGATGACGTCGCGCGCCAGCTCGGCCGCCCGGGTGACGGAGAACTCGGTGGCCGGCCAGACGATTTCGCGTTCCGTGTCCGAGCCTTGCTTGAAGCGGACATAGGGCCGGGAGAGGCCGAAGTGATAGAACTCCTCGGGATCGATCTCGGCGAACTTCTCCGCCCGGAATGACGTGCCGAGGTACCGAACCGCAGTCGTTGCCGACTCGGCCGCGTCGTTCCAGCCGCCGAACGCCATGATCAAGATCGGCCGCCGGAGGCCCTCGGGGAGCGAGTGGATCTTCAGGGCGTCCATCGCAAGTCTCCTCGACGTTGTATGGGGGAGTCTAGCACGAACGGCCGATTGACCGGCCCCCCGAGCGACTGTAGCATGTGCCATCCGAATCCCCGGGAGGACTTGGTTATGCGGCCGAAGCACTGGCGGTCAGTTCTGATCGGAGCGTCACTCCTCGTAGTCGGTGGCTGTGCGTCCAGCGAAGAGTGGGCCACGTGGCGGTCGAACACGAGCCACTTCGCGTCGAAGGAGCATTTCGACTTCTCCATGAAGAACAGCGGGGGCAAGTCGGCGACGGTGAGCCGGCAGGACATCGCCATGGCGCAGAGCCAGAACTGGTTCGGGAGACCGGTCACGGTAAGCCAGGAGCAGATCCTCGAGCGCTAGCGGCGCCCTCGGTCACGCAGGCACCGCCCTGACGATTCGGGGGGCAGTTTGACGCCATGAGTATGCGCCGGCGACTGAAAGATCCTAGACGATCCGAAGGTTTAGGGGCCCTGGCCGGCTGGCACGGCGCATGCCATGAGTGTCATCTATGATAAACACAAAGCTCGGACGCGCGATCGTCGGATTGGCCGCGGCCGCAACCCTCACCCTCGGCGTCAACGGCGCTCTGGCCGCAGATGCTCCCGCCGACCGGGTACTCCAGCCCGACCGGTACACGTCGGATAGGGGTCGCGCGCTCGGCCAGAAGTACCAGGGAACCCTTCGCGACCTCAACGCGAAGATCTACCATTGCATGCCCTGGCTGGACGTGAAGCCTGAGGGGATCGGCTTCTACAAGCCCAAGCACCTGGACGGCGACATCCGTTACCTCTCACTGAACGTCACCGTCGACCAGCAGCCGGCCGCGGAGTTCACGCGCCTGGCGGTCCAGGACCGTGTCTCCTCGATGTTCTCGCGCTACGTCCCGCACCTGCTGCGCTCGATGGCCACCAACGACCTTCTCAAGGAGCCGACGCTCGACGGGTTCACCGTGATCGCGAGCTGGCTGAAGGGCGAGCCCACGAGCGGCCAGCCTCCGGTCATGGAAACGGCCGCGGCGTTCATGCCCAAGGCGCTGGTCACGGACTTCCTGCGTGGCCGAGCCAGCCTCGCGCAGCTGGCGGAAGGCGCGCACGTGATCGCCTGGGACGGCGAGACCAAGCTCGGCAACGTGAAGGCCAAGGCCTGGGCCGATGACTTCGTGCTGACGTACAAGGTCGCCGGCTACACGCCGGATCCCCAGGTCACCTGCCCCTGAGGCAACGCCTCAGGCCCCTGCCAATCGCCTCGGCCCCGGCGACGTCGTCACCCCGACGAACGTCACCGGGGCCGAGTTTCGATGTGACAAATCGCTTGGTGCAGCCGCCCACCCGCCGCTCGCACGCCGCGCAACACCGCGCGCGGGCGCTCACGCCTGACGCGGTGACAGCGCCGCGCGGATCCCGTCGGCGATCCGCCGGAGCGCTATAGCCGACGCGCGCTCGGGCGCGCTGGCGACGAACGGGTCGCCCCGATCGGCGGCGACGGCGAGCGCCCCGTCGAACGGCACGCTCCCGAGGAAGGGAATCCCCGCATCCGCGGCGAGCCCGGCGGCGTCGGGTCCCACGAAGAGGCCGGCCATGTTCTCGATGAGCCCGAGCACGGGCGCCTTCGTGTGAGTGGCCACGGTGATCGATCTCCTCACCACCAGGTGCGACACCTCGGACGGGATCGTCACGACGACGATCCCGGAGAGCGTCGGCAGGAGCGAGGCGATCGTCGAGAGCCGGTCGGTGCCGGGCGGCAGATCCAGGAGGAGCGCGTCCAGCTCGCCCCAGTTGGTATCCGCGAGGAACTCGCGGACCGCGTTGGCCTCCATGGCGCCGCGCCAGGTGTGCGCCTCCTCCTGGACCGGTGAGTCCCAGGTGAGCGGCGCGGCGTCATCGGACAGCAGCAGGTCCATCGACATGACCTTCACGCCCAGCTCGGTGCGTGGGGGCTCGACGACGCCGGCGGCAATGACCAGGCTCCGGCCGCGCACGCCGAGGATCTTGGCCTGCGTCGGACCGTTGAGGTCCGCGTCGAGAACGCCGACCTTCCAGCCGTCGAGCGCGAAACAGCACGCGAGGCTCGCGGTGAGGGCCGACTTCCCGACGCCGCCCTTGCCCGAGACGATGGCGACGATCGCGCGGACGGACTCGAGCCGCTGCTTGAGCCGGCCCTGCTGAGCCTCGACCTGGCCCGCGATGTTCGAGCCGCCGTCGCCCGCGATGTCCTTGTAGCGCTTCACGCAGCCTCCTTCGTCCAGGCCGCTCGACCCACGAGGACGAGCGCGGCGACGGTGACGACCAGGAACACGATCGCGCCGGCGCGGAATGTCATCTCGCCGCCCCAGGGCGCGGGCACGCTGGCGTTCTCCGGGCGAAGCGCGACCCTCAGGACATGCCAGGCCCGCAGGGCCATGAGCGCCGTGAGAACCCGCGCGAAGTCGCGGCGGGAGAGAATCCAGCGCTCGAACCACGCTCGACGTTGCACGAGCAGATACGGGATCGCCGCCACGAAGACGAGCCCGAGGACGATCCACGCCACGCCCGGCTGCGTCATGCGCCCGCCGCGGACGCCGACTCCCTGCACAGCGAGATAGAGACCGCCGATCCAATAGATGACCCCGTAGACCAGGTACGCGCGAGCGGCGAGGCGAAACGGATCCATCAGGATCGGGGCCGGAAGCGGGAGCCCCACTTCGAGCGGACGTCGGCGAGGAGCTCCTTCGTGATGGTCGTCTCGCCCCGGCCGCGGGCGTAGGCCTCGACGGCCTTGATCACCATGCCCCGCGCGAACGAGGGGATCGCTTGAAGGCGCGCGCGCGCCTCCTCGTCCCAGACGAGCTGGTAGTCGACCGGGAGCCCGAACGTCAGCGACGCCGGCAGGTCGATCAGCTCGCCTCCGTGCGCGCCGGGCTGGTAGGCGCACGCCGGGTCCTCGGCGAGGTAGTCGCCGTAGGTCGCATAGGCGCGGCAGCGACAACCACCACAGATCTTCGCGAACTCGCAGGTACCACAGCGGCCGCCGAGCTTGGGGTCGCGCAGGTCACCGAACACCGGCGCGGCCCGCCACAGGTCGGCGAAGGACCGCTCGCGCAGACTGCCCGCGGTCACCGGCATGTACGGACACGGCGTGACGTCGCCCTCGGGCGTGATGCGACAGTAGTACTTGCCGGCCGGACACGAGCCGTGGGCGTAGTTCCGGAGCAGCGGCGAGGACGGATTCATCTCGTAGAGGACGCGCCGGAAGTGCGGGGCGCACTTGGCGCGGATGAGCAGCCCGTCGGTACGGCCCACCGCCGCCGACCACGGGTCTTCGAACGTCTGCGGGCCGCCCGGCGGGCGCCGCTCGCCCATTCCGAGCAGGGTCCTCACGAACGACGGGGGACCGGAGCCGACCCCCTGGACCCTGGCGAGGTAGCCGAGGATGCGCTCGTAGGCCGCGCTATCGATGTCGGTGAGGTTCTTCCCGCGCCCGGTACGCACCAGGAAAAAGAAGTTCAGCACCCTGGCGCCGAGCTGTTTGGCCAGGTCGATCATCGCCGGCACCTCACCCACGTTCCAATCGGTCACCGACATGTGCAGGGAAAAATCGAGCCCGGTGTCGGTCAGCACGCGGGTGGCCCGGACCGCGGCCTCCCAGGCGCCCGGCAGGCGGCGGAACGCGTCGTGCTTGGCGCGGTCCGTCGAGTCCAGGCTGATCGAGGCACCGAGGACGCCGTGCGTCCGCATCAGATGCGCTTCCCGCTCGCGCAGCAGCACGCCGTTCGTGCCGAGCACCGTGGTGAACCGCTTCTCCGACGCGTAAGCCGCGATGTCCCAGATGTCTTTCCGGAGCAGGGGCTCGCCGCCGGTGAGGATCAGGAAGACGTTGGGGTTGACCTGGGCGATCTCGTCCATCACCCGGCGGCACTCGTCGGTGGACAGCTCGCCTCGCGTGTCGGCGCCCGCGAACGCCGACATGTAGCAGTGCGAGCACTCGAGATTGCACCGCTGCGTGAGATTCCACGACACCGAATACGCCGTGTACGCCGTGGCGGCTGTCGAGCTCGCGGACACCGGCGCCGCCTCGTGACCGGAGGTCGAGTCCGTCACGACGAGAGACCCCAGGACAGAGGCGCGGGCATGCCGGTCGGGATCCAGAGAAGCAGAGTCGAGGGGGTGGGGGCCCCGCGGGGGTACGCGAGCGGCGAAGTGGGACCCCCTCGTCCCGTCCGCAGCTCGAAGAGCTGCGCTTCGGGCGAGTGGGTGACGCAGCCGCTCGCGTACCCCCGCGGGGCCCCCACCCCCTCGCCTCCGCTTATCGCGGTTTCTTGTTCGAAACGTAACCCGCGATCACTTCGTTCATCGTCTCGCGAGCGTGCCCGATGCCCTCTTCGCAGACCGCGAGGTCGATGGTCGTCACGCCCTTGGCGCCCGCCACCCGCTCGACTTCTTCGCGCGTCATGTCCCGCATGAACCCGGCCGGGACGCGATTGAGGCGTGCCGTCGCCTCCTCGGTCCACCCCAAGCCGGTGGCGCCGTCGGCCGGCGGGGTGCCGGGCAGCTCGGCCGGCTCGAACTTCGTCTTCGCGAGCAGCGTGTCCCAGCCCGCGCCGAGCTTCTCACGGCCGACGGTCTCCTCGATCATCGGCAGGGCGAGCTGGCAGGTGATGACCGGGATCTTCCGCGAGCGCGCGTACTTCTCGATCCGCGCCTTCGCGCGGCGGCGGAGATAGGCGTCGGTCACCTCTCGCAGCGCGTCGCGCGCCTCGGCGGACCACTTCACCTGGACGCCCGGCATCGTCTCCTCGGCCTCGATGCCACCCTCCTGGGTCGCGATCGCCTCCACCGCCTCCTTCGAGATGAGCTGGAACTTGTCGGGGGCGGCCCTGCAGACCGGGCACGTGACCACCGGGTTGGGCCCCTTGACCGTGTAGCCGCAGACGGAGCAGATCGCCGTCGCCGGCTGGGCCTCGGCGCGCAGCTTGGCGACCGCCACGTCCTCGGCGAGGATCTGCATCCGCTCGGCCATCCGCGTCGGCATGAAGATCGCCATCGCCTCGTCGATGACCTTGTTGGTGATGACGGTGTGTCCCTGCTCGATCGCGTAGCGCAGCAGCGCCGTGCGGGCGACCCCCTTCACCTGGGGTGGCACCCGCTCCATCCGCGCCTCCGCCTCCTCCGTCCACGAGATGATCTCCTCGGCCTTCACGTCGAGCGGGGGATAGAACTTGCCGCCCGTGAGCAGCACGTTGCACGGGGCCAGTCGCAGGACGTTGTCGGTGTTGGAGCCGAGGTCGACCTCGTTTTCGTCGGAGTGCACGCCCACCCGTCCGAGGATGAGGAGCCACGGCTGCTCCTTGCGGACGAAGGTCAGGATCTTCTCGAAGCACTTGCCGTCGAGGAGCGTGATGGCCAGCTCCACCCCCGCGTCGGCGGCGAGCTTGCGGCCGATCTCGAGGTGCGACTGGTAGATCTTGGCGAGCCCCGTATCGATGATCTCCTCGTGCAGCTGCTCCTGCTCCTTGAAGCGGAAGATCTTCGACGCTTTTTCGCTCAGCACGCCGACGATGCCGTTGAACATCGCGTAGTGGAGGTACGGGTCGTAGACGGCCACGGCCTGGAGCGGCCGGCGGAGCGCCGCCGCGAGCCCGATGCCGAGCTTGAGACCGTTGAAGGACTGCGGCGAGCCGTCGAGGCAGACGACGATCGCGCCCTCCTGGTCCTTCAGGGCGTCGGCGTTCCGCACGATCAGCGTATCGCACGCCACCCGGCGTACGAACCGCTCGGTCACGGAGCCGATCTGGCTGTCCTTCACCGCGCCCATGCCGAGGGCGCCGATGACGACGAGGTCGTAGTCGGCGGCGAGGCAGTCCTCGATGAGGACCTTGTAGTGCTTGCCGTCGATCATCTTGGGCTCGAAGGCGAGCCCGGCCTCCGCCGCCTTCCGCGCCATCACGTCGAGATACGATTCGGAGATGAGCTGGAGCCCCATCGCGATCAGCGAGTCGTGGATCTTCCGCTGGCGCTCGAGCTCGTTCTCGTCCTTGTACTCCTCGGGCAATGTGTACTCCATCTGCTTGAACCGGTAGTCGTGGAGCCGCGCGGCGTACACGTGGATGCCCGTGAGCTTCGCCCCGCACGTCCGGCCCAGCTCGACCGCCAGGTCGATGGCGCGGTTCGAGTAGTCCGAATTGTCCACCGGGACACAGATGTGCTTGAACATGGAGTCCCCCTCTGTCGGCTCAGCGTAATTCGAACTCGACCGTCGCCGTCGCTTTCGGCGCGATCGTCAGCTCTTTCGTGATCGTCCGCGGCTCGTCGTAGAGCGGCCGGCCGTCCTTGTCCGCGCCCTTGGGCCGGTAGCCGGCGTGCCACATCGTGACCTTGTACGTCCCCGGCGGCACGTCGGTGATCCGGAAGCTGCCCTTGTCGTCCGTGACGGCGAAGTACGGGCTGTCGTGCACGATCATCCACGCCGACATGTGCGGGTGGGCGTCGCAGAGCACGCGGATCACGCCCGGATTCTTGAGATATTTCGTGACCTCGATCATCTGCCCCTTGGTCGGCAGCGCGACGTTGAACACCGTCGGCTTGCCGAGGAATCCGTGGGTGTTGTGCAGGACCGAGTCGGAATTCCGGATCGCCACGCGGTCCTTCAGGGCGACCGCCGTGACGTGGCTGACGAAGACGCACTGGTGGTTGTCCAGCACCACCTCGGCCCCGCCCTTCTTGCCCCGCGCAATCCCCTCGACGAGGACGACGCTGCCCTTGACGCCACGATCGGCGGACAGGACGAGCGCCTCGGAGGCTTTGTGCTCGCCGCAGACGTCACGGTTCTTGTTCACGGCGATCGGGTCGAGCTTCGGGGGGGTGCCGACGAACTTCACCGAGCCCGCGAGGGTGCCGCCGTCCTGCACCGTGACCACCTCATAGCCGACGACCGGAGCGGCGAGCAGCGGGAGCGAGACGAGCACCCCGGCGGCCGCCGCGCGCAGGCGTCTCAGGGTTCGCCGTTGATCGACCACTCCAGGGCGAGCCAGAGACTCCGGCTGTAGCGGAAGAACCACAGCGGAAAGAGGACCACGATCGGCACCAGCACCGCGAGCTGCGCCCGCGTGGAGAGGCCCAGCGGGCCCCAGAGCAGGAAGAAGCCCCCGATCGCGATGACCGCGGTCACCGCGTAGTTGATGTAGATCGCCCCGACGAAGTAGCCCTGCGCCCGCTCGAATCGCAGGCCGCAGAGGGCGCACGCTTCGCCCATCCGGAACCAGCCCCGGAAGAGCGGGGTCATCCCGCAGCGGGGACAACGCAGGCGGACGGCCCGGCCCAGGGCCCGCGCGACCCGGTCGGCCAGTCGTTGCGACTCCATCGCTCACGCCGCCGGCCTCTGAGCGGGCCACTCAGGGTTTCGCGGGCTCGGTCGTGGCCGCCTTGACGCCGACCGTGCGCTTCATGACCGCGAACCCGTCGGGCAGCAGCACGAAGATCAGCAGCGTGGCGATCACGAGGGGCGTGATGGCGACCAGGCCGAGGCTGCGCGTCTCGAACCGCAGGTGCATGAAGTACATCGCGACCAGCACCGCCTTGCCCAGTGCCAAGGCGCACAGCAGCACGCCAATCGTGAACTTCGCCAGCGGCATGTAGATCACGGCGATCTCGATCACGGTGAGGATCGCGAGGTACCAGAAGATCGCCATGTAGTTCGGGTGCTTGTGCTCTGCCGTCGCCATCGCTTCGACCCCCTACAGGAGGTACATGAAGGTGAACACCATGATCCAGACGAGGTCGACGAAATGCCAGTAGAGTCCGGTGATCTCGACCGCGTTGTAGCTCGCCGCGGGCGAGGGGCGCCGGGCGACGACCCTCATGATGGCGAGCAGGTAGATGACGCCGGCGGTGACGTGCAGGCCGTGGAAGCCGGTGACCAGGAAGAACGACGTGCCGAAGAGCGACGCGCCCCACGGGTTGCCGTTGATGTGGAGCCCCCGGTGGATCAGGTGCGTCCACTCGTATGCCTGCAGGCTGACGAAGATCGCGCCGCCGAGCGCGGTGAAGAAGAGGAATCTGATCGCGGTGGCCTTGTCCCCCTTGCCCAGCCACTCGAGCGCCTTCACCATCGTCACGCTCGAGCAGATGAGCAGGAAGGTCATCAAGGCGGTCAGGTTGATGCCGAGGACCTCGTAGGGCGAGGGCCAGTCGGCGCTGGTCGCCCGCATCGCGCCATAGCCGGCGAGCAGCGTGCCGAAGCCGACGGCGTCGCCCGCCAGGAAGATCCACATGCCGAGCTTTCCCCAGCTTTCGGGGGTGAGCGGCGACTCGGCCGGCTCCACCGCCCCGTGCATCGAGGCTACCTGACTCATGTCGTCTCCTTGATGATCTCCGGATCGTCTTTTGCGGCGAAGCGGGCGACGAGGCGTCGCGCGATGGTCCGCGGGTGATAGCCGGCGTGGTACGCGAGGATGCCGACGACGGCGGCGATCAGACCGAACGGCAGCAGGATGAGACCGAGGTACGGCCAGGTATAAGTCTGGTCGCCGAACGGCGACGCCATGCACGTCGCACACGCCAGGACCGACCGCGGCGTCAGGACCAGGGCCAGCAGCGCGCATCCCCAGGATTTCATACGAGGTACACCGTCACGTAGAGGATCGGCCACAGCGCGACGACGAAGTGCCAGTAGATCGCGCACGCCCGCACCGGGCCGGTCCGCCCGTCGGCAAACCGGCCGCCGGCGGCGAGCAGTGCGGAGACGCCGACCCAGACGACCGCCGCGACGACGTGCGCCGCGTGCGTCCCGATCACCGTGTAGAAGGTGGAGCCGTAGGCACCCGACGAGACGGTGAGCCCGTAGCCGACGAGGCGGACCCATTCGTATCCCTGCACGAGCAGGAACGCCGCGCCCAGCCCCCCGGTGACCAGGAGTCGTCGCACGAGCGCTCGCGCGTCGTCGCGCTCGAGCGCTCGGATCGCCGCCACCATCGCGACGCTGGAGGCGAGCAACACCAGCGTGTTGACGCCGGTCACGCCGACGGGCAGGCGGGGCTGGAGCGGCGGCGGCCACTGTGCCGCGGTCACTCGCAAGACCAGGAACGCGGAGACGAGCCCGCCGAAGAACATGACCTCGCCGCAGATGAGGAACAGCATCGCCAGCCGGACGTTGTCGAGCGGGCGTCGGGGCCCCGGCTCTCGCTCGGGACCGTCGCCGCCTCCGGTCGGTGGCGGCGGCGGCGGCCGGTGGCCGTTGATGCGTCGCGGGCGCTCGACGGTGAGGGTCGTCACCAGCGAATCCCGACGAGGAACGCCGAGACGACGAGCGCGCCGATGATCATCAGGAGCACCCGCAGGGTCTGCCGGTTCCGCGCGTCGCTCGTCATACCTTGTCGAAGGCCAGCAGGGCGAGGAGGGCCGGCAGGTACAGCAGCGACGCGAACAGGACGCGCCGGGCGGCGCCGGCGGACGGTGTCAGCGCCTGGCGAGTCCCGAGGGCGACAAAGCCGGCGCCGAGCAGGAAGGCACCCACGAAGTAGATCGGGCCTGCCAGGCCGATCAGCGTCGGCAGCAGGCTGACGGCGAGCAGCGCCAGGCAGCCGGTCACGATCTGCCGCTCGGTGCTGGTTCCCTCGGCATCGACGACGGGCAGGAGCCGGACGCCGGCCCGGGCATAGTCGTCACGATAGAGGCGCGCGATGGCGAGCGTGTGCGGCAACTGCCAGAGGAACAGGATGCCGAACAGCACCCAGGCGCCGAGCCCGAAGTCCTCCCGCGACGCCACCCAGCCCGTCACGGGCGGCAACGCGCCGGGCACCGCGCCGATGATCGTGCAGAGCGGGGTCCGGAGCTTGAGCGGCGTGTATGCGAAGAGGTAGAGCACGGTCGTCGCCGCGGTCACGAGGAACGCGAGCGTCCCGACGAACGCGCCGAGGTACACGAGCCCCGCGACGGTGACCGAACTGCCGAAGAGGAGCGCTTCGAGCGGCGCGAGCCGGCCCTCGGGCAGCGGCCGCACGCGCGTGCGCTCCATCCGGGCGTCGACGTCTCGCTCCCAGTACTGGTTCAGGGCGAGCGTGCCGCCGGCGGCCAGCATCGTGCCGATCAGCAGGTGCACGAGCCTGGCATAGCCCGGCGCGCCCGTCAGCCCGACGTAGTACCCCACGACCGTCGTCACCAGAACCATGAGGACGACGCGCGGCTTCGTGAGGGCGATCAGGTCGGCGACGACGCGACGGCGTTCGCGCGCGAGCGTGACGACGATGGCCTCGGTCGGGACCCGGGTCATTGTAGCGGGGGCCATGAGGCCGGCTTGGACCCGGGGTGGCCTGAGACAGACGCGGCCTGGCTCCGCGGCGCCCGGTCAACCGTTACATCGGCCCTTCCCTTCACATCGGTCCTTTCGGAGATCTGGCTGGGCTGCGCCCGATCGGCTGGCTCGGGTTCCGCGGTGGGGGTCGA
The DNA here is from genome assembly GCA_035635995.1 of Binatia bacterium. Classification (GTDB taxonomy): domain Bacteria; phylum Methylomirabilota; class Methylomirabilia; order Rokubacteriales; family CSP1-6; genus AR31. The sequence goes on along the minus strand of DASPZZ010000226.1, from coordinate 1,408 downwards.
GACTCTTGCGGCGAGGACCACGATGGCGCCGAGGATGAGGCTGCCGACCAATCGGTGGGCCACCGGCAAGGCGACGACGGTGAGCTGCTCGCCGGGGATCCAGAACGGTGAAAACCGGGCCAGAAAGCTCCCGACGCCGAGAAGGAGCTGGGTGCCGAGCAGGACGAGCAGGAGCCGCGAGACCGGGGCCGCCACGACGTCACCGGTCCGGCGCAGCTGGGCGGTGACGATCGGCACGAGGGCGAACACCAGGACAGCGCCCGTCAGGTGAAGGTCGATGCGGCCCGCGTGGGTCAGGAGCGCACCGAACACGATCTGCGCGTACACGAGCGCGGCCGCGAGCACGGTCAATCCCTTCAGGGCGGGCTCGACCCGAGCCCCGGCGACGCGCCCACGGGGAGCCGTGAGCAGCGCGATCACCGCGAGCAGGGCGAAAAAGGCCTGGGCCAGACTACCGTGGAAGATCGCCAGCGTCTCCTCCTGGAGCACGACGCGCAGGCCGCCCAGCACGCCCTGCGCGATGACCACGGCCACCGCGACGAGCCCGAGCCGGCGCAGCCGGCCGCCTTCGCGCCACAGCACGCCGGCCAACACCAGCGTCAGCAGGCCGACGAGCGCGCCCATCAGCCGGTGAGAGTGCTCGTAGAGGATCCCGCCCACCATCCGCGACCAGGGGAAGAGGACCATGTTGTGGCCGAACGTGCTCGGCCAGTCGGGTACCGCGAGGGCCGCGCCCGTGTTCGTGACCAACCCCCCGAGGAGGATCAGCGCACACGTCGCGGCCAGGGTCGCCAGCGCCAGACGGTACGCCACCGGTTTCTCCGTCTCGATCAGTGCCGCCGCGCTCCGGCGGCCCCGACCGGGGGCGTGGATTGCGGCAGGAAGTCTTCCTTCGACTCCGGCGAGCTGTACTCGTAGGGACCCCGATACACCGTCGGCAGCGTCGGGCCCCAGTTCAGGTGCGGGGGCGGTGATTGCGCCGTCCACTCGAGCGTGTTGGCGTTCCACGGGTTCAGCGGCGCCTTCTTTCCGGCGAACAGCGACCAGAAGAAGTTGATGACGAACGGAATCTGGGAGATGCCGAGGGCCAGCGCGCTGTAGGTGATGAACACGTTCCAGTGTTGCTGGTGCTGGAGGAACTCGTACTGCGTCGGGTTGTAGATGCGCCGCATCTGCCCGCCGACTCCGATGATGTGCATCGGGAAGAAGGTCAGGTTGAAGAACACGAACGTCGGCCAGAAGTGCAGATGGCCGAGGGCCGTGTTCATCATCCGGCCGAACATCTTCGGGAACCAGTAGTAGATCGCGGCGAACGCGCCGAAGATCGAGCCGCCGAAGACGACGTAGTGGATGTGCGCCACGATGAAGTACGTGTCCTGGATGTAGATGTCGACCGGCGTCGAGGCCA
>DASPZZ010000225.1:0-3575 GCA_035635995.1 Binatia bacterium | reverse complement strand
CGGCGCGAAGACCGCGGCGCTGGTCATCCAGACGCCGAACTTCTACGGCTGCCTGGAGGACGTGGCTGCCGCCGCCGAGATCGCCCACGCGGCCGGCGCGCTGCTCGTGGTCGTCGCAGATCCCGTGAATCTCGGTGTGCTCGAGGGGCCGGGGAAGCTCGGCGGCGACATCGTGGTCGGTGAGGGGCAGGGCCTCGGCGTGCCGATGAGCTTCGGCGGGCCGAACCTCGGTGTGTTCGCCGCCAAGAAGGAGCTGGTGCGCCGGATGCCCGGGCGGCTCGTGGGTGCCACCGTCGACAGCGACGGAGCGCGCGGCTTCGTGCTGACGCTCCAGACGCGCGAGCAGCACATCCGCCGCGCCAAGGCGACCTCGAACATATGCACGAACGTGGCGCTGTGCGCGCTGATGGCGACGGTGTACCTCGCCACGCTCGGCCGTCGCGGGCTCGTGCGGGTCGGCGAGCTCTCGACCGCCAAGGCCCACTACGCGGCCGAGCGGCTCACGAGGATCCCGGGCGTCTCCCTCCGGTTCGCCGCGCCGTTCTTCAAGGAGTTCGTGCTGAAGCTGCCCAAGCCGCCCGAGCGCGTGGTGACGCGGCTCGCGAAGCAAGGTTTTCTCGCCGGCGTGCCGCTCAAGACCTTCGACCGCGCCCTGGCCGACTGCCTGCTGGTGGCGGTGACCGAGAAGCGCACGAAGGCCGAGATCGACGCCTTCGCGGCGGCGCTCGAGAAGGCGGTAGCGTGATGGCGCACACGGCCGCGGCCGCCTACGACAAGCTGGTCTTCGAGCTGTCCTCGCCCGGGCGCGTCGCGTGGTCGCTGGCCGACGCCGACGTGCCCGAGGCAGATGCGCGCAAGCTCCTTCCCGGGAAGCACCTTCGCCAGAACGCGCCGGCGCTGCCGGAGGTTTCCGAGTTCGACGTGGTCCGCCACTACTCGCGGCTCTCGCGCATGAACTACGGCGTCGACACGCACTTCTATCCGCTCGGCTCGTGCACGATGAAGTACAACCCACGGATCAACGAAGACATGGCGCGGCTGGCCGGCTTCGCGCGCCTGCATCCGCTGGCGGCGGAAACGCTCGCGCAGGGCGCGCTCCAGCTCATGCACGAGCTGGCGCGGGACCTCGCCGAGATCGCCGGGCTGGACGCCGTCTCGCTCCAGCCCGCCGCCGGGGCCCAGGGCGAATTCGCCGGCGTACACATGATTCGCGCGTATCACCGCTCGCGCGGCGAGAAGCGCACGAAAGTGTTGATCCCCGACTCCGCCCACGGCACGAATCCGGCGTCGACCGCGATCGCCGGCTACGAGGTCGTCGAGGTGAAGTCGCGGCCCAACGGCGAGGTCGACGTGGACGCGCTCGCCCGCGCCGTCGACACGGACGTGGCGGCGTTCATGATCACGGTGCCGAACACACTCGGGATGTTCGAGCCGCGCATCGTCGAGATCATCGAGCTCTGCCACGCCAAGGGCGTGCAGGTCTACATGGACGGGGCCAACCTCAACGCGATCCTCGGGATCACGCGCCCGGGCGACCTCGGCTTCGACGTGTGCCACTTCAACCTGCACAAGACCTTCACGACCCCGCACGGCGGGGGCGGCCCCGGCGCCGGCCCGGTCGGCGTCAAGGCGCACCTCGAGCCGTTCCTGCCGGTGCCGGTGGTCACGAAGGACGGCGACGCCTACGCGCTCGACTGGAAGCGGCCCAAGTCGATCGGCAAGCTTCAGGCCTTCTGGGGCAACTTCGGCATGCTCGTGCGCGCCTACACCTACATCAGGACCATGGGCCCGGACGGCCTCCGCGCCGTTTCCGACAACGCGATCCTCAACGCGAACTACATCATGAAGCGGCTGGAGCAGGACTACGATGTCGCGGTGCCGGGCCCCTGCATGCACGAATGTGTTCTGTCTGCCCGCCGCCAGAAGAAGCTGGGCGTCACCGCTACCGACATCGCCAAGCGCCTCCTGGACCTGGGTTTTTACGCGCCGTCGACTTATTTCCCGCTGATCGTCGAGGAGGCGCTGATGATCGAGCCGACCGAGACGGAGGCCAAGGAGACACTCGACCAGTTCTGCGACGCGATGATCCAGATCGCGCGCGAGGCGGAGAGTAACGCGGCGGTGATCCACGACGCGCCGCTGACCACGCCGGTGCGCCGCCTCGACCAGACCAAGGCCGCGCGCGAGCCCGATCTGCGCTGGAGCCGGCAACCGTAGCGCAGACCGAAGCCTGGCGTCGTGCCGCGAGCCCGCCGATCGGCGCGTTCGGTTCGCCATCTACGCGTGGATCGTCGTTGCGGGAGTCGGATCGCTCGTCGGCCTGGAGTTCCTGGTCGTGATGAAATCGAACGAATCCTGTCCGAGCTGCCGGCTGCGTAGCGGTGGTCCTCGCCGTTGCCGCCGTCGGGGCGTTCCGGTTTGCGGTCAGAACGCGCTTCTGGCTTCCCCGGTATGTCCACTACCTGGCGGCCTTTGCCCTCGTCCTCGGACTCGCTTGCCTCTCGCTGTTACCGCCAGACGCGCCGATACACCGAAGCGACTGGGGCGGACTCAAGAAGGCCCTGATGGCGCTCATCTTCGGAGGCCAGCGAGTCGCGTACGAACGTTCCCATCGGGCGACGAGGCGGTGTCCCTCCTGCGGCCAGCCGAATCTCGGGCCCGGCCGGCGATGTCCCAGCTGCGGCCGGCCGAGCGACTCGTGACCGAACGGGTCGAGAGCCAGGCGCCACGCCATGCCGGCTAGGCTGCGCGCGCTCCGCGCCGACATGATGATCGCCGGACCGCCCGGGCGCGGCTGACCGCAGATGCGCTCGACGTTTCCCCTGGCCGTGCACGTCTTTCTGTTACGAGGCGACTTCGTGCTCCTTCTCCGCCGCTTCAATACCGGCTATGAGGACGGAAAGCTGAGCGTCGTTGCCGGTCACGTCGAGGCCGGCGAGACCGTTACTCAGGCGGCGATCCGCGAGACCCGCGAGGAAGTGGGCATCGAGCTCTCACGCGAGCGGCTTCGGGTGGTCGGCGTGATGCACCGAAAATCGGGGGACGAACGGGTCGACTTCTTCCTGGCGTATCACCTCGGCTCCGAGGCGCCCCGCAACGTCGAGAGCGACAAGTGCTCCGAGCTCGTATGGGCACCCGTGTCGAAGCCGCCGGACGACACGATCCCGTACGTCCGCGCCGCGCTGGAGAACTTCGCGAGAGGCGAATGGTTCCAGGAATTCGGGTGGACACGGGGAGGAGACTGAGCCGTGGACCATTCCATCTACGACAGGCGCGGCTATCCGGTCGTCGACGTCCGAGAGGGCTACGGCGAATGGGTCCGCACGTACGAGCAGACCGTCCTCGACGAGATGGACCTGCGCCTGCTCGAGGCGTTGCGTACGGTCGACTGGGCGGCGTCGCGCCTCGTGCTCGATCTGGCGTGCGGCACCGGACGGATCGGCGTATGGCTGACGGGGCGCTGCTCGGTCGCCATCGACGGCGTCGACATCACTCCGGAGATGCTCGAGGTCGCGCGGCGCAAGGCCGTCTATCGCGCGCTGCACGTCGCCGACGTGGCGCGCACCGGGCTGCCG
>DASPZZ010000224.1:0-2141 GCA_035635995.1 Binatia bacterium | reverse complement strand
GGGCATCACGTCGCGCGACTCGACCTACGAAGCGATCGAGGCGCTGCTCGACAAGCGCCTGCCCGGATTCGGCGAGCTGTTCCGGATGCTCTCCTTCGAGGAGATCGGGGCCGCCGCCATGATGTCGCGCGCCCAGCTCGGCGTGCACGCGCGCCGCATCGTCGTCTCGATGCCCGGCTCGCCCAACGCGTGCCGCCTCGCGCTCGAGAAGCTCATCATTCCAGAGCTTTCCCACCTTATCCGCGAGGTCAGTCGCTAGGCCCGAGGCCGCGCGATCCGCCGACCCCGCGGCGGCGTATACTGCTGCGGGGGAGGATTTCGATGTCCGCGTCGTCCGGCCGCGCCGTGCTGGTCCTGGTGGTTCTCGCCGCGTTCGCGAGTGGATGCACGGGTCCGTCGACCGCCGCCGGGCCCAAGCTCTGGCGAGAGAGCTCGGACACGGCGGTCCCGCCTGATCTCGCCCGGGTCGCGACACAGCTCGCCGACCTCACGGAGCGCCTGAAGCCCGGACTCGTCTACGTCCGCGTCCAGCAGCGCGCGACGGCGCCGAAGGACGAGCCGGCCCGCGATGAGCCGGGCGAGCCGCGCCGCAGCACCGGGTCCGGGTTCATCATTGACCCGAGCGGGTTGATCGTGACCAACGCCCACGTGGTCGAGAGCGCGGGACAGATTCAGGTGCGTCTGGAGGACGGGCGGCGATTCACGGCCTCCGTCGTCGGTCGCGACGCCCGCGTGGACCTGGCCCTGCTGAAGATCGACGGCGCCTCGCGCTTGACCGCGCTCCCGCTCGGCGATTCGAACCGGCTGCGGGTCGGCGAGCTCGTGCTCGCACTCGGCAATCCGTTCGGGCTCGAGCAGAGCGTGTCGTTCGGGATCGTCAGCCGCAAGGGGGCTCCGTTGACGGTCGCGGCGCCGGGGTTCGACTTCATCCAGACCGACGCCGCGATCAACCCCGGCAACTCGGGCGGACCGCTCGTGAACGTGTCGGGAGAGGTCGTCGGCGTCAACAGCATGGCGGCGCGGAACGGCACGATCGGCTTCGCGATCCCCTCGAACCTCGTCAAGATGCTGCTGCCGCAGCTTGCTTCGAAGGGTCGCGTGGATTGGGGATGGCTCGGCGTCGCCATCGCCGAGGTGACCGATGACGATGTCGGCCGGCTCAAGCTCCGCGAGCCCAAGGGCGTACTGGTGCGCAGCGTGATGCCGGGCGAGCCTGCGGACAAGGGCGGCATGCGGGCGGACGACGTGATTCTCGGCATTGACGGAACGACCCTCGAGTCGCCGCGTGACCTGCAGCGAGTCGTCTCGTCCATGCCGGTCGGGAAGAAGGTTCGCGTCGTCCTGCTGCGCGAGGGTCAGGAGACGGAGCTCGAGGTGACGATCGGCCTCTATCAGGAGCGCGAGGGATCTCCCGGCGAGGCGCCGCGGCGCGGACCGCGTCCGACCGAGCCTCCCAGGGAGACGCCCCCCAGGGACGCCCCGAAGTAGTCAGGCGCGGGCTCGGGGCTCCGCGAGCGCTGCCAGGGTCGCGCGCGCCCAGGGCTCGTCGAGCGTGGGCGGCGGCGCGTAGCGGATACCGCTCGTGATCCGCATGCCGCCTTCCCACTCCGCGGCAGCGTCCTCGAGCACTTCGTCGACCTCGAGCAGAAAGTAGCCCAGTCCGTACTCGCCCGCGTCCCCGACGGGCAGGGGACCGTCGACGGTCGAGAGCTTCACGTAGACGGTGACGTCGGCCTCGATCGCCAGGAGCGTCGCGGCGCCGCGCTCGGCCAGATTGCGCGCGCTGCGGGTTCCGGCGCCGATCACGAGCCCCACCGTTCTCGTGTCGTAGGCCCTGATCTCGAGATACGACAGGAGCATCGGATGGGGCCGCCCGTCCGGGTCGACCGTGACGAACGGCAGGGCGGCTCCGAGCCGCTGGGCGATGTCCCGCTGCGAGAAGCGTTCGACGAGGGCTTGCGAGAGGGCTCGTCCGAGCGATCGCGTCATGCCCACCTAGTGTCAAGACACTGGCAAGCGCTTGTCAATCTGCGCCGATCCGCCCCGTCAAGCTCGCAATTCTTTGAGTTTCCGCCACGTGGTGTTCGCCTTGCAGCCGAGCGAGCGGTGAGGGGGAACGACATGTTCGCGACTCTCCGGCT
>DASPZZ010000223.1:0-1901 GCA_035635995.1 Binatia bacterium | reverse complement strand
CGGTGGGCCAAGCTTTGCGCGAACGCCACGGGCAACCCCGTGCAGGCCATGTCCGGGCTCGGGTCGTCCGAGATCGCCTCGAGCGAGGTGGGCCGGGCGATCACGATCCACCTCGGCGCCGAGTCCGCGCGGGTCGGGTTGGCGCTCGGGTATCGCGTGCCGAAATTCGGTGGCACCACCGCCGAGCAGTGGGCGGCGGCCGACCGCCGCGAGGTCTACGACACGCTGGACCGTATGCTCACGCCGACCTCGGCCGGCGGACGCAACTGGCGCTCTTCGATGGGACAGGATGTGACGAAGGGGCGACCGACCGAGATCGACTACATGAACGGCTACGTCGTGGCGCAGGGCCGCGAGCGCGGCGTGCCCACGCCGGTCTCCGCCGCGACCGTCGACATCGTGCGCGAGGTCGACGCGGGCACCCGCAAGGCGGATGCGCAGAACATCGGCGTTGTGCTCAAGCGCGCGGGCGTCTAGGGCGCGCGACCAGGACGTCTGAGTGATTTCACAGGGAGGCTCGTCGTGAGGCGGTGGTCTCGATCGCTCGCGGCCGCATGGCCGCTTCTCGTCTTGGGCGCGCTCCTCATCCCGGCCGCCTGCGTCGAGGCGGCCGCACCGGAAGGCCAGGTCATCTACGCCTTCCACGTCACCCTGGCGCCCCGCTGGCTCGATCCCGGCGAGACCGAGTCCGCGATCACGCCGTTCAAGGTCCTCTACGCGATCCACGATGCGCTGGTGAAGCCGATGCCGGCCGGCCAGACCACGCCGAGCCTCGCCGAGTCCTGGTCGATGTCACAGGACGGCCTCACCTACACGTTCGTGCTGCGTCAGAACGCCAAGTTCCACAACGGCGAGCCCGTGACCGGCGAGGACGTGAAGTTCTCGTTCGACCGCTACAAGGGCGGCGCCGCGAAGCTGCTCAAAGAGAAGGTCAAGGACGTGCAGGTCGTCGACCCGCGCCGGGTCAGGTTCGTGCTCAGGGAGCCGTGGCCCGACTTCATGACGTTCTACGGGACCACCGCGACCGGCGCCGGCTGGATCGTTCCGAAGAAGTACGTCGAGAAGGTCGGCGACGAGGGCTTCAAGAAAGCGCCGATCGGTGCCGGGCCGTACAAGTTCGTCAGCTCGACGCCGGGAGTCGAGATCGTCGTCGAGGCGTTCGAGGGCTACTGGCGGAAGGTGCCGAGCGTGAAGCGGCTCGTCTTCAAGAGCGTTCCCGACGAGACGACGCGGGCGGCCGCGCTCAAGCGCGGCGACGCCGACGTCGTGTATTTCCTGGGCGGCCCGGTAGCGGAGGACATCCGGCGAACACCCGGGCTCAAGCTCACCGCCGTCCGGACCAACACCGTCTTCTTCCTCGACTTCACCGAGCAGTGGGACCCGAAGTCTCCCTGGCACGACCGGCGGGTGCGCCTGGCCGCGAGCCACGCGATCGACCGGAAGACCTTGAACGAGGCCGAGCAGCTCGGCTTCGCCGGCGTCACCGGCAACATCGTGCCGCGGCACATGGAGTTCGCGCTGCCGATCGAGCCGCACCCCTACGATCCCAAGCGCGCCAAGCAGCTCCTGGTCGAGGCCGGCTACCCGAACGGCTTCGACGCCGGCGACCTCACGCCGAACCCACCCTATTTTTCCATGGCGGAGGCGATCGGCGGCAATCTCGGCGCCGTCGGGATCCGGACGCGCGTGCGCACGATGGAGCGCGCGGCGTTTCTGGCGACCTGGGCGGAAAAAAAGATCCGCGGCATCGTGATGGGCGCGCAGGGCGCGGGCGGTAACGCGGCCACGCGCATCGAGGGGCTCGCCACGAAGGAAGGGCGCTATGCCTACGGCGTCTTGCCGGAGGTCGAGGATCTCTTCCAGCGCCAGGCGAAGGAGATCGACAGGAAGAAGCGCGAGGA
>DASPZZ010000222.1:0-1547 GCA_035635995.1 Binatia bacterium | reverse complement strand
CGGTGCCATCGCCTAAGGGAAGATGCCGCGCCGCTCGATGGCCCGCGCCACGCGGTCGACGGCCACGATGAAGGCGGCCTCGCGCGGGGTCGAGTCGTACGTCTTGGCGGTGGAGAGCACGAGGTCCATCGCCCGGCGCATATAGATCTCGAGGCGCCGCTCGACCTCGTCGAGCTCCCAGTAGAAGCCGGCACGGCTCTGCACCCACTCGAAGTACGAGACGACCACGCCGCCCGCGTTGGCCAGGATGTCGGGCACGATCGTCACGCCGCGCTCGGTGAGGAGGCGATCCGCCTCGCTGGTCACGGGCCCGTTCGCTCCCTCGACGATGACCTTGGCGCGGATGCCCTTCGCGTTCGTCGCCGTGATCTGTCCCTCGAGCGCCGCGGGCACGAGCACGTCGACGTCGAGCGCGAGGAGCTCCTCGTTCGAGATCTTCGAGAGACCGGGGAATCCCTCGAGCAGCCGCTGCGGATGCATCTTGGTGTGCTCGATCGCCCTCAGGATGTCGATGCCGCCGGGCGCCGCGTAGCCGCCGCTCACGTCGGAGATCGCGACGATCTTGCAGCCCGCCTCGGCCAGCGCCTTCGCGGTGATGCTGCCGACGTTGCCGAAGCCCTGGACCGCGACGCGCGTCTCCTCGGGGCGCTTCCCCATCCGCTTCAGCAGCTCGAGGGTGACGAACGCGACGCCGCGCCCGGTGGCCTCGGTCCGGCCGCGCGATCCACCGAGCTCCACCGGCTTTCCGGTGACAACGGCTGGCGAGTGCTTGCCGGTCATCATCGTCACCGTGTCGACGATCCAGGCCATCGTCGCCTCATCGGTGTTCACGTCGGGCGCCGGGATGTCCTGCTCGGGCCCGATGATCGGCAGGATCGCCGCGGTGTAGCGCTTCGTGAGCCGCTCCACCTGGCGGCGCGTCAGCTTTCGCGGATCGACCGCGACGCCGCCCTTCGCGCCGCCGAGCGGAAGGTCGGTGACCGCGCACTTCCAGGTCATGAGCATCGCGAGTCCTTCGACCTCCGCGAGCGTGACGCTGGGGTGGAAGCGGATGCCGCCCTTGCCCGGGCCGCGCCCGGTGGAGTGCTGTACCCGATAGCCCGTGAAGACCTCGAGCTGGCCCTCCTCGAGCATCACCGGGACCGAGACGATGAGCGCGCGCTCCGGCGTCCGCAGGAACTTGTGCATACCGGGGTCGAGGTTCAACGCCTTCGCGGCATTCGCGAGCTGTCGCAGGGCCGAATCGCGCAGCTCATCGCCGGCGCTGGTGGCGGGGATGCCCAGATCGGTGGTCACGCGGGCGTCAGAGTAGCCGAGCGACGAGCGGCTCAGCCGCGAGGAGCGAGTCCGCCAGCCTTGAGCGCTCTCTCGGCGAAGCCGAGAGATTGGGCGAGACTAGCAGTGGATGGGTGATCCCGAAGACCTCCAATACATGCGCCGGGCGTTGCGTCTCGCGGCACGCGCGACGGGACGCACGAGCCCGAATCCGCTCGTCGGCGCGGTCGTGGTGAAGGGCGATCAGATCGTCGGCGAGGGCTTCCACAAGG
>DASPZZ010000221.1:0-5585 GCA_035635995.1 Binatia bacterium | reverse complement strand
ATCGGAGAAGGTCCAGGACGTTCAGGGCGACGTGACGCTCCGACTGGACGTTGTCGTCGAGCAAGAGCAGATCGTACGGCTTCGAGAAGATCGACGCGAACCCCGCCCACATGTCCTCGGCCACCTCGACGTCGTGACCGTCGGCGGACAGGATCGCCTGCAGCCCTTCCCGGGCGTGGCGCTCTCTCTCGACCACGAGGATGCTCAGCGACATGTCGATCTCCTGAGCCATCTCAGGAGCAACGAGCGTGCCCGCATCGCACACGGGGTCACGGTGGGCGCCAAGTAGCGGAAACCGCAGGCCGCGTGGAGACGCGGGGACCCTACGCCGGGAGAAGTATGAAAAAACTACCTCGTACGAGTTACTTGGTCGCGCTGGCGAGATCGTCGGTCAGCGCCCGAGCTTTGCCGGCCAGGTTGGCCGCGCGCTGATAGTCGCGCTGGTCGAGAGCGCTGCGGGCCTGGTCGATGAAGCTCTTCGCGGTCCGTAGCGCCTCCTGCTGAGGCGGCTTCATCGGGCGCCGTTCGAGCTCGTCCACGGTTCGGGTGACGTCGCCGATGCTCTGCCGCGTGCTCTCGAGCAGCCGTTGCTCCTCCGCGGCCGACACTTCCGGCCGCAGCGGGCCCGCCGGCGGGGTGGCGCCGGTTTTCGGCGGAGCCGGGGCGGCCGGCGGCGGTGTGGGGCTGGTGGTGGTCGCGGGCGCGGGCGGTGTCTTGACGACCGCGTCGGTCGCGCAGCCCGACAGCAGCGCCAGCGCCGAGACCGGAAGGAGGATTCGCCGTTTCACGCCTGCAGGCTTCCCGACGCCACCGGAAGCGTCAGGACCATGACCGTACCGCGGTCCACTTCGGATTCGACGTCGATTCGGCCGTCGTGCATCTGCACGATGCGATAGACCATCGAGAGCCCGATCCCCGATCCCTGCGACTTGGTCGTGTAGTACAGGCGAAAGATCTTCTCGAGGTCGTGCGCCGGAATGCCGACGCCCTCGTCCGCGACGCGGATCTCGACCGCGCCGTCGGGTCCGACGCGGGCGCCGAGCGTGACGGTCCCGCCCTTCGGCATCGCCTGGATCGCGTTGGTCACGAGATTCGTGAGCGCCTGCTGGAGCAGCTCCGCATCGCCGGCCACCGGCGGCAGCTCGGGCACCACGTCCTCGGCGATGCGCGCGCCGGCGCCCGCCGCTTCGGGTGCCATGAGCCGCGCCACCTCCGTGAGCAGCATCTCCACCCGGACCGGCGCCAACCGAATCTCCTCGGGACGCACGAACTTCAGAAAACCCTGGACGACACGATCCAGTCGCACGATCTCCTGAGCGATCACGTCCAGGTTTTCGCGGACCGCCGGTTGCCCCCCGCCCAGGCGCGCCTTCAAGAGCTCGAGGTGAATCCGCATCGCGTTGAGCGGGTTCTTGACCTCGTGGGCCACGCCGGACGTCAGCCTGCCGAGGGCCGCGAGCTTCTGCGAGTACGTCACGAGCGATTGCACGGCGCGGACCGGCTCGAGGTTCCGGAGCGCGAGCACGCCGCCGCCCGCCCGGTCGCCGTCCGGGATCCGGTAGCTGGACACCGCGAGCTCGCGAGACTGTCCGTCGGGGCAACGGACCTTCACCGCGGCGTTGCGACGCTCGATGCCGGCGTCGAACAGCTCGGTCACCACCGGCGCCAGCGGATGATCGGCCGGCAGGAGGCCCGAGAGGCCCCGGTCGCTGGAATCGTTCGACTGGCCGAGCAGTCCCTCCGCGGCCTGGTTGCAGAACACGACCTCGCGCTTCGCATTCAACACGACCACCGCGTCCTCGAGGCTGTCGAGGATGCCTTCCATCCGCGCCCGGTCGCTTTGCCAGTGCGATTGCTCCGCGTGGACCCGCTCGCCCAGCTGGTTCACCCGCGCGGCGAGCTCTCCGAGCTCGTCGTCACGCGTCAGCTCGACGGTGGCGCCGTACTCGCCGCGGGCCAGCCGCTCCATCCCCTGGGCGATCTTACGGAGCGACTGCAGCAAGAGACGGCCGACGACGAGCCCGACCGCGACGGCGACGCCGAGCGCGGCGAGCGCGACCGCCACGCTATAGAGCCCGGCCTGGGTCAGCTCCTGCTTGAGGAGGCTGGTCGACACGCCCACGCGCACGGTGCCGAACGGGCGCTCGCCCAGACGCATCGGCACCTGTGCCTCGTACACCTCGGGTTGCCCGAAGAGCGAGGCGACGATCGCGAGGGTCGAGCGCGACTTCAGGCGCTCGAGGCTCTCCCGCGGCGGCAAGATCTCGCCCTCGAGCTTGGGATTGCTGTGGGCGAGGATCCGATCGGCCGGATCAACGACGGCGGCATAGACCACCGTGCGCGAGTAGCCGATCATGCCCTCGAGCAGGGCGCGGATGCCGGGGTCTTGCCACAAGAGAGCCGATGAGGGCGTCGGCGAGGCGGCGACGACGCGCGAGCTCTGGTGATAGAGCTGCCGCGCCATCAGCTCGCCCTCGTCCGCCGCGGCGGCGAGGGAAAGCCGGGCCACGTTCGCCAGATGCGCGACCGTCGACGCCACGACGACGAGCAGGACCACGATGGCGAGCGCCAGGACCTGCCGCGCGCGAAGCGTCAGACGCATGCGCTTCAGGCGTTGTATTTGTGGAGCTTGTTGTGGAGCGTCTTGAGGCTGATGCCCAGTATCTCGGCGGCGCGGGTCTTGTTGCCGCCCGTCTGCTTGAGGGTCCGAAGAATCAACTCCCGCTCGGCATCCTCGACGGTCGTGCCGACCGGCAACACCAGGTCGGCCTCGGTCGCCGTGGTCACGGGCTCGCTCATAACGCCCAGCGGCGGGAGATGCTCGGCGCGGACCACGTCGCCCGAGCAGACGATGACCGATCGCTCGATCACGTTGCGAAGCTCGCGCACGTTACCCGGCCAGCGATGTCGCCGCAGGACGTCCAGCGCGCCCTCGTCGACGCCCCGGACGTTGCGGCCGTGACGGTCGTTGAACTCCTCGACGAACGCCTGGGCGAGATCGGAGAGATCCTCCAGCCGGTCGCGCAGCGGCGGCAGCGCGATGGCGAAGACGTTGAGCCGATAGTAAAGGTCTTCGCGCAGGGTGCCGTCGGCCAGCGCCTTCGCCGGCTCCTTGTTGGTCGCCGCGACGACCCGGACGTTGACCCGGATCTCGGCTTTGGCACCGAGACGGCGGAACTGGCCCTCCTGGAGTACGCGGAGAAACTTGGCCTGCGTCCCCGGCTGCATCTCCGCAACCTCGTCCAGGAACAGGGTGCCTCCGTCGGCGAGCTCGAAGCAGCCTTGACGTCGCTCGACGGCGCCGGTGAACGAGCCCCGCTCGTGACCGAAGATCTCGCTCTCCAGCAGCGTCTCCGGAATGGCCGCGCAGTTGACGGCGACGAACGGCCCCCGCCGACGCGGCGACAGCTCATGGACCGTCCGGGCGACCAGCTCCTTGCCGGTGCCGCTCTCGCCGGCGATGAAGAGCGTCGCGTCCGTGGGCGCGGACACCTCCACCTGCCGCATGACTTCCATCATGCCGCGCGAGCTACCCAGGAGCCGGCCGAACGCGCCCCGTTGCCGGAGCTGGCGTCGCAGCAGCTGGACTTCGCGGGCTGTCTCGGAACGCTCCAGGGCGCGGTCGAGCAGCACCTGAAGGCGCGTTGGGTCGACCGGCTTGGTGAGGTAGTCGTACGCGCCGTCCTTGATCGCTTGCACGGCGGTCTCGATGCTTCCCTGGCCGGTCAGGAAGACCACGGCCGTCGTCGGATAGTCGCGCTTGAGCCGGGCGAGCAGCTCCAGCCCGTCGATTCCGGGCATGACCAGGTCGGCGATCACGAGATCGGGAGCACGGACGGCGGCGCGATCGAGCGCTTCCTGACCATCGCCGGCCGCGGACACGTCGTAACCCCACACCGTCAGGAGCTCCTGAAGCCCCTTGCGCGAGGCGGGCTCGTCGTCCACGACCAGGATTCGGTGATCCTTCATCCGGTCCGCATGGCCAAAGCGCTCCGTTGCGACGGAAGCTCCCGCCGCTTCGGACGGCGCGGTCGAGGCGCTCGAGTCGGGCCGCGAGCCACCCGGCGGGGCGGCGCTCGAGGCCTCAGTGTACTCCAGCGGACTCTTGCTCATGATGTCGCGATACCGGCGCGCGCCGGCCTCGCGTGAACGAGCCGTACCTGCGGCTCCGGCCACGACGGGATCGTCCATTCGAGCCGCGCCGCGAGCTCGACCCGATGCCCGCAGGGACCGAGCTTGATCGACATCATCTCGTCCCGATTCTCTCTCCAGTCTTCCACCCACCGGAGCGCGTGACAGCGTCCGCACATCATCGTCTTTGTCGAGTTCATTGGTCCCTCGCGTTCTCAGGAGCCTCGTCATCGTCGTCCCCGTCCGTCGCAACCGTCGCAAGAACCACCGTGTCCTGGAGAACCTGGATCGCGTCCACCCGAATGCGCGAGAAGCCCATGGCGACAGCGCCGCGCAGAGAGGTATCGAACGCTTCCCTCAACGCCTGCTTGACTGCTGGATCGGAGCGATCGGTCAGGCTCACGACGGTCTGCATGCGGACGACACGCGCCCAGGCCGGCGAGACGGCAACGATCGTCGCCATTCCGAGAGCCACGAGCCCGGCCAGTATCCGCACGATGCCCCTCCCGATCGATCAAGTCTTCGCTGGTGCCGCCCGGGTAAGCATCGGCCGTGCCAGGGCCCGGTCGCATGACGCTAACTATTTGATTCTACGGAGATTCGAGCTCGCGGATGCCTGCCGACTAGGCAAGATCGACACGGGTTCAGGCAAGAAATACTTTGTAAGATTTACACGGATGTCGGCGACCCGTCAGGATCGCAACAGGTCAGCGATCGCCCTGAGGCGTACTTTCCCTGGGCTCCCGTGCTGGACGCCGGAACCATTCCGTCAGGCGATTCCACCCGTTCACGACGTGATCGATGACGCCGCGGTGCTCGTCGCACAGCGGGGGCTCGGTGCCCGTGAGGAACGCTTCCCGAACGACTACGGGGCACGCTCGAGCGGCCCGCTTGCCGTTCGTCACGTCGATGTCCGAGAACGAGATACCGGCGGGCACTTCGAAATCCGACTGCGGATAGGCGTCGATCGCCTGTTTCATGAAATCCAGCCAGATCGGGAGCGCTGCTCGGGCCCCGCTCATGCCGTGCGGCTCGCCGCTGTCGAAGCCCACCCAGACCAGGGCCAGGAGTCGTGGCGTGTAGCCGACGAACCACGCGTCGCGGCCGTCGTTGGTCGTGCCGGTCTTGCCCGCGACGACGTCGGGAAGTCCGCTCGCGCGCACCGCGCTCCCGGTCCCCGACGTCACGACGCCCTTGAGCAACGACGTCACCAGCCAGGCTTCGGCGGGCGAGACGACACGCGCCGCCTCCTCGGTGCCGGCCGGCTTGACCTCGTCGTCGCCGAACTGGACCGTGCGGATCCCGGACACGGCGGCCGGCCGAGCGCCGCCGTTCGCCAGGGGAAGATACGCGCGAGCCAGCTCGAGCGGCGTGACCTCGAACGCGCCGAGCGCCATCGCGGGGACCGGCGCGAGCTGGCCCTGAAGACCGAGGGCTCGCGCCATCTCGATCAC
>DASPZZ010000220.1:0-16150 GCA_035635995.1 Binatia bacterium | reverse complement strand
CCAGGATGGCCCGGTCTCGATAGCACTGTAAACGCTGCGCGTCCCTGCAGCTATTGCGACGCTGTACTCACGCCGGATGTCAACCGTTCGCCTTTTGTTCTCCCCGCTTTGGATCATCAACACGCCTGCGGTCGTGACCGGGATACGCTGCGCGACCGTGCAGCATATCTTGGCAGGCTTTGGCGGAAACGCCGCGAGCCGTCTCACGAAGGGAACATCCGGTCGGCCGGGCTGCGGACCGCCGCCGGGCCGCGGTTCAGGACGTGCGTGTAGACCATCGTCGTGCTCACATCGCGGTGCCCAAGCAGCTCCTGGACGGTCCGGATGTCGTGGCCGTCCTCGAGCAGATGCGTCGCGAACGAGTGACGCAGGGCGTGCGGGCTGGCCCGTTGGCCACCCGGACTGTCGGACCGCGAGCTTGACGGCCCGCTGCAGGACCGACTCGTGCAGGTGATGGCGGCGGAGCTCCCCGGTGACCCGGTCACGATAGACGCGCGTGGCCGGGAAGACCCACTGCCAGACCCATTCGCGACCCGCGTTCCGATACTTCCTGGCCAACGCCATGGGGAGCTCGACCCACCCGGCGCCGGCGTCGCGGTCGCTCTGATGTTGCGCCCGAACCGCCTGCAGGTGCTGGGCGAGCTCCGCTTTCGTCACGGCGGGGAGCATCGTCACGCGATCCTTGTCGCCCTTACCGCTGCGGACAACAATCTGGTTCGCCGCAAAATCGATGTCCTGGACCCGGAGCCGGCAGCATTCGAGGACGCGAAGGCCAGCGCCATAGAGGAGCCAGGGCATGAGACGGGGCGTGCCGTCGAGCCGCTGGAGCACTGCGCGCACCTCGTCGCGCGAGAGGACGACCGGCAACCGCTCGGGGCGCCTGGCGCGCACGATCCCATCGAGCCAGGGCAGGTCGACCTCCAGCACCTGGCGGTAGAGGAAAAGCAGCGCGCCCAGAGCTTGGTTCTGGGTCGAGGCGGCGACCTGGCCTTCCACCGCCAGCGACGTGAGGAACCGTGTGACCTCCGGCGCCCCCATCTCGGCCGGATGGCGTTTCGCGTGAAAGAAGATGTACCGGCGGATCCACGCGACGTACGCCTCTTCGGTGCGCCGGCTGTAGTGGCGCGCCCGGAGGGCCGCGCGGACGCGGTCGAGAAGGCGCGGCTTCGGCGAATCCGCCGGGCCCGTCTCGCGGACGACGAGGGGACGAGCGATCGCACCGCTGATCATTCAAACCGCCCCTTTCGTTCCCGTCACATCGAACATAGCCCATCAGAAGGAGGCGGGACAAGGCCGCGGCGAGGCTAGCTGATCGGGCGCTTCCGGAACACGGCGCCCAGGACCGGGTGCGGGCCCTCGGGCAGCGCGACCGGACGGCGGCTCGCGTACTCGATACAGATCGGCCCTTCGTCGTGGCCTGGATCGATCTCGACGGCGATGCGCATGAACGAGCCCGGCCAGCGATAGATGAGCGTCCCGTCCGGCGTGGTGTCGGGCTCGCCTCGAATGACTCGCCCCCACTGCGTCTGCGCGCGCTCGCGCGAGTGGGCGCGCAGGCGCATGCCGAGCATGGTTACTGGCGTCGGCGGATTCTTCGGCCCCGGCGGCGGCTGCCAGCGCAGCGGGCTCTCACCACTCGAGGGCGGGCCCGACTCGGCGAGCTGCACGACGATGCCGAGCGCCTGCTTGGGGTGCAGGAACGCCTCCTTCCACTCCGGGTCGGAATCGTCGTAGCCGACGATCGAATAGCCGTGCGATCGGGCGCGGTCGCACGCTTCGACGAGGCTCGGGACCGTGAACGTGACGTGATGAATCCCCGGACCGCGCTCGGCGAGGAAGCGATGCAGAAATCCGTCCGGGCCCGCGGGCTCGAGGACCTCCAGGCGCCGAAGGTGGGCTCGCCTCCGAGCTCGCCGACGAGGACCGTCTGGGCGTCGCTCAGGCGCGGGACGGCAATCGCAATATGGTCGAACTGGATCGGGCGCACCGGGACTACGTCAGGACGGCGGTCTTCTTCCGCTCGATCAGCCCGAAGTCGATCGCGGCGCCGAGCCCCGGACGGTTCATCGCGTGCACGCGCCCGCTCCGGTCGACCTCGATGTCCTCCACGAGGCCGTACTTCTGCGCCCCGGACGGCAGGAGCACCTCGAAGAACTCGCAGTTCCTGATCGCCATGATCACGTGCAGGTTCGCCACGTTGTTCAGCGAGTTGCCGCCGTGGTGCACCTCGAAGTTCATGTGGAAGGCTTCCGCCAGGTGCGCCGTCTTCACGAGCGAGGTGATCCCGCCCTTCACGGCGACGTCGCCGCGCAGGTAGTCGGTCGCCTGCGCCGTGAGCCACGGCGCGAAGGCGGTGAAGCCGCCGGGGGCGTACTCGGTCGCGAGGATCGGGATCGCGAGCTTCTGCTTGAGCTTGACGTAGTTGTAGATGTCGTCGTCGGCCAGGGGATCCTCGTACCAGTGGAACCCGAGCCGCTCGACCGCCTGGCCCACCCGCAGCGCGTCCGGGTAGAGGTACGCCCACGTCGAGTCGAGCATGACCGTGAAGCGCTCGCCCACCGCGTGGCGGACCGCCTCGCAGACTTCGATGTCCACCTTGGGGTCCGTCGGCGGATGGATCTTGTACGCCGTCCAGCCCTCGGCCTTGAACTTCAGGGCTTCCTCGGCGTAGGCCTCCTTCGAGGCCAGGACGGCGGAGCTCGCGTACGCCGGCACGCTGTCGCGATACGTGCCGAGCAGCTTGTGGATCGGCAGCCCCGCGAACTTGCCGGCGATGTCCCAGAGGGCGATGTCCACCGCGCCGATCGCCCGCAGCGTCGTCGCGCGGTTCCGCTGCCAGAGCCCCTGGTAGAGACGCTCGCGGTCGAGAGGATCCTGGCCCATCACGACGGGCTTGAGGAACTGGATCAGCGACTCGCCATCCAGGTGGGCGCCGCGCTGCGCGGAGCCTAAGAACGCGTTGCCTTCGACGCCGTCGTCCGTCTTCAGCGTGAGCAGGCCGAGCTGGCTCTTGCCGCTGAATCGGCCGGTGTGCCGGCCGTACGTGGTCGCCGGAATATCGGTCCAGGCGAAAAGGGTCAGCGTGACGTCGGTGATCTTCACGAAGGGACGCCTCCGTTCTCGATGGTCATCGGGCCGTCAGGTGCGGCCAGAGCGCGTCGGCGCCGCGCTCCGAGACCGAGCGCCCGAGCTCGGCGGCCCAGTCGCCCTCGCCGCCGAACTCGGCGCGCCACGACCAGAGGCGCCGCGTGACGAACTGCAGCGCGTGCTCGTAGGTGAAGCCGATCGCGCCGTGCACCTGATGGGCGATCGACGCCCCGACGCCCGCCGCCTCGCCGACTCGCACCTTGGCGACCGCGATCTCGAACGCCGGATCGCCGCGGTCGGCGGCGCGGAACGCGTGGGCGGCGGCCGTGCCCGCGGCCGCGGTGTGGCCGGCGAGCACCGCGAGGTTCTGCTGGATCACCTGGAACGAGCCGATCGGCTTGCCGAACTGGCGCCGCTCCGTCGCGTACTGCGAGGCCTGGCGCAGAAGGTAATCGAGGCCGCCCGCCATCTGGGCCGAGCGCGCCAGGGCGCCGTAGAGCCAGACCGCGCGCGCCGGAACGCGCGGGCCCGCGGGTGCGGCGGCGACAACGGGCGCCGCGTCGAAGGCCAGCGTGTCGCGCGGCTCGCGGGCGAGATTCTGGTCGCGCGTGACCACGCCGGCGCCCCGTGTCGCCAGCGCGACCATCGTCCGTCCCTCGGACTCGGTGACGACCACGACGTGGCCAGCCGCGCCGCCCCACGGCACGCGGGCGGCGGTGCCGCTGAGCCGCCAGCCTCCGCCGGCGCGGGCCAGACGCAGCCGGTCGTCCCGCTGCACCGGCGCCACGGTCAGCGGTCCCGTGGGCACGTCCAGTCCGGACTCCGACAGGAGCCACGAGCCGACGATCGTCTCGGCGATCGGCAGCGGCACCGCGTGGCGGCCGGCCGCGCGCGTCACCACGAAGGCGTCGCCCCACGTGCCCCCGGCGCCGCCCTTCGCCTCGGAGACGAGCGGCAGCGTCAGCCCGTTCTCCTCGACCGCCTGCCACAGGGCGTCGGGCCACTCGCCCTTCTCGGCGGCCTCGACGACCTCTTTCGTCGCGAGGTCGGTGAAGAGACGCGTGACGACGTCGCCCAGAATCGTCCGCAGCTCGTTCACCGGAGCCCCAGCCCTCTCGCGATGATGCCGCGCAGGATCTCGCGCGTGCCGCCGCGGAGCGAGAACGACGGCGCCCGCTGCATGAGAAAGCCGAGCACCTGCTGCAGATCGCTCCCCGAGTCGATCGTCGGCTCGACGCCGAGCAAGGCGTGGACGACCTCGGGAATCTCCTGCTCGAAGGTCGTGCCGACGTCCTTGACCACGGCCGCCTCGAGATTCGGGTTCTCGCCGGCCTGGAGCATGAGGGCGACCGACAGCGACATCTGCCGCAGCGTCGTCAGATGCGCGACGAGGCGCCCGACGGTGGCGGCGGCGCGCTCGCCCGGGTCCTTCCCCACTTCGCGGATCAGCTCGAGCAGCAGCGCGAAGGTCGACAAGTACCGCTCCGGCCCGCTTCGCTCGAACGCGAGCTCGGTCGTCACCTGCTTCCAGCCGGCGCCCTCCTCGCCGACCCGCATGTCCTCGGGCACGAACGCGTCCTCGAAGACGACCATGTTGAAGTGGTGCGCGCCCGCGAGATCGATGATCGGGCTCATCGTGATGCCCTGGAGCTTCGTGTCCACCAGGAACTGCGTGAGCCCCTCGTGCTTCTTCGCCGGGTCGTGGTGCGTGCGGAAGGTCGCGATCATGTAGTCGGCGAGATGCGCGTTGCTCGTCCAGACCTTGGTGCCGTTGACCCGGTAGCCGCCGGGCACCCGCTCGGCGCGCGTCCGCAACGACGCGAGGTCCGAGCCCGAGTCGGGCTCGCTCATCCCGATCGCGAACGACAGCTCGCCGCGCGCGATGGCCGGCAGGAACTTCTGGCGCTGCGCCTCGGTGCCGAAGCGCAGGAGCAAGGGCCCGGACTGGCGGTCGGCGATCCAGTGGGCGGACACCGGGGCGCCGGCGGCGAGCATCTCCTCGAGCACGACGTAGCGCTCGAGGGCGCTGCGCTCGTGGCCGCCGTAGCGCTTCGGCCACGTCATCGCGATCCAGCCGCGGGCGCCCATCTTGCGGCTGAACTCGCGGTCGAACCCGCCCCACGAGTGCGCGCGCCGTACCGGCGCGGCGTCGCCCAGCTCCCGCCGCAGGAACTCGCGCACCTCCGCGCGGAGGGCTTCGGCCTCCGGCGGCAGCTCGCCGAGCTCGAAGCGGAAGGTCGGCATGCTCAGGCGTACGTCTCGCGCTTGCGGAGCTCGACGAAGACCCCGGCCTTCTTCAATCGCTCGACGCTCCCCGGAATGTCCTGGCACTCGAACCCCACGAGGTAGACGCCCTCACCGTGCTTGGCAAGGAAGCGACCGACCGGCTGGTCGGGATCGGTCGGCTGCAAGAGCTCGATGTGGCCGATTCCCGGCGGCAGGATCGCGTTCTTGAACCCGAACTCCTTGGATTCCGCGCGATGATGCACCTTGAGGCCGAAGAGGCTCGTGAACCGCTCGACCGCGGCGTCCAGGTCGCGCACCACGACGCTCAGCTCGACGATGTCGCCCAGCATCACTCGCCTCCTCGGGACGGCAGAGCGGATCATACAGTAGAATCTTCTGGCTCGCATGCGCCGCCCCCTCGTCCCATTCTTCTACGGCTGGTCCGTCGTCGCCGTGGCCTTCGTCACCATGGGCGTCGGCGTCAACGCGCGCACGGCTTTCTCGCTTCTGTTTCCGTCGATCCTCGACGAGTTCGGCTGGCCGCGCGGGCTCACGGCCGGCGCCTTCTCGTTCGGCTTCCTGGCCTCGGCGATCCTCGGCCCTGTCCTCGGCCGGCTGATGGACCGGCGCGGCCCGCGCGCCGTCATGCTGCTCGGCGTGGTGATGGTCGGCGCCGGGCTCGGCCTGGCGCCGCTCGTGACGGCCCCCTGGCATCTCTACCTGACGCTCGGCGTGCTCGTCGCCGGCGGCACCGTGTGCCTGGGCTACACCGGCCACGCGCTCTTCCTGCCGAACTGGTTCGTGAGGCGGCGCGGACTCGCGATCGGCATCGCGTTCTCCGGCGTCGGCGTCGGCGCGATCATCATCCTGCCGTGGCTCCAGCGGATGATCGCCGGCGCCGGCTGGCGCACGGCGTGCGTGGCGATGGCCGCACTCGTCGTCGCGACGCTGGCGCCGCTGAATCTGCTGACGCGCCGGCGCCCCGAGGACATGGGTCTCCTGCCCGACGGCGACCGCGCGCCCGAGGGCACGGCCGGCGGCGGCCGGCATCCCGCGAACGTCGTCGATCACGCCTGGGCGTCGGTCGACTGGACGCTGGCCCGCGCGATGCGCACCGCGCGCTTCTGGTGGGTCGCCGTGGGATTCATCGGCGGCCTCTTCGCGTGGTACGCCGTGCAGGTGCACCAGACCAAGTACCTGATCGAGATCGGCTTCGCGCCGGCGGTGGCGGCATACGCGCTCGGCCTCGTCGGCTTCACCGGCATCGTCGGCCAGATCGCGCTCGGTCATCTCTCCGATCGGATCGGGCGCGAGTGGGTCTGGACGCTGGCCTGCGTCGGATTCGTGTGCTCCTACGCGCTGCTCCTGGTGATGCGACAGCACCCGACGCCGGCGCTGCTCTATCTGATGGTCGCCGCGCAGGGCGTGCTCGGCTACGGCCTCGCCTCGGTCTTCGGCGCGATCCCGGCCGAGCTGTTCCAGGGCAAGCACTACGGGGCCATCTTCGGCATGCTCAGCCTGGCGTCGATCGTCGGCGGCGCGATCGGTCCCTGGGTCGCCGGCGCGCTGCACGACCGCACGGGCGACTACGGGCTCGCGTTCTGGCTCGCGATCGGCGCCAGCGTGGTGTCGGCGATCGCGATGTGGCTCGCCGCTCCGGGCAAGGTCCGAGCGGTTGCGGGGCGCGTGCCCAGGGGCTTATAGCTACTTGGCGATCTCGAGCAGCTCGACCTCGAACACCAGCGTGGCGCCGGGCTTGATCGCGGGCGGCCGGCCCTGGTCGCCGTACGCGATGTCCGACGGACACACGAGCTTGCTCTTGCCGCCGACCTTCATGAGCTGCACGCCCTCGGTCCAGCACTTGATCACGTTGCCCAGCGGCAACGTCACCGGTTCGCCGCGCTGGACGGAGCTGTCGAAGACCGAGCCGTCGGCGAGCGTGCCGTGGTAGTGGACCTTCACCTTGTCGGTGGCCTTGGGCGAGGGCCCGGTGCCGGCCTTGATCGTCGTGATGACGAGACCCGAGGCCGTGCGCGTCGCGCCCTTCTCGGCCGCCGCCTTGTCGAGGAAGGCCTGCCCGGTCTTCTTCTCGACCGCGGCCGTCGCGCCCGCGCGCGCGGCCTGCATCTGCGAAATCTTCGGCGCGTAGGCCTGAACGTCCACCTTGAACTCCTTCTTGAGCACCCCATCGCTGAAGCCCGCCAGGACCGCTTCCAGATCGGCCGGACTCAGGTTGAACCCGGCGAGGTTCTGGCTGATCACGAGCCCCAGGGCATAGAGCGTCTTCTGGTCTTCGCTCTTGAGATCGGGACCGGCGGCACCGGCGGTGGCCGCGACGGCCAGGACGAGGGCGACGGAGACCACGACGGATTTGAACATCTCGGGGTCCTTTCTTCGCGCCGATTGGCGTAGGATAGACCGATCTTCTCACGGGAGGCCGCGATGCCGGAATCGATTCCTGCGCCGCTGATCATCGACACGCTCAAGGACACGTTTCGCGAGGCCCGCGGCGGAAGCACGCGCGAGCCGCTCGGCTGGATCCTCAGCGTCCCCGACACGCATCAGAAGACGGTGCTCGCCGCGCTCGACAAGGAACGGGCGCTGCGCGTGGTCACCTGCGCCACCGAGGACGAGGCCAACGCCGTCGGCGCCGGCCTCTGGATCGGCGGCGAGCCGTGCGTGCTCATGATCCAGCACGCCGGGCTCTACGCCTCGGTGAACACGCTGCGGGGCGTCGCGATGGACGGGCGCGTGCCGATGTTCTACATGATCGGCCTGCTTCAGCGCGAGAAGGATCGCGACCCGAAAGAGTCGCGGCACTCGATGGTCCGCTTCGCCGAGCCGCTGCTGGACACGTTCGGCGTCCCCCACGCGAGGCTCGAAGGTCCAAACGACGTGCACCTGATTCCCGAGTACTTCCGGCTGAGCCGCGAGCGGCGCGGGCCGGCGGCGGTGCTCGTGGGTCTGGAGACCAGCTAGATGGCGATCAAGCCCGAGGACGTGCTGCGCGCGATCGCCGGCGCCCGCGGCGCCGCGATCTGCGTGCCGACCATGACGACCTCGCCGGCCTGGCGAACCATCGCGCCCGACGACCTCTCGATCGGCTGCGTCGGCTTCATGGGCGGCGCCTCGTCGCTCGGGCTCGGCCTGGCGCTCGCGATGCCGGAGCGGCGGGTGGTCGTGTTCGACGGCGACGGCTCGCTGCTGATGCAGCTCGGCTCTCTGGCGACGATCGCCGGCGCCGCGCCCCGCAACCTCACCCATCTCCTCTTCAAGAACGGCGTCTACCACACCTCCGGCGCCCAGGAGATTCCCGGCGGGCTCATCGTCGATTTCGTGCAGATGGCGAAGGGCGCCGGCTACCGGAAGGCGTACGCGGTCACCGATTTCGACGACTTCAAGCGCCGCCTGCCGTCGATGCTCACCGACGAGGGGCCGCTGCTCGTCGAGCTCCACACCGGGCTGGCGGACAAGACGCCGATGACCGACCGCGGCGGCCAGTCCTTCAACCAGCAGGTCGAGAACCTGCGCCAGAAGCTCCACAAGACCGGCTGAGTGCCTGCGCCGGGAGCCGGACGGCCATGGCCGGACGTAGTGCGAGGTGATGGCGCCACACCAATCGACGACACCATCCGCCGACTACCCGGCTTCGCCTCGGTGCGGCTTCTCGAGACCCGGTTGGACCGATTCGCTAATGGAGGACGGAATGGCAACCGTAGCGACTGATCACTACCGTGCCTACACGCCCCGGCCCTTCACCCGCGCCGAGCGCGACTCGGTAACGATCCTGTTCGGCGGTCTGCACTGGCGCATCGAGCGGATTCTCCAGGCGGTGCTGGAAAGCAGCGGGTACCGCGCGCAGATCCTGCCCGTCGCGACGAAAGGAGACCTGCTGACCGGTCGCGAGACCGCCGACATCGGCCAGTGCTGCCCGACCAGCTTCACGACCGGCAACCTGGTCAACTTCCTCAAGAAGGAGTCCAGGCAGATCGGCGTCGAGGAGGTCAACAAGAAGTACGTCTACCTCACGGCCGGCTCCTGTGGTGCCTGCCGCTTCGGCCAGTACCACGCCAGCTACGAGCTGGCGCTGCGGAACAGCGGGCTCGATCGGTTCCGGATGTTCCTGATGGCCCAGGACAACCTCGACCAGAACATGGGCGACGGCTTCGATCTCAACCTGTCGATGACCCTCGGCTGCCTGTGGGGCATCTTCTGCACCGACCTCGTGCAGGACCTCGAGTATCAGATCCGCCCGTACGAGGTGCTGCCGGGCCAGACGGAGGCGATCGTCAAGGACAGCGTGGAGCTCCTCTACGAGGTCTTCCGCAACCGGCCGGCGATGTCGCCGAGGAAGTCGGTGCTCTGGCACCTGACGACGCCGTACTTCGCGCGGGCGATGCGCGAGGTGCGTAAGAAGTTCGCCGAGATCGAGGTCGACCGGCTGCGCGTGAAGCCGAAGGTCAAGATCACCGGCGAGTTCTACCTCCAGACGGTGGAGGGCGATCCCAACTACAACATCCACCGCTGGCTGGAGGCCGAGGGGGCCGAGGTCTACCCGGCCGCCATCACGATCTGGATGGACTACCTGCTGCGGCTCGGGCTGCAGCGCTTCGAGGACTACAGCGGCATCGACAAGCACGCGCGCCTCAAGCTCGGGCTCGGGCGCGTGGCCCAGGGCGTCTACCGCCTCAGCGTCAACCGCCTGCGCCGGGCGATGGGCGACCTGCCGCACGAGACGCCGAGCCAGTTCGAGCTGCGGCGGCTGGCCGCTCCGTACTTCCACAGAAACCTCGACGGCGGCGAGGGCGACATGCTGGTCGGCAAGACGCTGTGGGCCTACCACAAGAAAAAAGCCCACATGATCTGCGAGCTGTCGCCGTACTCGTGCATGCCGAACACCATGTCGATCGGCGCCATGGCCGGCGTGATCGGCAAGTATCCGGAGATCCTCTACGCGCCGCTCGAGATCAAGGGCGACGCCGAGGTCCACGCGCTGTCACGCTGCCAGATGATCCTGACGGAAGCCAAGAAGCGCGCCCAGCGCGAGTTCGACGCAGCGCTCGAGCGCACGGGGCTCACCGTGGACGCGGTGCGCGCGTACCTGCACGCGCACCCGGAGATGAAGAAGGCGACGTACCGGATCCCCCACGACGGCACCGCGGCCGGGACCGCCGCCAAGCTCGTCCTCCACGTCGCCAAGAAAATGGGGCGGCGATGAAACTTTCCGCCGTCGACGTCGGCTCCACGACCGTCAAGGCGGTCGTGATGGAGGACGGCAAGGTCCGCTGGAAGGACTATCAGCGGCACAACACCCGCCAGGCCGAGAAGGTCCTCGAGTTCCTCGCGCGCATGGAGACCGAGGCGGGCCTGACGGCCGGCGCCGACCGCGTCTTCTTCACCGGCTCCGGCGCGGGCTTCATCGCCCCGCAGGTCGGCGCCAAGCTCATCCAGGAGGTCGTCGCGGTCGCCGCCTGCGTCGAGCGCCAGCATCCCGACGTGCGCTTCGTCTCCGAGATCG
Source organism: Binatia bacterium (assembly GCA_035635995.1). Lineage (GTDB taxonomy): Bacteria > Methylomirabilota > Methylomirabilia > Rokubacteriales > CSP1-6 > AR31. Next base: position 5,319 of record DASPZZ010000220.1, on the reverse strand, counting down.
GCGGCGAGGACATGAAGACGATCTTCTTCACCGCCACCGGGACCGGGCGCTCCAAGCAGGTCTACATGCAGTCGGCCTGCAGCGGCGGCACCGGGACGTTCATCGAGAAGACCGCGCGCAAGCTGCAGGTGCCCGGCGAGCGTCTGGCCGAGATGCCCTACGAGGGCATGGCCCTGCACAAGGTCTCGAGCAAGTGCGGCATCTTCGCCGAGACCGACGCCAACACCCTGGTGAAGACCGGCGTGCCGGTCGAGGAGATCATCGCCAGCCTGTTCGAGGCGGTCGTCTACCAGAACCTGGCCACGCTGACCAAGGGCAACACGCCGGTGCCCGAAGTGCTGCTGCTCGGCGGCCCCAACCTCTTCTTCAAGGGACTGCAGGAGGCGTGGCGCCATCACCTCGCCAAGCTCTGGTCCGAGCGGAAGCTCGATCTGGGCGGCCGCGAGCCCGCCTCGCTCATCAACATCCCCGCCGAGGCCCTCTACTACGCCTGTCTCGGCTGCATCGAGATCGGCCAGGGCGAGAAGCCCGAGATCGGCGTCTACCAGGGACGCGACAAGCTCACGTGGTGGGTCGAGGAAGGCCAGCACGAAGCGAAGGCCAAGGAGGGCGCCCGCGGCCTGATCGCCGGCGCCGGCGACCTGGCGACGTTCGTGAGCGAGTACGTGAAGCCCGCGCCGACCTGCGGCGCCGGCGATGCGCGCGCGCAGCACGTCGGCGCCGTGCTGCTCGGCTGCGACTTCGGCTCGACCACCGCCAAGGCGGTCGTGCTCTCCGCGGACCGCGAGCTCCTGTTCTCGTGCTACGCGCTCAGCAAGGGCAACCCGATCGAGGACGCCCAGTCGCTGTTCCACCAAGTGCGCGAGGCCGGGTTCACCAACGTGGGCGCGCTCGCGCTCACCGGCTACGGCAAGGATCTTCTGAAGGACGTCCTGGGCGCCGACATGGGCGTGGTCGAGACGGTCGCCCACGCGACCGCCGCGCTCCACTTCTATCCCGACGCCGACGTCATCTGCGACGTCGGCGGCACCGACGTCAAGATCATGATCCTGCGACAAGGGACCGTCGCCGACTTCCGGCTCAACTCGCAGTGCTCGTCGGGCAACGGTGCCTTCCTGCAGGGCGTGGCCGAGCGCTACAACGTGAAGCTCGAGGAATACGCCGACCGCGCGTTCGCGGCCAAGGCCATGCCGAGCCTCACGATGGGCTGCGGCGTCTTCCTCCAGTCGGACATCGTCAACCAGCAGCGCAAGGGCTGGTCGGCCGAGGAGATCATGGCCGCGCTGGCGGCGGTGCTCCCGGTCAACGTCTGGATCTACGCGGGCCAGCTCCAGAATCTGCGAGCGGCCGGCCGCAAGTTCATCCTGCAGGGCGGCACTCACCGCAACATGGCGGTGGTCAAGGCGCAGGTGGATTTCATCCGGGGCAAGGTGCCCGACGCCGAGGTGGTCCTGCACCCGTACTCCGGCGAGGCCGGCGCCATCGGCGCCGCGCTCTGCGCCGACGATTGGCGGAAGCGCGGCGCGGCGTCGCATTTCCGGGGCTTCGACGCGATCGCGGCGCTGACCTACACGACCACGACCAGCGCTGCGACCGTCTGCAAGTGGTGCCCGATCAACTGCACGCGGACGTTCATCGACGTCCAGCTCCCGGGCGCCCAGGGTCGCGAGTGGAGCAAGGTGCCGCTGGCGCCCGGCTGGGAGCGCGTCATCAGCAACAACTCGTGCCCCAAGGGGCTCGTCGAGGACGCCAACGAGATGCGCGTGGTGAAGGCGAAGCTCGAGGAGGTCAAGCGTGAGTACCCTAACGTTGCCGAGATGGTTCGCAAGGACGCGTTCCGCCGGGTCAGCGCCGCTCCCGCCGCCGCGGAATAAGCTCCGGATCGGCATCCCGCGCGTCCTGAACCTCTGGACCACCCATCAGTTCTGGATGGGGTTCCTCGGCGCGCTCGGCGTGGACGCGCGCAACGTCGTCTTCTCGTCGGACACCTCCGAGGAGCAGGGCCGGCAGTTCGGCAAGGGCCGGGGCACCGTGGACTGCTGCTATCCCGTGAAGTGCATCTCGGGCCACTACGGCGAGCTGGTGTTCGGTCAGAAGCAGAAGCTCGACATCCTGCTCTCGCCCATGATCTACAACCTGCCCTCGTTCTTGAGCGGCCACGTGGCCAAGTCGCTGACCTGTCCGCGGGTCATGGCCGCCCCCGAGAACATCAAGGCCGGCTTCATCAAGGAGCAGGACGCGTTCGCCGAGGCCGGGATCAAGTACGTGACGCCGTTCGTCTCGCTCGACGAGCCGCGGCTCGTGCCCAAGCAGCTCTTCGCGGGGATGCGCGACGCCCTGCCCGGGCTCACCTACGAGGAGACGGCGCGGGCGGCGGACGCCGGCTTCCGCGCGCTCCGCGAATTCAGCGAGCGCCTTCGCAAGAAGTCACGCGACGTGCTCGAGTGGTGCGCCCGGGAAAACCGCGCGTGCCTCCTCGTGATCGCGCGGCCGTACCACATGGACCCCGGCATCGGTCACGAGATCGAGGTCGATCTGCAGGCCTACGGCTACCCGATCCTCTGGATGCAGTACTTCCCGATCGACGCGGACCTGATGGACTGGGCCTTCGGCGAGGACATCCGGAGCGGCCACATCAAGTCCGCGTTCGACATCCGCGACGTGTGGCCGTCGTCCTACAGCTCCAACACGAACGAGATTCTGTGGGGCGCCAAGGTGGCGGCCCGCATTCCGTGGATCGCGTGCGTGGTCCGGATGTCGTCCTACGAGTGCGGGATGGACCAGCCGACCTACACGCCGGTCCAGCAGATCATCGAGCGCTCGGGCACGCTCTTCTTTTCCTTCCAGGACCTCGACTCGACCAAGCCCTCCGGCTCGGTGAAGATCCGGGTCGAGACGATCACGCACTACCTCGAGAAGTACGCGGGATCGATCATCGACAAGAAGAAGGCGGCGGCGGCGCCGGGCTGCCCGCTCCTGCCGGCGCCGTAGCGCGGACCAGGCCCTGGAGCCGCGCGCGGAACTCGCTCACGAACTGCTGGTAGGGGATCGCGAAGACCGCGTCCCAGTGCTCCTCCCGGGAACTGGAGTCGAGCGCGAAGCGCCCGAGGAACTCCACGAGCTTCGCGCTGCCGCAGCGCTCCACGAGCCAGTCGACCGCCAGGAACGCCTGACCGTACGTCGCCGCGGCGCCGAGCCGACTCGTCGACGCGGTCCAGCGCGCGTTGCTGGCGAGCGCCCGGAGATCGGGGAACAGCGTGATCGGCGTCGACGAGCCCACGACGGAACGGACGATCTCGTCCCGCGACTGGCCGTAGCCTTGATAGCCGAGCAGGTCCAGCACCCGGAGCTTGACCCAGTCGGCGTGTCCCTCGAGGATCCACTGCGCGGCCCGGCCCCGGCCGCCGTCGCGGAGCTTGCTCTGGCTCACGTGCGCCAGCTCGTGGGCGAAGAGCCCCGCCCGTCCGACGAGGTGCATCCGCGCAAGGTAGTCGCCCCGCAGGAACAGGCCGCGGCGCGTGGCGACGCCGGCCGCGAAGCGCCCACGATCCCACGCATCGTCGCTCTTCTCGCCGGCGATCTTGACGAGGCCGTCGACGAGCGTCGCCTCGTTGACGTAGACGTACGCCTTGATGGCCTCCGGAAACGGCAGATCGAGCTGGTGGCTCATCAGCCAGGCGATGGCGTCGATGAGCTCCTCGTCGCTCGGGCTCTCGTCGAGCGGCGGCCGGGCGGCCCCCTCGAACCGGATCTCGTATTCGCGGTAGGGCGCGGCCGTGCTGGAGCAGGCGACCGCCGCCAGCATCGCCGGAAGCATCACGACAACCCGCCAGCGGCTCGTCATGCGAGCCCTCGATACCGTGTGGATCCCGGGCGAGTAATGCTTGGCCTCAGCGCTTGCCGAGCTCCTGCTCCTTCAGCACCCGCCGAAGAATCTTGCCCGAGGGCGTCTTTGGAATGGCGTCGACGAACTCGACCTCGCCCGGAATCTTGTAGTTGGCGAGACGGCCCTTGACGAAGGCGACGACGTCGCCCGCCGTGAGGTCATGCCCCGGCTTCCGGACGACGAAGGCCTTGGGGATCTCGCCGGCCTCGGGATCCGGCTTGCCGATCACCGCCGCGTCGGCGACGCCGGGGTGCTCGACCAGGAGCGCCTCGATCTCGGCGGGGGCGATCCCGAATCCCTTGAACTTGATCATCTCCTTCTTTCGATCGCGGATGTAGAGGTACCCGCGCTCGTCCACGCACCCGATGTCGCCGCTGTAATACCAGCCGTCGCGGAGCGCCGCCGCCGTCGCCTCCGGGGCCTTCCAGTAACCCTGCATGATCTGCGGTCCCCGGATGCAGATCTCGCCGATCTCGCCCGGCCCGAGGACGCGCTCGCCGGTCTCGATGTCCACGACCCGGTGCGTGGTGTCGTGAGCCAGGAGACCGGCGGAGTCGACGACGTTCAGCCGCTCGTCGTGGACCGGGTTCACGTGCGTGAGCGGCGATGCTTCGGTCATGCCGTAGCCCTGCAGGACCGGCACGCCGGTCAGCTGGCGGAAGCGCCGGGCGAGCTCCGGCGCGACCGGTGCCGCGCCCACCATCGTCACGCGCAGGCTCGACAGGTCGTACTTCGAGAGCTCCGGCCAGTTCGAGAGCATGAGCAGCACCGGCGGCACCACGAAGAAGAGGGTGACCCCGTGGCGCTCCACGAGCTGCAGGCACTCGACCGGCTCGAATCGCTCCATGAGCACGCACGTGGCGCCGGTGTGGACCGCGGCGCCCATCAGCATCGTGCCGTAGATGTGATAGAAGGGCAGGAACAGCATCAGCCGGTCGCTCTCGCGCATGCGGATGCACGCGACGAACTGGATGTTGTTGGTGACGAGGTTCCGGTGGCTGATCATCACGCCCTTCGGGAGCCCCGTCGTCCCGCTCGAGTAGGGCAGCGCCACCAGCTCGTCCTCGCCGATCGTCACCGGCGCCGGCGGCGTCGCCGGCTCGGCCGCGATCAGCTCGGTGAAGCTCCGGACGCGCGGCGCCGGCGACTGGTCGGGCCCGACCGCGATGACGTGTCGCAGGTGCGGGGCGCGGGCGCGCACGGCGTCCACGAGCGGCACCAGATTCGTGTGCACGACGATGGCCACGGCCTCGGTGTCGTCGAGCTGATACTCGATCTCGCGCTCACGGTAAGAGGGATTCATCGGGCTCGCGACCGCGCCCACCCGGGCGACCGCATAGAAGGCGATGATGTACTCCGGGCAGTTGGTCATCAGCAGGCAGACGCGGTCGCCCCGGGCCACCCCGAGCGCGGTGAGCGCGCGCGCGAACCGA
>DASPZZ010000219.1:0-3289 GCA_035635995.1 Binatia bacterium | reverse complement strand
CCGCACGCGCGCTGGGCCTGAGCGGTGAGCGAGGCACCGGGGCGCGCGCGGCCGTCCGTCTCGATCGTGCTCCCCGTGCACAACGAGGCGGACAGCCTGCCGGTGCTCTGGGACGAATTGCTGGGGGTCCTCCCGCGGTTCGGCGGGAGGGTCGAGGTCATCTTCGTCGACGACGGATCGACGGACGCCAGCGCGGATGTCCTCCGCGGCCTCGTCAAGCGCGACCCGCGGGTGCGCTTGTTGCGCTTCGAGCGGCAGATCGGCTTGACGGCGGCCTTCATCGCCGGACTCCGCGCCGCGCGTGGCGAGATCCTGGCGACCATGGACAGTGATCTGCAGAACGATCCCGCCGATCTCGAGGTCCTGCTGCGTCACCTGGACGGCGCCGACGCCGCCGTCGGCGCGCGGCTGATCCGCCACGACTCGTGGCTCAAGCGCGTCTCCTCGTGCGTGGCGAATGCCATCCGCAATCGAGTCACGCACGAGGACGTCGTCGATAGCGCCTGCAGCCTGCGGGTCATGCGCCGCGCGTGTCTCGAGGCCTGGCCTCCCTACGAAGGCATGCACCGCTTCGTGCCGACGCTGTTGCGCCTCGCCGGGCATCGGGTTGTCGTGGTCCCGGTCCACCACCGCCCGCGCCGGTTCGGTCGATCCAAGTTCAGCGTCCGCAACCGCGCGTTCGCCGCCTTCCTCGACTTGCTGGCCGTCGCGTGGATGGGGCGGCGGCGCCTCCGCTACCAGGTCGTCGAGGACGTCGGCGGCATCGGTGTCGAGCCTCGCGAGCACGCGCGCGATCTCGAGCCGGTGGTGACGGCCCCGCGCGCGGTCTCGGGGTGGCCCGGCGTCGCGGTCTCGTTGCTCTTGCCGCTGCTGCTGGCCGCCGCGCTGTTCCTGCCGGCCATCGGTCAGCGATCGATCTACCATCCCGACGAGGCCCGGTACGCCGTCCTGGCGAAGACGATGCTCGAGACCGGCCAGTGGCTCGTGCCCCAGATCGCCGACGAGGTGCACCTCGAAAAACCGCCGCTCTTCGTCTGGGCGATCGCGCTCGTCTCGCTCCTGACCGGAAGCGTCAGCACGTTCAGTGCGACGCTGCCGGCGGCGCTCAGCGCGATGGCCGGGGTGCTGGGCACCGCCCTGTTGGGCCGCCAGCTCTTCGGTACCCGCACCGGTCTGATGGCCGGCGTGGTGCTGGCGACGACGCCGGGGTATTTCTGGCACGCGCGCCTCGTGCTCGCCGACATCATGGTGGCCGCCTTCATCGTCTGGAGCGCCTGGGCCTTCTGGCGCGCCCTCGACGATCCCGCGCGACAGCGTGGCTGGATCGCGCTCTTCTATGCCTTTCTGGGGTTGGCGGTCTCCGCAAAAGGGCCGGCGGGCTTGATGCCGCTGGTGACGTGTGGCGCCTTCGTGCTCGCCGATCAAGGGGTGCGGGGCCTGCGCATCCTCCGCCCCGTGATGGGAATCGCGATTCTTGCCGTCATGTGGGCTCCGTGGGGGTTCGCCTTCGCCGCGCAGGGGGGGGCCACGTTCGTGCAGCGCGTGGTCATCGAGGACTATGCACTGCATCTGGCCCGCTGGGAGCACGTCTCGGAGCTCTTCTTCGCGCTCGGCCCGCTCGGAGTCGCGGCGCTTCCGTGGAGTCTCTTCGTCCCGATCGCGGCGCTGAGCGGGCTGCGATCGGCCGACGAGCCAACGCGCCGCAAGTTCCGGTTCCTCGGCGCCTGGGCCCTCGCGTACGTCGTCGTCATGACCCTGATGGCGCACAAGCGGGACCGATATCTCCTCCCCGCGTATCCGGCGCTCGCGCTCATGGTCGGATGGCTGTGGAGTCGGTGGGGAGCGACGACGCTGACCGCCGCGCTCCGGCGCCATGGCGGCCTGGTCGTCGCGTTCGCCGCGATCGCGGCGACCGTGATCCTGCTCCCGGTGCGCCAGCGGGGAGAGTTCGCGGTGTGGATCCCCGACACGCTCGGGCGCGCGCTGCCGGTCGCCGCCGTGCTCCTCGTCGCGGGGGCCCTCGGGTACCTCGCATGCCGTGCGGTCCGCCCGCGGGCAGCCTTCACCGTGCTGGCGACGGCGATGACGCTGGTCCTTGCCTACGAGACACGCATCTTCGTGCGGCAGTACAACATGACCTACGACGTCAGGGGGTTCACGGAGCGACTGGCGCGCCGGGTCAACGCCACCGACGAGCTCCTGGCCTTCCGGCACGGCCGGCTCGTCTACGACTTCTACCTGGGGCGCCCGATTCCGCAGATCCGGGACCCGCGCGAGTTACAACCGCTCCTGGACACGCCGCACCCTCTCTACATTCTGACCGACGAGCGGGGGTGGCGGATCCTGACGACGGGCTCGGCCGACACGTGGTCGGTGGTCGACCGGACCGACATCGCCGGGCGCGCGGTGGTGCTGCTGAGGCACGTACCGGCACCCCAGGCTGCCAAATAGGGAGCGCGGGCTCGAGCGAGCCATTGGACCTTGGTCCACTATCGCCACCCGATGGAGGCGGGGTTCCATGGGACCGTGAGCGCAAAGGAGACTCCCATGAACTTGCTCGACGCGGCGGCGAAGTAGATGGCCGAATACACTGGCCTCACCCGGATGGATGTCATCAAGCGGACAACCGGCCCCGAGACGACGAACGGAAATCAGTGGGAAGTGCAGCTGAGCGTCGCGCCACCGCCCGAGTGGCTGGAGTTCTTCAAGCAAGCAGGCGAGGCGTCCGCGCCCGCCACGTCGCCACGGCCGAAGCGCGTGATCTTCGACCGTGCCTCCGTCGTGTTCAAGAGCGACGAGGATCATGTCGAACAGTGGATCGAGGCGATCGACAAATGGATCGCGTCCGCGGAAGCCCGATACGTCATGAGCCTCGACGAGGCGAGCCGGAAGCGGTCCCTGCGCCTGGATGACGAGGCGAGGCAGCGCGAACGCATCCAGCAGCTGAACGAGCGGTTCAAGAACCTCTGAGCCGCCAGGTGACCGAGCTCGCGGCCGACGAGCTCGGTCCTGATGACTCCGGCTAGAACGACCCGCCGTGCGCCATGGCCGGGTCGGCGGCGTCGGGGCGGTCGGTGATGAGCGCCTCGGTCGTGAGCAGCAGCGACGCGATCGAGGCCGCATTCTGCAGCGCGACGCGCTCGACCTTGGTGGGGTCGATGATCCCCGCCTGCATCATGTCGACGTACTCGTTGGTCTCGGCGTCGAAGCCGCGCGTGACCGGGACCATGGCCCGGACTTTGTCGACGATCACGGAGGCCTCGAGCCCGGCGTTCTCCACGATCATCCG
>DASPZZ010000218.1:0-1807 GCA_035635995.1 Binatia bacterium | reverse complement strand
CGGGTCGTCGTGAAGCGACAGGTTGCCGTCCGTGCCGAAGACGAGCTCGTCGTACTCGAAGCCGTATTGGCGCAGGAGATGCTCCGCCTGGTAGAGCCGCAGCTCGCGCGCTGCCGGCGTCGCACGCTGCCCCTCCAGCGGGGTCCCCACGACCGGCTGGAAGGCGCTGAAGTGAGCGTGATGAAGAAGGCGTTGCCGCTCGAGCCGGGCCACCAGACCGAGGATTTCGCGATCCGCCTCGCCCGCCGCGCCGACGACGAACTGGGTCGTCGGTCCAACCGCCCCGGATCGGGCCGGTGACTCGAGACGCCGGCGCTCGAGGACGAGCCGGCCGGCCAGCTCGAGCTTCGGCAACAGATCTCCGCCGAAGTCCTTTTCTCGGGCGAGAGCCCGCACGTAGCGGTCGCCGGGCGCCTCGAGGTTGATCGACACGCGGCTGGCGAGCCGCACCGCCTCCTCGACCTGGGCGCGCTCGGCGCCCGGCAGGAGCTTCAGGTGAACGTAGCCGCGGAAGCCCTCGCGGCGCCGCAGGAGATCGACCGCAGCGAGCATCCGGTCGGTCATCTTCGAGGGGCGGCCGGGGACGCCGGAGGTGAGGAACAAGCCGTCGGCGAGGCCGCCGCGCTGAGCGCTCATGAACACGCGCGCCACTTCCTCCGGCTCGAGATAGGTCCGCCTGACCTTCCCGCCGCAGAACGTCGGACAGTAGCCGCAGGAGAGCGAGCACGCGTTGGTCTGCATGACTCGCATGAGGCGCGTCGACCCGTGGCCCGGGTGGGTCACCCTGGTGATGCCTACAGGGGCCCCAGGCTGCGATGAGAGCTCGCCAGCGCGCGCGGGTACGCCGGCGGGGCCGTCCCGGTCCGCTGACTCGGAGAGGAGCGTCACTCGCGTTCTCAGGTCCACAGGGCTTTCATATACTATACACAAGACGAGTAGTCCAGCCCCGACGGCGAGCCGCCGCGAACGGGACGGCAGGGCCCTTCAGGCGCTCCGATCGCCCCCAGCTCGGCGCAGCTCAGAGGCTCGGATGGGGATCTGGACTCCCTCGGCCGCGAGGCGACGGAGGATGCGCTTTCGGAGCTCGTGCTGGACGACGAACTGGTCCGTGAACGAGCTGACCTGGCAGGCGAGCGTGAAGTCGAGGGAGAGGTCGCCGAAGCCCGGGATGAGTCGCGCCGTCGGCGCGGGCTCCGCGAGCAGGCCGGGGACCTCGCCGACGGCCCGGCTCGCCTCCTCGACGAGAAGGCGCTCGACCAGGTCCGGGTCGGCACCGTAGTCGACGCCGACGCGAATCAACAGCGCGAGCCGCGGCTCCGGCATGTCGTAGTTCCTGATGATCGACTCGGCCACCCGCTTGTTCGGGATGGTGACCACGACGTTCTGGAGCATTCGCACCCGGGTCGAGCGCCACCCGATGTCCTCGACGTGGCCCTCGACCGTGTCGGCGAGCTTCACGTAGTCGCCCACGCGGATCAGCTTGTCGGCCAGCAGGTGGATGCCGGCGAAGAGGTTCGACAGCGTGTCCTGCAGCGCCAGGGCCACCGCGAGGCCACCGACGCCCAGCGCCGTGAGGATCGGCGTGATCTCGATGCCGAGCGCGGCGGCGAGCAGCACCAGGAGGCCGACGCAGTAGACGATGCCGCGGGCGACGGACTGACCGAGCCCGGCGATCGGGCGGCCGAGCGCCTTGCGCTCGCTCACGCGCTGGATGAGCGTGCTCAGGACGTTGGCGATCGTGATGGTGACCGACAGGATCACCGCGACCTCGAGGATGAAGCTCAGCGGCTGGGACAGACGCGACGAC
>DASPZZ010000217.1:0-5116 GCA_035635995.1 Binatia bacterium | reverse complement strand
AAGCTCGGCCGCGCGATGCGCGCCACGTTTCAGGACCGCGACACCGCCGCGCTCATGGGCGTCGGCATCGGCCGCATCCACGCCGCGACGTTCGCCTTCGGCTCCGGGCTCGCGGCGGCCGCGGGAGCGCTGCTGGGCCCGGTCTTTCTGGCCTACCCATCGATGGGAGACCTGGCGTCGCTGAAGGCGTTCTCCGTCGTGATCCTGGGCGGACTCGGCAACCTGCCGGGCGCGACGCTCGGGGGCCTGCTGCTCGGCATCGCCGAGGAGCTCGGCGCCGGGTACATCTCGTCCGGCTACCGCGACGCCGTGGGCTTCGTCATCATCATCCTCGTGCTGCTCTTCCGACCCTCCGGCCTCTTCGCGCGTCACGAACGGGTCGCATGACGCGAGCCGGCCGCTGGGTCGTGGCGGCGGCCGCGCTCACGCTGCCGCTCTGGATCCCGAGCGCCTATCACCTGCACGTCGCCATCATGGCGGGCATCTTCGGCGTGCTCGCGCTGTCGCTCAACCTGCTGCTCGGCTACACCGGCCAGCTCTCGCTCGGCCACGCGGCGTTCTTCGGCATCGGCGCCTACACCTCGGCGCTCCTGACCGTGAAGCTCGAGTGGTCGTTCTGGCCGGCGCTGGCGGCCGCGATCGTCCTGGCCGGCGCGGCGGGCTGGTTCGTCGGGCGTTTGTCGCTGAAGCTCCGCGGCGCCTATTTCGTCCTCGTCACGATCAGCTTCGCGGGCGTCATCTCGCTGGTGAGCGTCAACTGGATCGAGCTGACCAACGGCCCGCTCGGGCTTCCGGGCGTGCCGGCGCCCGGGCTCGGGCCGTGGTCGCTCCGCGGCAAGACCGCCTACTACTACCTGGTCCTGGCGGCGGTCGGCCTCTCGTACCTCGTGTGCCGGCGACTCGTCAGGTCGCGGGTCGGCCGCGCCTTCGTGGCGCTCCGCGAGAACGAGGCGCTCGCCGAGTCGATCGGGGTCGACGTGACTCACTACCTCGTCCTCGCCGCCGTCGTGAGCGCCGCCATGGCCGGCCTCGGCGGGAGCCTCTACGCCCACTACACGCGGTTCGTCAGCCCGGAGGTGTTTTTGTTCACCTACACCGTGACGATGGTCATCATGGTCGTCGCGGGCGGCAAGGGCACGCTCGCGGGTCCGCTGGTGGGTGCGGTGCTCTTCACGGCGCTGCCCGAGGCGCTGCGCGCGGCCACGTCGTGGCAGTGGCAGATGCTCGCGTACGGCGTGCTCCTCGTCCTGCTCGTGTTCTTCATGCCGCGCGGCATCGTGCCTCAGATCACCGCGTCGCTGTCGGGCCGTGCTCGGTCCGATCCGGCCTCGCGGGTCCGGCGACCGTAGTGCTCGCGGTCAGCGATCTGGCCGTGCGGTTCGGAGGCGTGACGGCCCTCGAGGGCGTGTCGTTCGGCGTAAAACCCGGCTCGATCACGAGCGTCATCGGGCCGAACGGCGCGGGCAAGACCACCGCGTTCAACGCGATCACGGGGTATCTCCGGCCCACCGGCGGCCGCGTCACGTACGAAGGCGTCGCGCTGGCCGGGCTCCGGCCCTCGGCGATCGCGCGACGCGGAATCGTCCGGACGTTTCAGAAGACGAGCGTCTTTCCCGCGTTGACCGTCGAGGACAACGTGCTGACCGGTCTGCACCTTCGTGGCACCGCCGGATTCCTCGCGGTGCTCGCGGGCCGGCGTCGGCTCGGCGCCGAGGAGCGGACCCTCGTCGCCGACGCCGCCGCCATCATCGAGTTCGTCGGCCTCGCGCACCGCCGGCGCGACGCCGCCAGCGCCTTGCCCTACGGCGAGCAGCGGCTCGTGGAGCTGGCGGTGGCCCTGGCCGCGCGGCCGCGCGTGCTCCTGCTCGACGAGCCGGGGGCCGGCATGACGGGCGTCGAGAAGACCGTCGTGAGCAGCCTCATCCGGAAGGTCCGCGAGCAGGGCGTCACCGTCCTGCTGGTCGAGCACGACATGCGGATGGTCATGGGAATCTCCGACACCGTGATCGTGCTGAACGGGGGCCGCGTGATCGCCGAAGGATCGCCCGCCGAGATCCAGACGCACCCGGACGTGATCCGCGCCTATCTGGGAGCCTCCCATGGCTCAGTCTGAGTCGCCGGCGCTGCTCCAGCTCGAGAACCTCCACGCCGGCTACGGCCCGATCGTGGCCCTGCAAGGGCTCGACCTCGCGGTAGCGCCCGGCGAGCTCGTCTGTCTGATCGGGGCCAACGGCGCCGGCAAGACCTCCACGCTCCGCGCGATCTCGGGCCTCCTGCCGCCGGCCCGGGGACGCATCGTGTTCGACGGACGAGAGATCCAGGGCGCCGCGCCGGCGGCGATCCTCAGGGCTGGCATCGCCCACTGTCCCGAGGGGCGCCGCGTGTTCCCCTACCTCACGGTAGAGGAGAACCTGGCGATGGGCGCCTACGTGCGGCGCGACCGGAGCGCGATCGCGGATGACGTGGACGAAGTCTGCCGGCACTTCCCCATCCTGGCCGAGCGCCGCCGGCAGATGGCCGGCACGCTCTCGGGCGGCGAGCAGCAGATGCTCGCCATCGCCCGCGCGCTGATGGCGCGCCCGCGGCTCATCCTCTTCGACGAGCCGTCGCTCGGCCTGGCGCCGACCGTGGTGGAGACGACGTTCGCGATCATCGCCGACATCCGCCGGCGCGGAACGACCGTGCTCATGGTCGAGCAGAATGCCTTTGCGGCGCTCCGCATGGCCGACCGCGCCTACGTGATGGAGACCGGCCGCATCGTGCTCCAGGGCGCGGCCCGCGACCTGCTCGATGACGACCACGTCCGGCGCGCGTACCTGGGCGGTTAACGGACGGACCTGTCCAGGTACAATCGATGCTCCACAGACCGTGCGAGCAGTGAACGTGAACGCCGCCTCACAACCGGCTGAACCCGACGGGCGGTCCCGTCACGAGCCCGGCGAGGGCGGCACGGCCCGCGCCGGCCCAACCCGCGGGTGAGCCGGAGCGTCAGAGCAGGTAACGCCGGAGCTGGTGGGCGGGCGTCAGATAGCGGCCGGCGATCAGTCGGACGAAGAAGAGGGAGGCGAGCGCGGTGGCGGCGGCCTGCATGAACACGACGACGATCTGGTAGCGGATCGCCAGGAGCGGCGAGGATCCGGCGAGGATCTGGCCCGTCATCATCCCCGGAAGCTGCACGAGCCCCACCGTCATCATCCCGTTCACGACGGGAATCATCGCCGCGCGCAGGGCCGCGCGCGCCAGCGGCTGCACGGCCTCGCGGCCGGAGAAGCCGAGAGCGAGGCGCGTCTCGACTTCGGCGGCGCGGACGCGAAGCTCTCCCTGCAACCGATCCCCCGCGAGGGCGGCGCTGGTCATCGAGCTCCCGAGAATCATCCCGGCGATCGGGATGATGTACTGCGGCTCGTACCACGGACGCACCTGCACGACCGCGCCGATCACGTAGGCGAGCGTCACGCCCGTCGAGACGAAGAGGGAGACGGCGGCGATCCCGTAGGCGCCGGGAATCGGCTTCGGGAGGCGTGACACCGCCGCATGCGTGGCCACGCCCGTCATCGCGATGAGGATCAGCACCACCCAGTACCAGCGCGCGGCGGCGAAGACCGCGGCGAGGATGAGGCCGACCCCGTAGAGCTGCACGATCGTCCGGATGGAGCCGAGCACGAGATCGCGCTCCAGGCCCAGCGCCTGGCGGATCGAGACGATCGCGACGGCGACCACCAGCAGCAGCGCCAGCGCGAGCTGCAGGAGCGAGAGATCGATGACGCCCGCGCTCACGAGGCGTCGCCGACGCCGGCGGCGCGCTCGCCGGCCAGGAACGCTTGCAGGCGGACATCGAGGTCGCCGACACGCTCGTACGCCTGCGTCGCGCCCTTCACCAGGTACAGCAGCATGCCGCCGAGCCGGCGGACGAGCTCCGGCTGATGCGTCACCGCGACGATGCTGAGGCCGCGCGTCTCGCGCAGTCGCGAGACGGTCTCCACCACGAGGGCGGCGTTGGGCGGATCGAGCGCGGACGTGGGCTCGTCGAGGAGGAGCGCCCGCGGGTCACCGAGCAAGGCACGCGCGATCGTCACCCGCTGCTTCTCGCCGCCGGACAGCGTGGCGGTGTCGCGATCGAGCAGCTCGCCCGCGAGCCCCACGTCGGCCAGGGCCTGGCCCAGGCGCGCCTCGGACAGATCGCCGTCGACGTCAGCGGGCCGGATCCGGAGGTTGTCGCGCACCGTACCCTCGAAGACCACCGGCGTCTGCATGACGAGTGCTGCGCCCCGTCGGAGCCGGCGGGGATCGAGGTCCCGGATGTCTCGGCCGTCGAAGCGAACCGTTCCGGCGGTCGGCTCTTCGAGACGGTTCAGGCATCGCAGCAAGCTCGACTTCCCCGACCCCGACGGGCCCACGAGCGTGAGCGCGCGACCACGCTCGACGGTGAAGGAGACGTCCTTCAGGATCGGGGCCGCTGGCTGTCCGCGACGTCCCGGGTAGGCGAGCGAGAGATGCTCGACCTCGAAGAGGGAATCGTTCATGTCGTGCCCGGCCTCGGCCCCCGTCAGCCGGTGATCGCCACGCCGATCAGCTTGCCGACGCCGAAGGTCACCCCCGCCGCCGCGAGCCCCAGCAGGAGCTGGCGGCCGCCCGACCGCCACACCGGCTTCCCGGTGAAGATCGTGATCGCGCCTCCGATCGCGAAGAGCGCAAGCCCGCTGACGACGAGGCTCGACGCCACCGCGAGGTTTCCACGCACGACGACGAAGGGGAGAATCGGCACCACGGCGCCGATCGCGAACAGGACGAATGACGAAACCGCCGCCTCCCACGGCGAGCCGCCGAGGTCTTTGGGATCGATGCCCAGCTCCTCGCGGGCCAATGCGTCGATCGCGGTCGCTCGGTCGGCGAGCAAGCGCCTGACCATCGTGTCGGCCTCACTCGGATTCAACCCCTTGGCCTCGTAGATCAGCTTCAGCTCCTCGCCCTCGCCCTCGGGATCCTCGCGGAGCTCGCTCGACTCGATCCGGATCTCGCGCTCCGCGAGCTCGCGGGCGCTCGTCACCGACACCCATTCGCCCAGGGCCATCGAGCAGGCGCCCGCCAGGAGACCAGCCAGGCCGGTGACGAGAAT
>DASPZZ010000216.1:0-2795 GCA_035635995.1 Binatia bacterium | reverse complement strand
GCGCCCAGCGGATTGCGCAGCTCGTGACTCAGGATCGCGAGGAACTCGTCGCGGCGCGCCTCCCGCTGCGCCTCGAGCTGCTTGCGCTCGGTGATGTCGACCGACACGCTGAGCACCGCGGGCTCGCCTTCGTACGTGATGACCTCGGAGTTCGTGAGGAGCTGGCGCTCCTCTCCGGCCTTGGTGCGGAAGGTCACCTCGAAGTCGCGGGCCTGGCCTCGGGACAGGAGCTCGTGCAGGAGGTCGTCGCGCTGGTCGGCCGCCACCCAGAAGCCCAGCTCGGGCTTGGTGCGCCCCAGCATCTCCTCGCGCGTGTAGCCGCTGTGGCGCACGGCGGCCTCGTTGACGTCGAGATGGCGATCGGTGCGCATGCTCACGATGGTCATCGGCAGGGGATTGGCGTGGAACAGCTGGGCGAAGCGCCGCTCGCTTTCGCGCAGCGCCGTCTCGGCGCGAACCCGGTCCGTGATGTCGATCAACGCGGTCAGGACGCACGGGCGGCCGTCGATGACCAGGACGTCGGCGTTGGTGACGGCCACGATCTCCCGGCCGTTCTTCGCGCGGAAGCGTGCCTCGACGTTGCGAATCGAGCGACCCGCGCGGAGCTCGGCCAGCCCGGCCTCGCGCTGGCCCGGATCGACCCAGACGGCGATCTCCGGCACGGACCGGCCGATGACCTCGTCGCGGGAGTAGCCGGTGGCGTGAAGAAAGGCGTCGTTGACTTCGACGATCCGACCGTCGTCGAGTCCGGTGACGGTGAGAATGGTCGGGCTCAGCTCGAAGACCGCTTGAAGTCTCGCGGCCCACGCGGAGTCCATCATCGCCGGAAGTCTGAGGCTACCGGGCGCTCCTTGCAAGCGTCTTCACCAGGCGGTGGTCGCGCCTGGCTGCAGGATCCACACGTGGTCGGCGTCGAGGTGGCGCCGGCCGACTTCCTCGGCGATCCGCCGGGGCGGCTCGTCGTATGGCTCGCGTGCCAGGGCGAACGTCCCCCAGTGAATGCCGAGGAAGTTCGTCGCGCGAAGATCCTGCCACGCCTGGAGGGCCTCCTCCGGTGACATGTGCACGGGCTTGGCGAGCGCGCGGGGCGTGTAGGAGCCGATCGGCATCGCCGCCAGGTCGAAGGGCCCGAGCGCCTCGCCGATGTCCTTGAAGTGCCGGTAGTAGCCCGTGTCCCCGGCGAAGTAGAAGCGCTTGGAGCCGAGCACCGCCCACGAGGCCCAGAGCCGTCGCCCCTGGTCGACGAGCGTCCGGCCGGAGCCGTGCTGCGCCGGCGTGCACACGACGGTCACGCCGCCGATCTTCACCGATTCGCCCCAGTTCAGCTCGACCGCGTTCGTGATGCCGCGGTCCTCGAGCCACTTCTTGATGCCGAGCGGCACGACGAACCGCGGGTTGAACTCCTGGGCGAGGTGCTTGACGGTCGGCTCGTCGAGATGATCGTAGTGATCGTGCGAGATCAGCACGAAGTCGATGTGCGGCAGCTCGTCGAACGACATGGCCGGCGGCGTGTAGCGCCCGACTCCCACGAGCCCGCTGAACGGCCCGCTCCGGCTCGCCCAGGTCGGATCGGTCAGGAAATTGACGCCGTCGAGCTGGACGAGGAGGGTGGCGTGGCCGATCCACGTCACGGTGGCCCGGCTCGAGTTGGCGCGGAGCGCCGCGACGTCCGCGTGAGCGACGGGCAGGGGCACGACGCGCCGCTCGCCGACGAGCCATGTGCCCCCGACGATCAACGAGCGCGCGCGCGCCCAGAGCGATGCGCGATGGTATTCGGGGTCGAGATTCCGGTAGGTGCTCCCGACCCGCTGCGCGGCGGGGAGGCCGGCGACGACCGTCGGCGAGGGAATGGCGGCCGAAACCGACTGCCGCGGTCGCGCTTCGCTCGCGCTGACTGCCAGAGCCAGGACGAGAACCAGCAGAGCCTGACGCGCTGCCCCAACGACCACTTCTTCGAGCTTACATGATGCACGTGGGGCCGACCAGCGCTGCGCCGCTACATCTGCTCCTTGAGCGGGAAGGCCAGGAGCTCGAGGAACCGGCTGGCGACGCCGCGGTTGTTCCAGTCCTCGTACATCACCCGGCGTGAGTTGGAGAGGTCCTCCCCGAAGACCCGCTCGAGCCGCTGCGCAGTGTCGACGTCGTAGATCGCGACGTTCACCTCCTCGTTCAACGAGAACGAGCGATGGTCCAGATTGGTGCTTCCCACCGTCGCCCAGATGCCGTCGACGACCATGGTCTTGGCGTGCAAGAGGGCGGGGCGATACTCGTAGATCTGGATGCCGCTCTTCAGGAGCCGGCCGAACTCCGAGCGGCTCGCCTGGCGAACCAGATTGTGGTCGATCGCGCCGGGGATGATGAGCACCACCTGCACGCCGCGTTTCGCGGCCGCGACCAGTGTGCTGATCATCTTTTCGTCCGGTACGAAGTAGGGGTTGGTGATGTGGATGGAGTGACGGGCCGAGGCCAGCGCGAGCAGGAACATGGTGTACATCGCGGTGCTGCCGCCTGCCGGCGAGCTCCGCACGACCTGGGCGTCCACCAGCCCCTTCGAGTCCAGGCGGCGGCGCGGAAAATATTCGGGCCCGCCGATCGCCACGCCGGTGGCCTCGAGCCAGTTCTCGGCGAACGCGCCTTGCAGCTGCTCGATCACCGGGCCTTCCAGAAGAACGTCGGTGTCGCGCCAGTGTCCTTCCTGCCGCCCGTTCCCGCTCCACTTTCCGCTGATGCCCGAGCCGCCCGTCACGCCGACCATGCCGTCCACGACGAGGATCCGACGGTGGTTTCGGTAGTTC
>DASPZZ010000215.1:0-4267 GCA_035635995.1 Binatia bacterium | reverse complement strand
CGCGACGCGCGGCGAGGGCAAGCCCTTCCTCGAGGTCATCCGCAACACGGAGCTGCACGAGGCGTTCCGCGAGGGACGTGCCGCCGGCGAGAGCAGCGTCTCGAATCGCGAGCTCAGGCTCGCGAGCCCGGTCGAGCGACGCGTCCAGGTGAACGCGGTGCCGCTCCGCCTGGGCGAGAGCGAGGTCGGGGTGGTCATGGTTCTGCACGACGTCACCGAGCTCCGGCGGCTCGAGCAGGTGCGCACGGAGTTCGTCGCCAACGTGTCGCACGAGCTGCGCACGCCGCTGACCGCGATCCAGGGCTATCTCGAGACGCTCCTGACCGGCGCCCTCGAGGAGCAGGAGAACGCGCGGCGGTTCCTGGAGATCGTCTTCCGGCACACCGAGCGGCTCGGCCGGCTGCTCAACGACCTGACGGATCTCTCGAACATCGAGCTCGGCCGCGTGTCCCTGAAGCTCGCGCCGACCCGCCTCGACGAGGCCGTCGACGCGGTGCTGGCGATCATGGACGCCAAGGCGAAGAGCGGGAAGGTCGCGCTCCGCAGCCAGCTCCCGCGCGACCTGCCGCCGGTGCTCGCCGACCGTGACCGGCTCGTTCAGATCCTGATCAACCTGGTCGACAACGCCGTCAAATACACGCCCGAAGGCGGGCGCGTGACGGTCCGCGTCCAGGAGCCGGCCAACGGCCACATCGAGATCGACGTGGTCGACACGGGCATCGGGATTCCGCCGGCCGATCTCCCGAGGATCACCGAGCGCTTCTATCGCGTCGACAAGGCCAGATCGCGGGAGCTCGGCGGGACCGGTCTGGGACTCGCGATCGTCAAGCATCTCGTGTTCGCGCACAACGGGCTCTTGCGCATCGAGAGCGAGCCCGGGCGCGGCACGACCGTCCGCGTGTGGTTGAGCTGCCAGGAGGGTCCGTAAGCGCCACCGCTCCAGTTCAATCCCAGGCGAAGAAATCGCGGGCCCAGACGAACGTGCCCACCCCGGCGGACGCCGCGGCGTCGCGATCTTTCTCGGAATCCCCGACGTGAGTCGACGCGCGCAGATCGACGTCGTGCAGGCGGGCGAGCTCCAGGAACATCCCCGGCCGGGGCTTGCGGCACTCGCACGCGGCCGCGTTCGTGTGGGGACAGAGCCGCCATCCCGTGAACGGTCGTCCCAGCTGCTCATTCGCCCACGCGAACCGGCTGACGACCTCGGTATCGGAGATCTCGCCCGTCGAGATGCGCGCCTGATTCGACACGATGAAGCACAGGTCATAGCGCGGACGCTCGCGGCCGAGCGTCGCGGCGACGTTGGGCATGAGCACGAGGTGACCGGCGGCGTCGACGACCGTCCGGTTGTTCGTGGTGAGGGCGAGGGTGCCGCCCCAGTCGATGAACAGCGCGCGCCTCGTGGCCGGCACCGCGCGACCGCATCACGCCGCCGATCGCCGTCGCCAGAGTTTCGCTCAATCTTCATGGTATCGACACACCGCCTCGCCTAGGCTCACGCAACAGGCCCCCACCCCGTCACCGAAACTTCACGCGGAGAGTGATAGACCGTTCACACTCCGCCGCCAGACTCGTTCTCAATGAGGACGAGTACGTACGGTCGCGCAGACCTGCACGTGCACACGGTGTGGAGCGACGGCGCCCAGCGCCCCGAGACGATCGTCGAGGCGGCCCAGGGACGGGTCGATGTCGTGGCCATCACCGATCACGACGAGATCCGCGGGGCGCTCAGGGCGCGTGAGTGGGCGCGCGAGCATCCCGAGCTCGGCGTCGACGTGGTCGTGGGCGAGGAAATCAGCACGCTCAACGGCCACCTCCTCGGCCTCTTCCTGGAAGAGTGCGTGCCGCCCGGCCTGAGCGCGCTCGAGACCATCAGTGAGATCCACGCGCAAGGAGGGCTCGCCGTGGCGGCCCACCCGTTCCACCCGATCCGGGGCGTGAGTCGCGGTCACGTCTCGATCGGGCGGATGATCCAGGATCTGCCGCTCGATGCGATCGAGGCGGTCAACAATGCCGGCGTGTTCTCGGCGCCGTACAACGCGTGGGCGGCCCTCCGCAACCTGGAGCTCATGCTGCCGGTGACCGCCGGGAGCGACGCCCACGACGTCTGGTACCTCGGCAGCGCGGTCACGCGGTTCGAGGGGCTCGACGCGGCCGACCTGCGCCGGGCGCTTCTGGCTGGCCGTACGCGCGCCCACGTCGACTGGTCGTGGACCGTCGGCAAGCTGCCCTTTCACCTCGCGATCCAGGCGCGCGCCGCCTACCGATTCCTCCGGCGCGACCGGCAACGCATCAGCGTGGGAACTATGCCGTGACGGACAACGAGGTGCGCGCCGCAGGCCGTCGCGGGGCTGGGGCCCCGCCGGACGAGGTGCGCCATGTGAATGAATGGAGGCGACTATGATTGCGCCGACCCACACTCGATTTCGCTGGCTGGAGCGTGGTGAGGGCCAGCCCGTCCTGCTGCTGCACGGGCTCATGGGCGAGATGGACCACTGGGATGCCACGCTCGAAGCTCTGTGCCCGTTCCGCCGGCCGATCTCGCTCGAGCTGCCGATCTTCGATCCGGATCTGACCGACGTGTCGATCCCGGCGCTGGCCGACTACGTGCGGCGCTTCATGGAAGCCATCGAGCTGCCGCCCGCGATCGTCTGCGGCAACTCGCTCGGAGGCCACGTGGCACTCGAGCTGGCCCTGTCGTCTCCGGGCTGGGTGGACGGCCTGATCCTCACCGGCTCGTCGGGTCTATTCGAACGCACCTTCACGAACCGGGTGCCGCATCAGCCGACCGGCGCCTACGTGCGCCAGCGGATGGAAGAGATCTTCTACGATCCGACGCTGGTCACTCCCGAGTGGGTCGAATCGATCCGCCGCGTCGTCACCACGCGCCGCACCGCGCTGCGCGTGCTCCAGGTGGCGCGCGCCGCCAAGCGCCACAACGTCGAGGAGCGGCTGAGCCAGATCCGCGTCCCGACCCTGCTCGTGTGGGGCAAGGACGACCGCATCACGCCGACCGACGTCGCCGAGCGGTTCCACGCACGCATCGGCGGCTCGCAGCTCGTGTACCTGCCCAACTGCGGCCACGCC
This sequence comes from Binatia bacterium, assembly GCA_035635995.1. Lineage (GTDB taxonomy): Bacteria > Methylomirabilota > Methylomirabilia > Rokubacteriales > CSP1-6 > AR31. Next base: position 1,180 of record DASPZZ010000215.1, on the reverse strand, counting down.
CCGATGCTCGAGCGCCCGGAAGCGTTCAACGCTGCCGTGGGCGACTGGCTCGTCGAGACCCGTGCGCGGCGCGCCATCCTGGGCGGGCGCTCGTGATCGAGCGGGTCGGCGGCGCGGCGCTTCGCGTCTACGCGGCGCACCGCCGCCGCGCGCTCGAAGGGGTCGCGCGCGACGCCGACCGCGTCCAGGAGGCGGCGCTGCTCGATCTCGTGAGCGCCGCGCGCGAGACCGCGTTCGGACGGTCCCACCGATTCGAGCAGATCCGCTCCGTCGCCGACTATCAGGCCAGGACTCCCCTCGGCGACTATCTGCGCTTCCAGCCGCTCTGGACCCGCGCCATCAACGGCGAGCGGGACCTCACCTGGCCGGGGCGGCCACGCTACTGGGTGAAGACGTCGGGAACCACCGCCGGCGACAAGATGATCCCCGTGACCCCCGAGGCGTTTCGCGCACACCGGAAGGGCGGCTGGGACGCCTTGTTGATCGCCGCGGAGCGCGCCGGCTTCGAGCGCGTCGCCGGCGGGCCGCTCCTGTTTCTCGGCGGCTGCACGAGCCTGAAGCCGGTCGGGCAGGGGTGCTGGGTCGGCGATCTCTCGGGTCTCATGGTCCAGGATCTGCCCCCCGGCTTCCGCTCGCGCTACTCGCCGGGACGCGAGGTCGCGTCGATCCCCGACTGGGATCAGCGCATCGACGCCGTGGCCGAGCTGATCCAGCACCAGGACCTCCGGCTCATCTCCGGGATGCCCTCATGGCTGTTGATCCTCTTCGAGCGCGTGGCGCGCGCCCGGCGCGCGGCCGGTCGGCCGGTCGCGAGCCTCGGCGAGTGCTGGTCGAATTTCGGCGCGCTCATCCACGGCGGCGTCTCGTTCGCCCCGTACCGTGCCACGGTCGAGGAATGGATGGGGCGGCCGATCGAATACGTCGAGGTGTACCCGGCCTCGGAAGGATTCGTCGGGCTCCAGACCGAGCGCACGGGCGGGCTGACGCTGATGCTCGACTACGGGATCTTCTACGAGTTCGTTCCGGTCGAGGACCTCGGGCGCGCCCGGCCGCGGCGGCATACCGTCGCCGACCTCGAGCTCGACCGACCGTACGCGGTCGCGCTGACGACTCCCGGCGGCCTCTGGTCCTATCTGCTCGGCGACACTGTACGCTTCACGGCGCGCGATCCGCTCCGCCT
>DASPZZ010000214.1:0-2731 GCA_035635995.1 Binatia bacterium | reverse complement strand
CAGGTCGATCCCGTGGCCGGGATCCTTGAGACACACGTCGACCTCCTCGCGGCTGGCGACGAGCCAGGAGGTGGCCGGTCCGCGACCGGCCGGGACGCCGCGAAACTCGAAGCGCACGACGACGCGCCGATCGGGCAGACGGTCGACCGCCAGACGGCGCCGGATATTCCACAGGAGCAGCATCGCGTCGAGGTTCTCGGCCGAGGCGCGTCCGTGGACCCACCGCTGGCCCCAGGCGCCGAGCGACTCGATCACGCCGTGGAACTCCGCTCCCGCCTGGCTCAGGCGGTATTCCCGGCCCCGCCCGACGGGCCGACTCTCGATCACGCCGACGTCCTCGAGATGGCGCAGACGCTGTGTCAGCAGGGCGCGCGAGATCAGCGGCATCCCCCGCCGGATCTCCGAGAACCGCCGGCTCCCCGCGAAGAGCTCCCGCAGGATCAGCGGGGTCCACCGCTCCGCGAAGACCTCGCAGGCGACCGCCACCGGACAGAACTGCCCGTATCCGTGCATGCTGGGGGGACTGTAGGCCGGGCCCGAGCAAGGGGCAAGTTCATTTTTTGGGCTTTCGGCGACGGAGCGCACGGGGCATCGTCGTAGCGATGACGCCGCCTGTCGCGCTCCAAGCCTCGAGGAGATGTGCGATGGCAGAGGGCCGATCACACGATCGCTGGGTCGCCGTCGTTCGGCAGCTCGGGCCAGCCTTCGCGGCGCGCGCGGCTGCCCACGACGCCGAGGACTCGTTCGTTGCCGACAACTACAAAGACCTTCGCGCGCACCGGCTCTTCTCGGCCGGTGTGCCGGTCGAGCTCGGAGGCGACGGCGCCTCGCAAGCCGAGCTCGCCGACGTCCTGCGCGTGCTGGCGACCTACTGCAGCTCGACCGCCCTGGCGCTCTCGATGCACACGCATCAAATCCTCATCCCGACCTGGCGGTGGCGCCACCAGGGGGCTCCGGTCGAGCCATTTCTTCGGCGCGTAGCGGCCGAGGAGCTGGTTCTGGTCTCCACGGGCGGATCCGACTGGCTCGCGGGCTCGGGCACTGCCGAGAAGGTCGAGGGCGGCTATCGGATCACCGGCCGAAAGATCTTCAGCAGCGGCGCACCCGCGGGCGACCTTCTGATGACCATGGCCGTCTACGACGACCCCAAGGACGGGCCGACCGTTCTTCACTTCGCGATCCCGCTGAGCGCTCCGGGCGTAAAGGTACAGGACAACTGGCGGACGCTCGGCATGCGCGGCACCGGATCCCATGACACGGTCCTCGACGGCGTGTTCGTGCCGGACGCCGCGATCGGGGTGCGCCGGCCGGCCGGCCGGTGGAGCCTGCCGATGCACGTGACGGCCGCGATGGCGCTACCGATCGTCTATTCCGTCTACGTCGGCGTCGCCGAGGCCGCGCGCGGCCTAGCGCTCGACGTGGCGGCGAAGCGACGCGACGAGCCGACGATCCAGCGTCTGGTCGGCGAGATGGAGAACGAGCTGACGGCCGCACAGCTCGCGCTCGGTCACATGCTCGACGCCGCGACGTGCCGCCCGATGGGGCCCGAGACGACCGGCAAGGTCCTCATCGGACGGACCCTCGCCGCCCACGCGGCCATCAAGACGGTGGAGCGAGCCATGGAGGTGGCGGGCGGAGCCGGGTTCTTCCGCAGCCTCGGGCTCGAGCGGCTATTCCGGGACGTGCAGGGGGCTCGCTACCACCAGGTGCGCGAGCCCGCGCAGCTTCTCTATGCGGGACAACTGGCACTCGGTCTCGACGTGAACGGCTAACCCGAGCTTCCTCAACCAGAGCCTGAAGGAGTCTAGCTCATGTCTATGAAACATTGGCTCGCTACTCTCGTTCTGGCTATCGCGACACTGACCGGCGCCCTCTGCGTTCAGGCCGACGTCGTCACCGACGCGAACGCGAAGGCGGCCGACATCGCCTCGAAGCATCCGGGAACTCCCCCGGCGGTGAGAATCATGGCCTTCGTCCAGGTCTCGGTGTTCGAGGCGGTCAACGCGATCAGTAGCCGCTATCCGCCGCTCATGGCGAAGATCAATGCGGCGCCCGGCGCCTCGGTCGACGCCGCGGTCGCGGCCGCCACGCGGACGGTGCTGTCGAAGCTGATGCCGGCTCAGCAGGCGGCGATCGATGCCGACTACGAGGTGGCCATGAAGCTGGTGCCCGACGGCGCGGCCAAGACCAGCGGCATCGCGGTCGGCGAGGAGGCGGCCGCGGCGTGTCTGGGCCGCGTGGACGAAGGGCTCACCCTGTCCGACACGTATCGGCCCCACACGACCGTCGGGGTCTACGTGCCGACCCTGCTTCCGGCAGTGCCGAACTGGGGCAAGCGGAAGCCCTGGGCGATGACCAGCGGCTCGCAGTTCCGCCCGGGCCCCCCGCCCGGCCTGACGAGTGAACGATGGACGCGCGACTACAACGAGATCAAGGCGCTCGGCGCCAAGAACAGCACCCAGCGCACGCCGGAGCAGACCGCGATCGCCAAGTTCTGGGAGGCGACGGCGCCGGTGGTCTACTGGCCGGTGGCGCGCTCGGTCGCGGCCGTGCCGGGCCGCGACGTGACCGCGAACGCCCGTCTGCTCGCGATGGCGGCGATGGCCATGGACGACGGGTTGATCGCCGTCTTCGACGCCAAGTACACCTACAACCTCTGGCGTCCGATCACGGCGATCCGCAACGGCGACGCCGACGGCAACGACGCCACCGAGCGCGATCCGAGCTGGAC
>DASPZZ010000213.1:0-5754 GCA_035635995.1 Binatia bacterium | reverse complement strand
GGGCTGGCGGCTTCCGTTCATCATCTCCCTCCTCCTGGTCGCGATCGCGATCTGGATCCGGCTCTCGCTCGGGGAGACGCCGATCTTCCAGGACATGAAGGCGCGGGGCCGCACCACCACCAACCCGTGGCGCGAGGCGTTTCTCAGCAGCAACTTCAAGTACGTGGCGATCGCCAGCGTGGTCGTGCTGGGACAGGGCTGCGTCTGGTACAGCGGGCAGTTCTGGGCGCTCTACTTCTTGCAGACGGTCAAGAAGCTCGACGTGCTGACCTCCAGCTACATCGTCGGCATCGCGCTGCTGATCGCCACGCCCACGCTGATCTTCTGGGGCTGGCTCTCCGACAAGGTCGGGCGCAAGCCGATCATCCTGGGCGGCATGGCTCTGGCGTCGCTCACGTACTACCCGCTCTACTCCGCTCTGGGCAACTACGCCGATCCCAAGAACGTCAACTACCCGATGGCGATTCTTATCGTCGTGATCCTCGTCAACTACGTGGGCATGACCTACGGGCCGATCGGGGCGTTCCTGGCCGAGTTCTTCCCGAGCCGCATCCGCTACACCTCGGTGTCCGTGCCCTATCACATCGGCAACGGCTGGGGTGGCGGTCTGGTCCCGATCGTGACGACCTCGATGTACCTCTCCACCGGCAGCGTGGGGTATGCCCTGATCTATCCCATCGTGGTGCCGGCCGTCATGTTCCTGATCGCCATCTTCGTGATGCCGGAGACGCGCAAGCACAGCATCTGGGAGGAAGGGGCGATCGAGGCCGCGCGCAGTCGCGCGTAGCCGGTAGTCTCCTCCTCGCCGGACCTTCCGGTTGGGTCCCGCCTTGGGGGGCGCAGGTCCTCGAGACGGGACCCGACCGAGTTTCCGGACGCCGGTAGTCCGTTCCTTCCCAGCTGGACAAAATGTGCCCGCATTGCCGCCAAAAATGACAGGCCAAAAGGGCATTTCGCCCTGGCCTTCGCCCCACCGTGCCTGCAAAACCGTAGGACTATTGGTGAATCAATCCATGGAGCCCGCCGTCTCATCCCAGGCATAGGGGTTGCACCCGTAGCTGGCCCAGCTAGAGGGCAGGGTGCCAGGGAGGCTAAATCATGGAGACGATTCGAGAGCGGCTGGAAGAGGACCTTAGAACGGCCGTCGGCCGGCTCCGCCAGATGGGCGGGGCGGTTGCGGTCGAGGAGCTACCCGGGCCGATCGGCGCCAACGCGCCGTATGCCGACGAGGTCGACGAGATCCAGGCGAACGAGCGGCGGGAAATCGGATTCGCGACCCGCGAGCTTCTGGTTGACCGGGTCAATCGGCTGTCGGCGGCCCTCGACCGGCTGAAGAGCGGCGACTACGGAACCTGTGTTGAATGTGAAGAGCCTATTTCGCCCGCGCGGCTTCAGGCGCTCCCTGAGGTCACGACGTGCGTTCGGTGCCAGGACCGGATCGAGCGCCTCGGGCGCCAGTTCGAACCGAGCAAGGACGAGGAGCTCGAGGCGGTCGGCGACGACGACTAGCTGACGCCGACCGGACTTCCAGCGGGGCCGGAGGATTCCGGCCCCGCTTTTTTGTGTAGTCTAGGGGCCGTGCGGACCCCGGTCCTCGACCTCGTGCGACCCGGAATTCGCCGCCTCTGCCGCGCCTACTTCGGTCTCGAGCTGTCGGGCATCGACAACATCCCTGCCGACGGGCCCCTGATCATCACGCCGAACCATCAGACCTTCGCCGACCCGGCGCTCGTGACGATCCCGGTGCGGCGGCGCGTCTACTACATGGCCTGGAGCCGGCTGTTCGAGATCCCGGTCTTCAGCTGGCTGATCCGTCGGCTTCGAGCGTTCCCCGTCCGGATCGAATCGAGCGATCCCTCGTCGATGCGTGAGGCCGTCCGGCTACTCCTGGCGGGCCACGTCGTCATGATCTTCCCGGAGGGCGAACGGACGCTCACCGGGAAGGTCGCGCGATTCAAGCTCGGCGCATTCCGCCTCGCGGCGTCGCTCCGGGTTCCGGTGCTGCCGGTCACGATCGCCGGAGGCCACGAGTCGTGGCCGCCCGGGCGCGTTTTTCCCCGCCCGGGACGGATCTCGATCACATATCATCCGGCGCTCGAACCCGATCCCTCGCTCGAGCCGCGGCAAGCCGCCAGCGCCCTCGCGCAGCGCGCCCGCGCGGTCATCGCCGGCGGGCTGGGCGAGGTCTCGGCGGCGCCGGGCGCATAGCGTCACCCCCGGCGCTCCTCGACGCGGTAGCCCGAGTCGACGAGGCGCTGCTTCACGGCGTCGATCTGCTCGCGGCCCGAGGTCTCCAGCGTCAGCTCGACCTTGCTCTCGCCGATGGCGGCACGGGCGAACGCGCGCTCGTGCTCGATGTGGAGGATGTTCGCGCGCGCCTCGCCGATGAGGGCCGCGAGCCGTGCGAGCGCGCCCGGCTGGTCGCGCAGGAGGACGCCGAGCCGGACGAGGCGGCCGTCCTTGACCAGGCCGCGGTCGATGATCCGGGAGATCATCGTGACGTCGATGTTCCCGCCGGAGAGCACGAGCACGACGTTCCGGCCGCCGAGCCCGAGCTTCCGGTTCAGGAGCGCGGCGAGCGGGGCGGCCCCGGCCCCCTCGACGACGGTCTTCTCGATCTCGAGCAGGAGCAGGATCGCGTTGGCCAGCTCCTCCTCGGTCACGGTGACCACGTCGTCGAGGTATCGCCGGGCCAGGGCCAGCGTGAGCTCACCGACCTGACGAACCGCGATGCCGTCCGCGATCGTCGACGCCGGCGGCAGCGTGGTGCGCGTCCGCGTCTCGAGCGCCTGCTTCATCGCCGGCAGCGTCTCGGCCTGGACGCCGATCACGCGTACTTCGGGCCTCGCGGCCTTGATCGCGAGCGCCACGCCCCCGATGAGCCCGCCGCCGCCGACCGGCACCAGGACCGCGTCCATGTCGGGGCGCTGCTCGAGCAGCTCGAGGCCGAGGGTGCCCTGACCCGCGATGACGCGCTCGTCGTCGAAGGGGTGCACGAAGGTGAGCCCCCGCTCGGTCGCGATCTCCCGGGCGCGTCCGTACGCCTCGTCGTAGTTGGCGCCCGCCAAGATCACCTCGGCGCCGTGCCGCCGCGAGGACGTCACCTTGATCAGCGGCGCCCATTCCGGCATCACGATGACGGCGGCGAGCCCGAGCCGCGCCGCGTGGAAGGCGACGGCCAGACCGTGGTTGCCGGCGCTGGCGGCGGCGACACCCCGCGGCCGCTCGGCCGGGTCGAGCTGCAGGAGCAGGTTGGCGGCGCCGCGCTCCTTGAACGAGCCGGTCATCTGGAGGTTCTCGAGCTTGACGAAGCAGCGGACGCCGCTCAGCTCCGACAGCGTCTGGGAGTACGCGCACGGCGTCTCGTAGATCGCGCCTTTCAGCCGCTGCCGCGCGGCCACGATGTCGGCCGTTCCGAGCATGCTCCTCAGAACGGCACCCGCGGCTCGTCGAGCGTGGGCGCCATGATGGCGACCGGCATCAACCGCGTCGACGTCGCGTATCCCGTGCGGCCGCGCCAGTCGATCAGGATGAGTCCGCCCTGGCCGCGGCCCTCCTCGACGAGTAGGTCGACGGCGACCTTGGCCGCGTAGTCCGGGTCCTCGGCATCCTTGAGGTAGTGGAGCGCGCGGCGACCCAGCACGACGCGGATGATCGCCTCGCCGTCGCCGGTGCACGACACGCCGCCGATGGAGCTGTCGGCGTAGGTGCCGGAGCCGATCAGGGCGCTGTCGCCGACGCGCCCCGGAAGCTTGCCCGCCGTGCCGCCGGTAGACGTCGCGGCCGCGACCGTGCCGCTGCGGTCGAGGGCGACAGCGCCCACGGTGCCGCCCACCGTGGCGCGCCTGGCCGCGCTCCCGGCGTGGCGCTTTCGCTGGTGGTCCGTGACGAGGGTCGCCGGGTCGCACTCCGGAATCCCCACGGCGCGCGCGAACGCGAGGGCGCCGTCCCCGACGAGCAGAACGTGGCGACGTGTGTCGAGCACGCGCCGGGCCAGGGTGATCGGGTTCGCGACGCGCGCGACCGCCCCGACGGCGCCGCACTGCAGACGGTCTCCCTCCATGATCGACGCGTCCATCTCGACCGTGCCGTCGCGGGTGAGGACCGAGCCGCGCCCGGCGTTGAAGTGCTCGTCGTCCTCGAGCACCCGCACGGCGCTCTCCACCGCGTCGAGCGCGGCGCCGCTGGCCGAGAGCACGCGCCACCCGGCCAGCGCGGCGGCGCGGACGCCCTGGCGGAGCTCGCGCGCCTCGGCTGGATCGGCACCGGCGCCGCCGTGGACGATGATCGTGGGCACGCGGGTCGCCGGGGCGCGGTCGGCGGGTGACGGCATGGCCTCCACCGTGTCACAATCGCGGCGGTTTGCAAAATGCTCGCTCGATCAGTCGCCTGAACACCCGCATCGTGAGCTGCCGCCGCTGTCCTCGCCTCGTGAAACATCGCGAGGCGGTCGCGGCGGCTCCGCCGCGACGCTATCGGGGCCAGCGCTACTGGGCGAGGCCGCTGCCGGGCTTCGGGGATCCGCGCGCGCGGCTCCTGCTGGTGGGGCTGGCGCCGGCGGCCCACGGCGGCAACCGAACGGGACGAATGTTCACCGGGGACCGGAGCGGCGACTGGCTCTTCGACGCGCTCCACCACGCGGGCTTCGCCAACCAGCCGACGTCGGAGCGACGCGGAGATGGTCTCGGCCTCCGCGACGCGTACATCACGGCCGCCATCCGCTGCGCGCCGCCCGCCAACAAGCCGACGCCGGCGGAGATCGCCTGTTGTGAACCTTACTTGCTCGCGGAGCTCGGGCTCCTGACCCGCGTGCGCGTCGTCGTGGGGCTCGGGCGTATCGGCTGGCAGGCGTACCTGAGGGCGCGGCGAGCGCTCGGGGCATCGCGGCAGCGGCCGGCCCCGAAGTTCGGGCACGGTGCCTTGGCGAGATTCGACGACGGCGTGACGCTGATCGCCACCTACCATCCGAGCCAGCAGAACACGTTCACGGGTAGGCTGACGCGGCCGATGCTGCGGGCGATCTTCCAGACGGCTCGCCGCCTCCTGGAGAACGAGGCGACCCGCTAGCGTTCCGCGCGCCGGCGCCTCAGCTAAGAGGCCGTCAGAGCATTTCGAGGGCCGCCCGACTATGCCGGGGCGTCTCGAGCGCGGGGGAGCTTGGGGGCCCGTCGAGGCGCGGCCACGATCGTTGCACTTCGACTCCTGGCCGTTCGAGACGCCATCGCTCAGGCGTGGCCAAGGGCCGAAGCCGGCCTGGACGAGCACCGGGGCGCGACTCCATTCCGTGCTACCCTTCCCCCTGCCTGCCACCCCGGCCTCATGGGTTGACGTTCGTAGGCGTCAGGACCTCGGTGAATCTGGCATTTTTGCTTTCTGCCCATCACCTACGGGTCAACCCACGAAAACCGAAGCGATTCGCCTCCTCATCCGGCAGAAGCTCCAGGACGGTCGCCTTCCGTATGACGGCATCCCTAGATTCTGGGGTGGTCCAAGCGAAGCGGAACAGAGTAACGCCTCCGACAAGTCTGACGGGTGTTCTAGGCGGCGCTGGGACGACGATCGCCGCGCGGGAGGGAGACGGCGACGACCAGCGAGTTTTCACGTCGAGGCCGAGAGGAGACCGGACAGTACCTCGGCCGCCTGGAGCCTGGTGAGGGCGCCAGGGGGCGCAGAGGCTCGCTCGTGATGCTGCCCTGCCGTCGGCACGGGTCGGCGGTCGTCCCCTTCGGAAGGACACTTACTCAAAAGGAGAAC
>DASPZZ010000212.1:0-8647 GCA_035635995.1 Binatia bacterium | reverse complement strand
ATTCACCGACAGGGCCGTCGAGATGGCGCCGCGGCTCCAGCCGAAGGTCTCGGCGAACACGGGCAGGAACACTCCGAACGCGGCGAGCGGGGTCGAGACTCCGTAAGTGACCGTGAACAGCGCGGCGACGATCAACCACCGGCGAGCGGCCGGGCGCACCCTGAGACTTCTACCACAACCTCCATATGGCAACGTGCTCTCTTTGTGAGAACATGACGTGCAGAGCAATGGGGAAGTTGCCGACGACCTCGAGGAAAGCGGCGACGGAGCGGCCGGAGTGATCGACGAATTCGGCCCGCTGGGAATGAGCAGCGGCGACGCGGAGCGAGCCCATGCCGCGATCCGGCGACTCACCAAGGAATGCATCGACGTCACGCGCGAACGGCTCCGACGCGGTGAACGACTGAATCTCAACGAGGTAGCCCGCGGCGCCGTGATCGGGATCCGCAACGCCCTCGTGGAGCTCGGACTATCGGTGAAGCAGCGCGAACCGTTTCTGCTCATCGCGGCCGTCGAGCTCCTGCGGACCTACCTCCAGAACGTGGAGCGGACCGCGACCAAACGCCGCGTGAACTGAGCAGCTCGACTCCCTTCATCACATCTCCGTAATATATTGATTCTTTGATATAGTAATTCTCGCGAGTATGGAGCCGTCGACCGATCTTCAGTCCTTCAAGGCCGATTTCTTCAAGGCGCTGGCGCATCCGATTCGCATCCGGATCCTCGAGCTCCTCCGCGCCCATGACCGGAGCGTGCAGGAGCTCCAGGCGCTGCTCGATCTCGACCAGTCCACCGTGTCTCAGCAGCTGGCAGTGTTGCGCGCGAAGAACGTCGTGACGGCCCGTAAGGAGGGCACGACCGTCCGGTACGCCATGCGCGATGCGCTCGTCGGAGACCTGCTCGACGTGGCCCGCCGCATCTTCAACAACCAGCTGACCGGAACCCAGACGATGCTTCGTCAGCTCCGGCAGGAAGCGCGCCGGCCGGCGCGGCGCTGATCGGTGTTCCGCCAGCTCCGGACGGCGCTGCGCACGGGCATCGTCACCGAGCCGGCCGCCCGTGGCGAGATCGAGCGGATCGGCGAGCGCCTGGCGACGGAGATCACGCGGCTCTTCGGTCGCTCCCTGGCTATTCGTCAGGTCGACGCCGGCTCCTGCAATGGCTGTGAGCTCGAGATCGCCGGCCTCACCGGACCGCACTACGACCTCGAGCGCTTCGGCGTGCACTTCGTCGCCTCGCCCCGGCACGCCGATTGCCTCCTGGTGACGGGCCCGGTGACGCGGAACATGGCCGAGGCCCTGCGGCGCACGTGGGAGGCAACGCCCCATCCCAAATTCGTGATTGCCGTCGGCGACTGCGGACGGGACGGCGGTATGTTCCGCGGCTCCTACGCGGTGGTCGGCGGCGTCGCCGACGTCGTGCCGGTCGACGCCGTCATCCCCGGGTGTCCTCCCTCGCCCGCGGCTCTGCTGGCCGGTCTCCTGGACGCGATCGGGCGCGAGCGCTGATGCACGGCCTGGTGTATGGCCTCGCCGCGCTCGTCGGCATCGCCGCCGCCGCCCTTGGCGGCTACGGCATGGTCGGCGGCGCCGGCTCGGTTCGGCTGCCGTGGTTGGTGCCGCTGGGTGGTCTCGAGCTCACGCTCGATCCGCTCGGGGGCTTCTTCCTGGCGCTAATCGGGGCCGCCGCCGTGCCCGCGTCCATCCATGCGATGGGCGCCACACCCGGCGAGCGTCGGGATCGGTTCACCTATCTCGCGTTCGTGCTCTCGATGTGCGTGGTCCCACTCGCCGCGAACACGATGACGTTCGCCATCACGTGGGAGCTGATGTCGATCGCGTCGTACTTTCTGGTGCTCCACGACCGCGAGTCGAAGTCATCGGTGTATGCCGGCTGGGTCTATGCGGTCATGACCCACGCCGGTCTCGCCTGTCTCCTGGCGGGGATGCTGTTGCTCGGCGCGTGGACCGGAAGCCCGCGATTCGAGGATTGGCGCGCGGCGGCGCCGGCGCTCACCGGAGCGGCGCGTAACGGCGCCTTCGTCCTGCTGGCACTCGGCTTCGCGGGGAAGGCCGGAGTCATCCCGCTGCACGTGTGGCTGCCGCTCGCCCATCCGGCGGCGCCCAGTCACGTGTCCGCGCTCATGTCGGGCGTCATGATCAAGCTGGGCGTCTACGGCCTCGTGCGCGTCAGTCTCGACTGGCTCGGGATCGGACCGCCCTGGTGGGGCGTCGCGATTCTGATCGCCGGCGCCGCCTCTGCGGTGATCGGCGTGCTCTACGCGCTCGTCGACCACGACCTCAAGCGGCTTCTGGCGTTCCACAGCATCGAAAACATCGGGATCATCCTGCTGGGCATCGGGAGCGCCGTCGTCTTCCGGACCGCCGACCAGCCGACGCTGGCGCTGCTAGGGCTTACCGCCGCGCTCTACCACACCGTCAACCACGCGGCCTTCAAGGCATTGCTCTTCCTGGGCGCCGGCGCCGTCGTCCACGCCACCGGAACCCACAACATGGAGGCGATGGGCGGGCTCGTCAAGCGCATGCCCTGGACCGCGGCCTGCTTCTTCATCGGCTCGGCCTCCATCGCGGCGCTTCCGCCGTTCAACGGCTTCGTCAGCGAATGGCTGACGTTCGTCGCGCTGTTCCAGAACCGGCACCTGGCGGCGGTGGGTCTCAATCTCGTCTTCATCCTGGGGATCGCCAGTCTCGCGCTGACCGGCGGCCTCGCGATGGCGTGCTTCGTCAAGGCCTTCGGGATCACGTTCCTCGCCCTGCCGCGGAGCGATGCGGCCGCCTCCGCCGTCGAGGCGCCCGTGGCGATGCGCCTGGCCATGGTGATGCTCGCGGCGGCGTGCGTCGGCCTCGGGCTCGGACCGACGCTGGTCGTTCCCGTGTTCGGCGCCGTCGCGTCGTCCGTGCTCGGTGGAGCGGCCGCGCCGGTCACCCTGGGCGACTGGCTGACGCTACGCATGGCGGGCGGCTACGCCAGTCTCTCCACGATCGCGATTGCCATCGCGCTCGGCGGCGCCCTCCTCGTCCCGCTGGTGGCGCTGCCGCTCGCCCGCGCCTCGCGCCGGACGCGCGAGTACGAGACGTGGGGATGCGGTCGCATCGTGCAGACGGCGCGGATGGAGTACACGGCCACCGCGTTTGCAAATCCCTTCAAGCGCGTCTTCGACTTCTTCTATCGGCCCATCAAACGCCTCGATATCGAGTTCCACCCGGAGTCGCGCTTCTTCGTCGAGCGCATCGAGTACGAGAATCCCACGCGCTCGCTCTTCCACGACTGGCTCTACCGGCCGGCGCTCGACCTGCTCCGCGCCGGGACGCGGGCGGCAGGAGCCCTGCAATCCGGAAGCCCGAATTTGTATCTCGCGTACATCCTTGCCGCCCTTCTCCTGATGCTGGTGCTCACGTGATCGCCGAGGTCGTGGCAGCGGGTCTCCAGCTTCTCGTCGTCGCATTGGGCGCACCGCTGCTGGTGGGCGTGCTGCGGACGCTCAAGGCCCGGCTCGTCGGCCGGCGGGGTCCTCGCCCGTGGCAGCCCTATGCCGATCTGCGAAAGCTCCTGGGCAAAGAGGCGGTCGTCTCGACGACGACCTCGTGGGTGTTTCGCGCGACGCCGTTCGTGCTCGTGGCGACGATCCTGGTGAGCGCGCTCATCGTGCCGGTCCTGGTGGCGCGCCCCCCGCTGGCGTTCGCCGGCAACATCATCTTGCTCGTCTACCTCTTCATGCTCGCCACGTTCTTCCTCGCGCTGGCCGGGCTGGATGCCGGCAGCGCGTTCGGCGGCATGGGGGCCAGTCGCGAGGTCGCCGTCGCGGCGCTCGCCGAGCCGACGATCATCGTGGCCGTGCTCGCGCTCGCGCTCCGTGCCGACACGATCGATCTGGGCCGGATCGTCGAGCGCTTCGGGCATGAGCCCTGGCTGGCCGCGAATCCGGCCCATCTCCTGGCGTTCGCCGCGTTCTTCATCGTGATGCTTGCCGAGACCGGCCGCCTCCCGGTGGACAATCCGGCGACCCACCTCGAGCTCACGATGATCCACGAGGCGATGGTGCTCGAGTACTCGGGGCGCTACCTCGCACTCGTCGAGTGGGCCGCGGCGATGAAGTTCTTCCTCTTCATGACGCTCCTGGCGAACCTCTTCGTCCCCTGGGGCCTCGCGAGCTCCGCCGGGCCCGGTTCGATCCTCCTCGGCCTGACGGCCCTCGGCGGCAAGCTCGCCGTGCTGACGGTCGCGGTCGCGGTGCTCGAGACCTCGGTGGCCAAGCTCCGGCTCTTCCGCGTTCCCGAGCTGCTCGCCGGGTCGTTTGCGCTCGCCTTCCTCTCGCTCATGGCCGTCATCCTCGTGCAATGACGAGCGCAGCGAATCTCCTCGCCTTCTTGGGCCTCGTGGTCACGCTGCTGATCGTCTGGCGGCAGAGCTGGCCGGCCCGACTCCGGCTATTCGTCGCCCAGTCGCTGCTGCTCGCCGCCCTGGCGAGCACCATCGGCGTGCTGGCCCAGCGGCGCGGCCTTCTGCTGGTGGCCGCGGTCGTCGTCGTGGTCAAGGGGTGGGTGATCCCGCGCGTCCTGGCCCGTATCGGCTCGGGCGCGCCGGTGCGACCGGTCGCACCCGGCCGGTCGTCCGGCCTGGCGCTGCTGGGGGCGGGCGCGCTCGTCGTTGCCGCGTACGTCATCATGCTGCCGGTCACCGCGGCGACCGAGCTGCCGACGGAGCGCGCGATCCCCCTGACGTTCGCCATGGCGCTCATCGGCCTGCTGCTCTGCGTGACCGGCCGAGACGCGCTCGGCCACATCCTCGGCTTCCTCGTCTTCGAGAACGGCATCTTCGGTCTGGCAATCCTGGCGACCTACGGGCTGCCCGGCATCGTGGAGGCCGGCGTCTTTCTCGATGTGCTCGTGATCGTGCTGATCATGGAGGCGGTCGTGGTCCAGGTGCGGCGCGAGCACGACTCGATCGACGTGGACCACTTGCGGGAGCTCCGCGGATGATGCTCGGGGTCCTCCTCGCCGTGCCTCTGATCGGCGCCGTGCTGCTGTGGCGAGCGGCCGGCCGGGTCGCGACCGCTCTGCACACGCTGACGGCGGGGTTCACCCTGGCGGCGGCGCTCGCCGTGGGCGTGCGCGTCAACCAGGGACCGCCGCTCGTCGCGCTCGATGGGTTCCTCCGCGCCGATGCCCTCTCGGGGTGGATGATCGCCCTGATCGGCATCGTCGCGGCCCTCGCCGCCTCCGAGGCCCCGCGCTACCTGGCCCAGACGCCGGGGGGCCGCTTTTATCCCCTCTTCCACCTCTTCGTGTTCACGATGCTCACGGCGGTCTCCACCGATGACGTCGGGCTCATGTGGGTGGCGGTCGAGGGCACCACCCTCGCCTCGGTCTTTCTCGTCAACTTCGAGCGGACGCGCGCCTCGCTCGAGGCGTCCTACAAGTACCTGCTTCTGTGCTCGATCGGCATCGCCATCGCGTTCCTGGGCACCGTGCTCGTCTACTTCGCGGGCATCCAGCAGTTCGGCGACGAGGCTCACGCGCTCCGCTGGACGACGCTCCAGCGCCTCGCGCCCGGGCTGGCGCCGCGCGTGATGGAGCTCGCGTTCGTGTTCCTTGTCGTCGGCTATGGCACGAAGGCCGGGCTCGCGCCGATGCACACGTGGCTTCCCGACGCCCACAGCGAGGCGCCCGCGCCGGTGAGCGCGCTCATGTCAGGCGTGTTATTGAGCGTCGGAGTCTACGCGATCCTCCGATTCAAGCCCGCCGTGGATGTGGCGGCCGGACCGCGGTTCGCCCAGAACATTCTGCTGGCGCTCGGGCTCTTGTCGATCGCGGTCGCCGCCGCGTTTCTGTGGATCTCGGCCAACTACAAGCGCATGCTCGCCTACTCGAGCGTCGAGCACATCGGGCTCGTGTGTCTCGGGCTCGGCGTCGGGGGCGTCCTGGGCACCGCCGGCGCGCTGCTCCACATTGCCAACCATGCCCTGGCCAAGTCACTCGCGTTTCTCGTCTCCGGCCGCATCCGCGCTGCGTATGGCTCGACCGAGATCGCGGCGGTTGGCGGCTTGATGCGCAGCCAGCCGCGATCGGGAGCCCTGTTTCTCGCCGCGATCCTGGCGCTCGTCGGCCTGCCACCATTCGGGCTTTTCGTCAGTGAAGTGATGATCCTCGCCGCCTGCTTCAGCCAGGGGTTCCCCCTCGTCGCGGGCGCCGCGCTGGTTCTGCTGGTGATCGCCTTCGCCGGGCTCCTGCGGGGCGGCCACGCAATTCTGTACGGAACGCCGCCGCGGGAGCCCGCGATGGAGACTCACGGGTGGCGCTCGGCCCTACCAGGAGCCGCCGCGCTCCTCTTGCTCCTGCTCACTGGCCTCGTCTGGCCGCCGGGTCTCGGCGACGCGCTCAATCGGATCGTCGCCATCGTGGCGCCCTGAGATGGCCGAGGCGCCCATCTCGGTGGACCTCCTTCAGCACGCGGCGATCGAGGCCGGCGCATCGGGCGTCGCCTCGTTGTCAGCGCGCTCGGCCGAGTGCCGCCTGCCGTCGCGGGAGATCCCCGCGCTCGCCGATCGTCTGGCGACGCTCGGCGTTCGCTGCCAGTTTCTCGGCGCCGCCGACACGCGCGCCAGCGGTGACGATTTCACGCTCGCCTACGTGTTCGCGCCACCGAGACTGTCGCCTGCGCTGACCGTGCTCGTCGCGGTCTCGGCGGCCGCGGCCAGCTTTGCCTCGCTCGCGACCCGCTCGTTCGCGGCCAGCCGCTTCGAGCGCGAGATTCACGATCTCTTCGGCCTCGTCCCGCAGGGGCACCCGGACCCCCGGCGGTTGGCCCTCCACCAGTACTGGCCGGAGGGCTATCACCCGCTGCGTCGCGACGCGGTGCCCCGCACCGACTTCGTCGACGCCGGCGAGCCTTTCCCGTTTCGCCGTGTCGAGGGCGAGGGCATCTTCGAGATCAGCGTGGGGCCGGTCCACGCCGGGATCATCGAGCCGGGGCACTTCCGCTTCAGCGTCGAAGGCGAGACGGTCGTGAACCTCGAGACGCGACTGGGCTTCGTTCACAAAGGCACGGAGAAGCTGTTCGAGGGGTTGCCCCTCGACCGGGCGACCGCGCTCGCCGAGCGGATCTCCGGCGACACGAGCTTCGGACACGCCCTCGCCTTCTGTCAGGCGATCGAGGCGCTCGCCGGCTGCCGCGTGCCGCCGGGAGCCCGTCGGCTTCGGATGGTCCTTCTCGAGCTGGAGCGGATCTACAACCACGTCGGCGACGTGGGCATGATCATCAACGACACCGGATTCGCGTTCGGCCACGCGCACTGCTTCCGGATCCGCGAGGAGCTGCTGCGGCTCAACGAGCGTCTGGCTGGACACCGGCTGCTTCGCGGCGCGGTCGTCCCCGGTGGCGTCGCCGGACCGATCGCGACCGCGTCGGTGCCGGAAGCGGCGGCCACCGTGGAGAAGCTCGTCGCCGAGTTCGTCGAAATCGCGCGGCTCTGCCTGGACAACACGACCGTGCTCGAGCGGCTGCAGGGCACCGGCCGGCTCAGCCCGGCGACGGCGACCGAGATGCAGGTGGTCGGTCTGGTCGGGCGGGCGAGTGGAATCGACGCGGACGTCCGGCGCGATGCACCGTTCGCGGGCTACGACGAGGCGGAGGTCCACGTTCCGGTGTACGAGACCGGCGACGTGTGGGCCCGCACGATGGTGCGCCTCGACGAGGTGAGCGAGGCGGCGCGCCTGATTCGCGCGGCGGCCGAGGCCAGGGCCGACGGGCTCACGCGGGCGCCGCTGCCCCCGCTGGCTTCAGGGGCCCACGCCTTTGGCCTAGTCGAGGCGTGGCGCGGACCGGTCTGGCACTGGGCGGTCGCCGACGGCCCCGCGTCGCTCGCCCGCCTCAAGGTCGTCGACCCGTCGTTCCGAAACTGGCCCGCGCTCGAATACGCCGTGCTGAAGAACATCGTCCCGGACTTCCCGCTGTGCAACAAGTCCTTCAACCTCTCGTACTCGGGGAACGACCTGTGACGGGAAGGCGGCGCGCCAGATCATCGCGGCCCGGGACGCAGACGCACGCAGGCACCTCGACGAGTAAGGCTTGGCCTCTGATCGCCTCCCGGAGCATGCTCTGAATGGCCCCTTCACATTCCCCCTTCGTGAGGAAGCTGCCGTGTGGGACGGTGCCCCACGGGATTGCCCATATCCGGTCGTCGCTTGGCCACCTCACACTCCACCGGCACTCGGCATGGGCCGTGGCCGCGGAGGTGAGCACGGAGAACGCGACGAGTAGGCCGGCGGATCGCATCGCACTCACCCTCCGCGCGGACGACCTACGCCACGCTGCGCCGAGCCGGAGTTCGCCCTATCGGCGACCCGCGAGCGAGTCCGGCACCCGGGGCGACGGCGGAACGATGAAGAGGTGATCGACGGTTGTCACGTCTGGCCGAAGTCTCCAGGCCTCGGCACCGACGATCCGCATCACCCGTTCGCGAAGCTCGGGCGTCGGAACCTCGCCGGACACCTCGATCGTCGTCTGCGATTTGCGCCAGCCCGAGACGCGCGCATTCGGCGTGATGCGCAGACTATGTAGCAGCGCCTCACGAGCGATCGCGTCCGACAGCTGCGACTGGAGGATCACCGCCTCCTCGGTCCGCTTC
>DASPZZ010000211.1:0-33386 GCA_035635995.1 Binatia bacterium | reverse complement strand
GCGCCGTCGGACGGGTGGCACCAGGGTGTCCCCGGCCCGCCGGGCGGAAGTGGGACCCCCGAGTCCCGTCCGCAGCTCGAAGAGCTGCGTTCGGGCGAGTGGGTGACGGAGCCCGGTGGGCCGGGGACACCCTGGTGCCAGCCCCGTCCGGCTCGCGACGCCGTCTTCGTGAATAATGCGGGCTAGCTGCGGCCGGGCAGGGCGACCGTGGCCCGGCCCGTGACGACCTTCTCGGCTTTCTGATTCTCCGCCCATACCTCGAGGTCGACGAGATTCCCGGCGTCCTTGGACGACTTGGCGAGCACGCGCCCCCGGCAGGTCACGACGTCCTTCAGCCTGACGAGCGCGGCGAAGCGGACGCCGAGCTTGCGGACCGTGCCGGCGCCCGCCCAGTCCGTCACCGCTTGACCGACGAAGCCCATCGAGAGCATGCCGTGGGCGAAGATTCCGCCCATCCCGGCCGCGCGGGCGAACTCGTCGTCCTGGTGGATCGGGTTGAAATCGCCAGAGGCGCCCGCGTAGCGCGTGAGCTGGATCTGCTGGATCGGGCCCTTGACGAGGGGGGGAAGCTCGTCGCCGACCTTGACGTCGTCGAAGTAGACCTTCGCGTACTTCATAGCCTGACGATGGTGATGTGGCGCATGGTGGCGACGATTTCGTTCGTGCGGTCGGTGATGGCGGTCTCGCGGAGCACGAAGGCCATCGGCCCGCTCCGCCCTGCCTTCTCGTAGATGTCGACGACCCGGGCGCGGCAGAGGTAGGTCTGCCCCGGCTGCAGGGGGCGGAAGAGCTCGAACTCCTGCTCGCCGTGGAGAATGCGCGAGATATCCGTGCCGAGCTCGCGCAGGAACGCGGCGGTGTCGGCCGTTTCATCGCGGAAGGTCACCGCGAACGTCGGCGGCGCGATGAGGTCGCCCCACTCGGAGGCCGCGCCCACCCGGTCGTCGAGGTAGAGCGGGTTTCCGTCGCCGATCGCCCGCGCGAACTCCTTAATCTTTCCGCGCTCGACCGTCACGGCATAGGGCGGGTACTCCTTGCCGATCAGGGCCTTGTTGATCTGGATCGCCATCAGCCCGCGCCCTTTTTCATCGCGCGCGCGAGAAACTTCTCCATGTCGGGCACGACGAACCGCTCGTGTCGGCCCTCGGCGATCTTGTCCTTCGCGTCCCAGGCTTCGACCGCGAACAGGTATCGTTTGCCGTCCGTCTCGAGGAGCGTCGCCTTCGCGCGCACCGCCATGCCGACCGGCGTCGCGGCCAGATGCCTCATCTCGACCATGGTGCCGACGGATCCGGCGCCCGAGGGCAGGTGGGGCTCGAGCACCGCGCCCGCGGCGTCTTCGAGCATGCCGATGACGAACGGCGTCGCGAAGACGTGAACGCCCCGGTTGCCCATGGCGTGCGCCGTCCGGTCGGCGCCGACCGTGTAACTGATCTCGGCGGAGGCACCCGGCTCGATATCCACGGAGCCCGGTTTTACCGCGGAAAGAGAAGCGACTGCAAGCCCATCACGACGAGGAGCGCCTCGATGATGCCGAGGAAGACGCGGTCGCTCATCCGGTCGAGCAGGCGGCGCCCGAGCCACGAGCCCGCGAACATCGTCCCGCCGAGCACGAGGCCCACCGCCACCGTCTCCCAGGTCAAGAGCGCGAAGCGCGCGAGGGCGGCCCCGCGAGCCAGGTGCATCGCCATCGCGCACACCGCCTCGGTTCCGACATAGGCGCTGCGACGGAGGCCGTAGGCCAGGAAGAACGGCGTGTTCAGCGGACCCGTCGTGACCACCAGCGCCGAGAGGAGGCCGATGAACGCGCCGAGCACGGGAAAGTAGCGCAGGCGCATGCGGAAGAGGTCGGTGGCCAGCACCCGGCGGAGCGGCACCGAGGCGAGGAGGAAGACGCCGACGATGCGGCCGAACCACTCCGCCGGCACGCCCGCGTAGAGGACGGTGCCCAGCGCGGTCGCCGGCACGGCGCCGAGCGCGAATCGGACCACGACCGCGCGGTCGACCTCACCGCGGCTCCACCAGATGCGCGAGAGATTCCCGATCAGCATTGCCACCGTCAGCACCGGCACCGCCGAGCGGAACCCGACCGCCCATGCGACGAGCGGCAGCATGATGATTCCGGTTCCGAACCCGGCGACGCCGCCGAGCACCGAGCCCACGAGCGCGCCGACGACCAGCACCGCCCAGCCGATCGGATCCGGCATGTCGTGTCATCATACGCGGAATGTCCCGATGGATCGCCGCGGCGGGCGCGCTCGTCGTGTCGCTGGATTCCATGATGAACATCGCGTTTCCCGCGATCGCGGCGGCGTTCGCGGCCCCGCCCGAGCGGGTGCGCTGGATCATCATCTGCTACGTGCTGACCTATGCGATCACCGCGTTCGCGGGTGGCGCGGCCGCCGACCGGCTCGGTCACGTCGTCGTGTTTCGCGCCGGCGTCGCGCTGAGCGCGGTCGCGTTCGTCATGGGCGGGACCGCGGTCGGCTTCGGCTGGCTCCTCGTCGCGCGCGTCGTGCAGGGCTTCGCGGGTGGGTTGGTCTACGGCACCGCGCCGGCGCTGGCGACCGCCGGGGCCCCGGCCGCGGTCCGCGGCCGACGGCTCGGCTTCCTGAACGCCGCGATGGGGATCGGCGGCCTGGGCTCGCTGCCAGCCGGCATGCTCGTCGAAGCCTTCGGCTGGCGTGCCGTCTTCCACGTGCGGGTGCCGCTCGCTTTCGGCCTGCTCGCCTGGGCGGCGGCCGTTCGGCCCGAGCCGGTCGCGAGCGAGCGCCGGCCCCTCACGATCGGGGATGTGACGCGCGGTCCCGTGCTGCGGGCCGGCGCGCTCTCCTTCGTCGCCCGCGGGGCCATCTTCGCGATCTGGCTGCTGGTGCCGTTTTACCTCGTCGACGCGCGCGGGCTCAGCGCGTCCCTGGGCGGGGTCCTCTTCATGCTCACGCCGCTCGGCACCACGGTGGCCGCGCCCCTGGCGGGCCGTCTCGCCGACCGCGTCGGCGCGTCGGCGCCCGCGGTCGCGGGGCTCGCGCTGGAAGCCGCCGGCCTCATGCTCCTCGGCTTCGCGGACGGTGTGACGCCGCTCGGGCTCATCGCGGTCGCCCTGTTCGTCGCCGGATTCGGGCTCGGCTTCTTCGAGGTCCCCAACATGGCGACCGTCATGGCCGCCTTTCCCCCGGGGCAGCAGGGGGCGGCCGGGGGCCTCACGTTCCTGGCCCGTACCCTCGGGGTCGTCACGGGCGTCGCGGTGCTGGCCGAGATCGTCGCCACCCGTACGACGACGGTCGGCTTCCTCGGCGCCTTCGCGGAGTCGCTTCTGGTCGCCGCGCTCGCCGTGGTCGCCGCCGCGGTCTTCGCGCTCTGGGCAAGGCGGTGACTCCCGCACGGCGCTATACTGCGTGGGCATGAACGTCCTCAGTCCCGGGCGCTGGTGGTAGCGTGGCGACGGTCGAGCCGAGTTTCGAGATAGACCGAAGGAGGCGCTGATGGCGGTTGTGCTCACGTCCAAGCGGTACCGGGTCGAGGATGCCACCGACGCGGTCGAGTTCTGCTTCCAGCAAGGCTGGACCGACGGCCTCCCGGTGGTCCCGCCCACGCCGGACCGGGTGAGCGCGATGCTCGGCGCGGCGCGCCTCGATCCAAAGCAGCAGATCGCCTTCATCACCCACCGGTCGGTGTCGGTCACCGCTGAGAAGATCGCGGTCAACGCGGTCATGGCCGGCTGCAAGCCCGGGTACATGCCCGTCGTCGTGGCGGCGGTCGAAGGCATCGGCGACCCGGCCTGGAGCTACCACGGCCCGGGCACTTCGACGGGCGGCGCCGCGGTCCTCGTGATCGTCAACGGGCCGATCGCGAAGGAGCTCGAGATCAACGCCGGCGATAACCTCTTCGGCCCGGGCTGGCGCGCGAACCTCACGATCGGGCGCGCGCTCCGGCTGGTGATGCGCAACGTCTGCGGGTCGCTGCCGGGGCTCCTCGACCGGGGAACGCTCGGCCACCCGGGCAAGCTTTCGTACGTGATCGCGGAGAACGAGGGGGAGAGCCCGTGGACGCCGCTGCATGTCGAGCGCGGCTTCCGGCCGGAGCAGAGCACCGTCACGGTGATGGCGGCCGAGTCGCCCCATCAGTTCTACAACCAGCTCTCGCCCGACGCCGAGGGGGTGCTCACGACGCTCGCCGACGCCATGCAGCGCTCCGGCGGCGCCGGCCGGCAGCCGCAGTACGTCGTCACCCTGGCCGGCGAGCACATGCGGACGATCGCGGGCAGCGGCTGGGGCAAGAAAGAGATCCGGCAGTTCCTGTTCGACCACACCCAGAACTCCCACGCCCACCTCAAGCGCACCAATCGCATACCCGGGGCGGTCCAGCCCGGCGACGATACGAAGCTGCGACCGCTCGTCGCGGCCCCCGACGACATCCTGGTCGTCGCGGCCGGCGGCCGCGCCGGAGCATTCTCGGCGTTCATCCCGGGCTGGGGCGGCGCCCGTTCCTCTCAGGCCACTACGAAGGAGGTCAGACGATGATCGAGATTCTGGATCCCACCGTCGAGGCGGCCACACAGCCGATCGCGTACGTGGACCGGCCAGGGTCGCTGGCGGGTAAGCGTATCGGCCTCATCGAGAACACGAAGTTCAACTCCGACAAGCTTCTGCAGCGGATCGGCGAGATCCTCAAGACGGAGTACGGCGCCAGCGAGACGCGCATGTTCCGCAAGCACAACTCCTCGGTCCCGGCGCACGAGGAGATCATCCAGGAGGTGCGGAAGACCTGCGACGTCATCGTCGCCGGCGTCGGAGACTGAGGGTCCTGCTCGTCGGGCAGTGTGCTCGACGGAATCGTGCTGGAGAAGAACGCGGTGCCGGCGGCCTCGATCGTGACGGACGTGTTCGAGAAGACCGCCCGCGCCATGGCCGAGCAATGGGGCGTGCCGACCTACAAGTTCCTGATGATGCCGCACCCGATCGCGAACCTGACCGAGGCCGAGCTCGACCGGCGCGCGCGGGAGATCGTGCCCGAGGTCGTCAAGCTGCTGCTGCAGGGCCAGGAATAGACGCCGCGTTCCGGCCGCCCTGGTGGTGCCGGAACGCGCACGTCCAGACCATCTGGGGCCCGCTCTTCCGTCGCGACCGGTTGGGGTGGCGGCGGGAGCGGGTCGTAACCTCGGACGGTGACTTCGTCGACCTCGACTGGGCGGCAGGGGACGTCCCGCCCGAGTCCCCCCTCCTGCTGGTCCTGCATGGCCTCGAGGGCTCGTCGAGATCGCATTACGCGGTCGGCCTCATGCGCCAGGCGGTCGCGCGGGGCTGGCGAGCCGTCACGCTGAACTTCCGATCCTGCAGCGGCGAGCTGAACCGACTCTCCCAGTTCTATCACTCCGGTCACACCGACGACCTCGACGAGGTCGTTCGCCTGCTCATCGGGCGTGAGCCCGGCCTTCGTCTCGGCGCCGTCGGTGTGTCGCTCGGCGGCAACGTCCTGCTCAAGTGGCTGGGCGAGAAGGAGGCCGGGGTACCCGCCGCGCTCGTCGGGGCCGTCGCGATCTCGGTGCCGTTCGACCTGGCCCGGTGCGCCTGGGCGCTCGATCGGGGCGTCTGCCGGCTGGTCTACGCGGCGAACTTCCTGGGGTCGATGCGGGCCAAGGTGCGCCGCAAGGCCGATCGCGATCCCGGCTTGCGGAGTGTCGTGGATCTCGCCCTGGCGCTGCGCGCGCGGACGTTCGCCGAGTACGATCGCGCGGTCACGGCGCCGCTCAACGGGTTCGCCGACGAGCGCGACTATTGGGCGCGCGCATCGTGCCGGCCGTTTCTCCCGCGCGTCCGCCGGCCGACGCTGCTGGTCAACGCGCTCGACGATCCGATCGTTCCGCCCGACGCGCTGCCGGACCCGGCCACGCTACCGCCGTGGGTTCGCGCGGAGTTCCTCCCGCGTGGTGGCCATGCGGGCTTCATCGAGGGCGCCTGGCCCTGGCGTGTCCGGTCGTGGGTCGAGCGTCGCGCCGTCGAGTTCCTGGCCCCGCTCGTCGCCCGCGGCCAGGCACCGACCCCGGCGCGCCCCGCCTGCTAGCATGCCGCTCATGCGTCACGACGCCTACGGCTTGCCGGTGAGCACGGGCGCGGTGGCGGCGCTCGAAGCCTACGATCGGGCGGTCGAGGGGCTCCTCTCGTGGGACGGTCGGGCCCTCGAGCTCTTCCACACGGTCAGCGCCCACGACCCTGGACTGGCCCTCGGCCACGCGGGCGCCGCGGTCTGCCTCTTCCTCGAGGAGCGTTTCGCGGAGGCGCAGGAAGCCGCGAAGACCGCGCGCGCCGCGGCCCGGACGCAGACCGAGCGCGAGCGAGGCCACGTCGAGGCCCTCGCCCTGCTGGTCGAGGGCAAAGTGTGGGAGGCGGAGCGCGCGATGCGCGAGCATCTCGCCGAATTTCCCCGAGACCTGGTGGTCTTCCAGCGCCTCTACTTCGTCTGGTTCTGGCAGGGGAGGTTCCCGGCGATGCTGGCCCTGGCCGCCGCGCTGACGCGGTACCACCCCGGTAACTCGTTCATGCTCGGGCTGCACGCGTTCGCCCTCGAGCAAGCCGGCCGCTGCGACGAGGCGGTGCGCCTGGCCCACGTGGCCAACCTGAAAAACCCGCGCGACGCCTGGGCGATCCACGCGCTCGCCCACGCGCTCTACGAGATGGCGGCTTTCGACACGGGAATCGCGCGGCTGCCCCCGGCGATCCATCCGTGCACGCACCTCGGCTGGTTCAGGAATCATCTCCTGTGGCACCTCGCATTGATGCACCTGGCACGGGGCGAGTACGAGCGGGCGTCGCAGCTCGGGCAGACCGTCTTCGAGCGTGTGCCGTCGTCGATTCCCGGCGACCTGCACGACTCGATCTCGCTCCTCTGGAGGTTCGAGCTCATGGGGCGCGGCGCGGTGGAGCGCTGGCAGCCGTTCTCGCGGATCGCGGCCGAGCGTCTGGATCGCCAGGCGCTCCTCTTCCACGCGGCCCACCTCGCCATGGCGCTCGCCGCGAGCGGCGACTGGGCGACCGCGGAACGGCAGCTCGGGATGCTGCGCGAGCGGAGCTCCCGCGACCGGGCCGGGCTCACGGGCGAGGTTCTGGTGCCGCTGGTCGAGGGGCTTCACGCGTTCGCCGCGCGCGACTACCGGCGCGCGATCGAGCGGATGGAGCCGCTGGCTCCGCGCATCGTCGAGCTGGGTGGCAGCCGCGCTCAGCGCGACGTCTTTCACGATACGCTGCTCGAGGCCTGCTTCAGGGCGGGGGACATGGATCGGGCCGAGCGGCTGCTGGCCGAGCGCGTCGCTCGCCGCCCGGACCACTTCTGGAAGACTCGGACCACGACGGGCGCCGCCGCGACCGGGCGATGACGCATCGGTGGGGCCGCGCCGCGCGCCTGGCCGTCCTCGCGCTCGTTCTCGGCGCCTGCGCGTCGCTGGGCGCCGCGGACCGAGATCTCGTCCGGGTAACGCTCCTGCAGATCAACGACCACTACGTGCTCGGGCCCGTGGACGGCGGCCGGCGGGGCGGAATGGCGCGGCTGTCGACGCTCGTCCGAGAGCTCAAGCGTGAGAACCCGAACTCGGTCTTCGTCCTGGCGGGCGACACGCTGTCCCCCTCGGTCGAGTCCACGTTTCTCCAGGGTGCCCAGATGATCGCGGCGCTCAACGCGATCGGCCTCGACTTCGCGACCTTCGGCAACCACGAGTTCGACTTCGGCCCGTCGGTCCTGGTCGAGCGCATGCACGAGTCGAAGTTTCGCTGGCTCTCGGCCAACGTCGTCGACCGGCGCTCGGGCCAGGCGTTCGGCGGCGCCGCGACGGAGGTGCTGCTGACGCTCGGCGGCCTGCGCCTCGGTTTCTTCGGCCTCACCACCCCCGAGGCTGCGCAGACCTCGCGCCCCGGACCGGACATCGTGTTCGGCCCGCCGGTCGCCGCCGGCAAGGGCGCGGCCGCGAATCTTCGAGCGCGAGGCGCGACGCTCGTGGTGGCGGTCACCCACCAGGAGATGGTGGAGGACAAGGCCCTCGCCGCGGCCGCGGACGTGGACGTCATCCTCGGCGGGCACGAGCACGAGCCGCTGGTCGCCGAGGAAGGCAAGGCGCTGATCACGAAGGGCGGATCCGACGCCCGCTATCTCGTCCAGGTGGATCTGTGGCTCACGCGCGAGGGGCGGCTCGTGGAACGGTCCTGGCGCTTCCGTGAAGTGAGCCGGCGGATTCCCCCCGACCCGGCGGTCGAGGAGCTGGTGCGCGCCTACGCCACGCGGCTCGACCGCGAGCTCGACGTCGTCATCGGGAGGACCACCGTCCCCCTGGAGGCTCACGGCAACAAGCTCCGGACACAAGAGACCAACCTCGGAGACCTCGTGGCCGATCTCATGCGCGAGCGGCACGGTGCCGATGCGGCGCTCTTCAACGGCGGCGCGATCCGTACCAACCGGACGGTGCCGCCGGGCCCGCTGACCAAGCGCGACGTGCACAGCCTCTTGCCCTTCACCGACGTCGTGCTGAAGCTCGAGATGAGTGGACGCGATCTGCGCGCTGCGCTCGAGCACGGGCTTGCCCAGGTCGACCGGGAGGGCGGGGGATTCCTGCAGATCTCCGGGGTTCGTCTCGTGTGGGATCCACGCCTGCCCGTCGGGCGCCGGATCGTGAGCGCGACCGTCGGCGGCCGACCGCTGGAGGACGACACCGCTTACACTGTCGCCGTGCCCGGCTATCTCGTCCGGGGCGGAGACGGGTACACCGTCTTCGCGCGAGCCAGAGTCGTCGTCGGCGAGGCGAGCGCGCCGCAGGTCGCCCAACTCGTCCTGGACGCCATCGTCACGCGCGACACGATCGCTCCCGCGATCGATGGACGCATCACCACGAGTCCGCGCTAGCCGCGGCTTATCCACTTATCCCCAGGAATTCACAAAATGAAAATCGCACGGCGCGGCGCGGTCCCGTGGCCGCGGGGCCTTGTAAACACAGAAAAGTCGCGCGCCAGCGCGCGAGGAGACCCGATGCGCGTGTCGTCACGCGGTCATCGCGCGCGGGAGCGCACGAATACCGCATGTCTCGCGGCGATGTTCGCTGTTGATTTCCTCGCACTCGACACCGTAACGTGGCCGCACCGTGATCAACCCGCCGCGCGTTCTGGTCGTCGACGACGAGCGCCTCGTCCGCGGCCTCCTGTCCGAGCTGTTGGCCGTCTGGGGCTGCCAGTCCGACCTCGCAGCGAGTGGGACCGAGGGCCTCAGGCTCTTCAAGGAGAAGGCCTATGATCTCGTCCTCACCGATTACGTCATGCCCGGAGGCTCGGGCCTCGAGCTGGTCGAGAACGTGAGGAACAGCGATCCGGCGGTGGGCGTGATCATGCTGACGGCGTCGTGGGCCGACCTCGACAGCCACGGTCAGCGCCTCGGGTTCACGCTGCTTCGGAAGCCGCTCCACATCGAGGATCTGGAAGTCGCCGTGAAGCAGGCCCTGGGCGGCCGGAAGATCGAGGCCTAGACCGGCAACCCGTGGCTCGGCCGCGGAGCGGCGGCGTCGAACGCACCCGGCGCGGGCCGTACGAGCGGCCCCCCCTGTCGCCTCATCGTTAGCCTGCTGGGCAGCCCCTGCGACGCCGCACGGCCGCCATACGTCGGCGCGCCGATCGCCGCGAACGACCGCGATGTTCTTTACGAGGTGAGCCTGTATAACATCGTGTCGTGGTTGATCCTTAGCCCGCCTGCAAACGTCACTTCCCGAGCACCTTGCGGGGATCCAGCGCGTCGCGGAGACCGTCGCCGATGTAGTTGATCGAGAGTACGGTCAGGAAGATCGCGGTCCCCGGGAAGATGGCCCAGTGAGGCGCAAAGTCGAGATTGTCCTTGGCGTCGAACAGGATGCGTCCCCAGGTGGGAATGTCGGGAGGGAACCCGAGACCCAGAAACGACAGCGTGGACTCGGCGATGATCGCGGCAGCGACGTCGATGGTCCCGGCGACGATGACCGGTCCCATCGAGTTGGGCAGGATGTGGCGGACCACCTGCCGGATCGGCGGCGCACCCAGGCTGCGCGCCGACTCGACGAATTCCTTCTCGCGCAGCGACAGGAATTGCGCGCGGACGAGGCGGGCGACGGGCATCCAGCGAAGGCCGCCGATCACCGCGACGATCAGGATGAAGACGCCGGCCTCCGGACCGAGGGCCTTTCGCAGCGCGTCGCGGAAGAGATAGACGATCAACAGCAGGAGGGGCAGCCCGGGCAGCGACAGGAACATGTCGGTGATCCGCATGAGCGTGTGGTCGAGCGCGCCCCCTAAGAATCCGGACGTCGCGCCGATCGCGGTGCCGATGGAGATCGCGATCAACATGGCGGCGACGCCGACCGCGATCGAGATGCGCCCCCCGTACAGCATGCGCGCCAGGAGGTCCTGACCGAGATCGTCGGTGCCGAGCGGGTGGCTCCACGACGGAGCCTCGAGCTTCGCCCTGAAGTCGATCTCGTTGATCGGGAGGCGCCAGACGAGCGGGCCGGCCAGCACCGCGATCAGCATCGCGAAGAGGATCACCGCCCCGACCATGGCGAGGCGATGGCGGCGAAAGCGGCGGCCGGTCTCCCGCCAGAGCGACGTCCGAGGCTGGGCGGCGGCGACAGCGAGCTTCCCGGCGACGGTCTCCGACGCCACCCCGGCAGCCACTATGCGAGCGCAGTCCGGGAGCCCTGCGCGGGTGGTTTCATCTGTAGCGGGGTCCGTGAGCCCGCCGCAGACCGTGAGTGGCCCGACCCAGGGACGGGTGGCTTCATCTGTACGAGATCCGCGGGTCGAGCCAGCCGTAGAGGAGGTCGGCGGCCAGGTTCGACGCCACGACCAGGCACGAGAAGATGAACGTCACCGCCATGACGACCGGGGTGTCGTTGGCGAGGATGGAGTTGATCAGGAGCGAGCCGATCCCCGGCACCCGGAAGATCTGCTCCGTGACGATGGCGCCGCCGAAGATGCCCGGGACCTGCAGCGCGACGAGCGTCACGACCGGGATCAGCGCGTTCCTGACGACGTGTTTGACGAGGGTCGTGGCCTCGGAGAGGCCCTTCGCGCGCGCGGTGTTCACGTAGTCCAGCCGGATCACGTCGAGCACGGCGGCGCGCATGAAGCGGGTCATCGACGCGGCCTGGAAGAGCCCGAGGACCGCGACCGGCATGATCGCCTGCCTGAGATGCTCCCAGTACCAGCGCCAGCCGGTCGCGCCGATATCGGCCCGGTAGATGAACGGGAGCCAGTCGAGGTGGATGCTGAACAGCAGGATGAAGAGCAGGCCCGTGAAGAACGTCGGCAGCGAGAAACCGATGAACGCCAGCGTCGTCGCGACCTGATCGAAGATCGAGTAGGGACGGAGCGCGGAGTAGGTGCCGATCGGAATGGCGACGAGGATCGCCAGGAGCAACGCCGAGCCGAGGACGACGAGGGTCGCCGGCAACCTCTGGAGAATCAGGGTGTCCACGTCGACGCGGCTGACGAACGAGAAGCCCCAATCGCCGCGCATCATCGACACCACCCACCGCGCGTAGCGCACGGGGAGGGGGTCGTCGAGGCCGAACTTCGCGCGGAGGTTCATGCGCACTTCGGGCGGGACGTTGGGATTGGTCGCCAGCTCCTCGAAGGGATCGCCGGGAGCCAGTGCCAGGATCGTGAACAAGACCGCGCTGATCCCGGCCAGCACCGGGATCGAGACCAGCGTCCGCCGCAAGAGGTACTTGGACATGGTCGCGCGTCAGAGCGGGCGGCGGCCCGGGGCTCGTCGAGCCTTTGCGGCGCTCAGGTCCACGAGGCCCGGGCCTCGCCCGCGGGGCTCACGCCTGCTTCGACCAGTAGGCGAGGGCCCAGAAGTCGCTGTCCCACCCGCTCTGGACCACGTCGCGCATCCGGCTCGAGATGGCGGCGACGCGCGGGCGGAACACGACGGGGATGACCACGATGTTCTGGATCACGAGGTCGTTCATCCTGACGAAGAGCGCGGCCCGCTTGACCGGATCCATCTCGGTCTCCGCCGCCTTCCACGCCCGGTCGTACTCCTCGTTGCGCCACCGTGTCTTGTTCGTCAGCGCGAACTTGTTGTCCTTGGCGGAAACCTCCCAGGACGCGAACTGGTCCATGAACCGCTGGGGGTCCGGCTGGGTCATGGTCGTCGTGTACATCTGTAGATCGGTGTAGAAGTGCGAGTAGGTGTCGGGGTTCGCCGGATCCGACGAGAAGAAGACGTTCGCCGTGACGGACTTCAGCTCGAGGTCGATGCCCGCCTTGGAGCACGCCTGCTTGACGATCGCCTGGGTCTTCTGGCGCGGGGCGTTGATCGAGGTCTGGTAGACGAACTTCAGCTTCTTGCCGTCCTTGGCGCGGACACCGTCGGCGCCGCGCTTCCAGCCCGCGGCCTCGAGGATCTGGTTGGCTTTGTCGGCGTTGAACTCCCACTTCGTGTTCTTCGAGACGAACCGGGAGGGCGCGTTGACGAAGTTGGCGGTGGCGATGCCGGTGCGCCCGTAGATCTCCTCCTGGATCGAGCCGCGGTCGACCAGAAGGTTCAGCGCCTGGCGGACGGCGGGGTCGCTCAGCACCGGATGCTTGGTCTTGGCCGACGACCGCTCGCCGTCCACCTCGGTCCACGGGTCGGTGGTGTTGAGCTGGATGTGCTCGATGTTGCCGCCGGCGACGATGTCGGCACGGCCCTTGCCGCCCTGCTCGAGGCGCTTGAGGATCTCGTCCTCGACCTGCATGTTCCAGGCGTAGTCGAACTCGCCGGTCTGGATGACCGCGCGTGCCGCCGACACCGCGTCGCCGCCGCCCTTCATCTCGATCTGGTCGAAGAAGGGGCGGTTGGGCAGGTGATAGCTCGGATTGAGCTCGCCCCGGACGATGTCGCCGGGCTTGAAGTCCACGAACCGGTAGGGCCCGGTGCCGACGGGCTTCAGGTTGGTCGGCGCCTCGCGTGACTTGTCGCCCTTGTAGGCCTGGAAGAGGTGCTTGGGAATGATCGTCCCCGTCGCGGCGCCGCAGAAGGCCGCCGCCCAGAAGGGCGTCGGCGACTTGAAGACGACCTTCACGGTATGGCTGTCGAGCTTGTCGATCCTGACGATGTCCCGGTAGGGGCCCACCGAAACGGCGGCCGTCGCCGGATCCATCACGTACTCCCAGTTGAAGACCACGTCGTCGGCCGTGAAGGGCTTGCCGTCGTGCCACTGGACGTTCTTCTTCAGTCGCCAGGTCACGGACAAGCCGTCCTTTGCGACCTGTCCGTTCTGGAGGCTCGGGGCCTCCGCCGCGAGCACCGGGATGACGTTGCCGTCCGGGTCGTAGGAGGCGAGCGGCTCGTAGAAGATCCGGCAGGCGTCCTGGTCCTTCGTGCCGTTCGCGAAGTGCGGGTTCAGCAAGGTCGGCGCCTGCCACCAGAGCGTCTTGACGATGCCGCCGCCGCCGCGCTTGGTGGGATTGAACGTCCACTTGGTCTGGGCCTGGGCGACGCCCGTCGACACCAGCATCTGGGCGGCCAGCGGGGCCGTGAGCCCCAGCCCAACCATGGTCTGGACGAAGCGCCGGCGGCTCAGTCGGCCGCTCTTCACCTCGTCGATCAAAGTCCTCAGCTCGCGCTCGTCCATGGAGTCCTCCCGTAGGGGGTCGGTGCTAAGTGACAGTGATTCCTTATAATTTCGCCATTCCCAGCTGTCAAGGCCGGTCAGGCCTTGTACCAGTACGGCAGCCTCCACAAATTTGAGTCCCACCCGGTGAGGTCCATTCCGCGCAGTCTCGAGCCGGCCACCGCCACGCCGTTGCGCCAGAGCACCGGGATCACGACGCCGTTCTGGATCACCATGTCGTTCATCCGGATGAACTGCGCGGCCCGCTTCGCCGGATCCATCTCCGTCTCGGCGACCTTCCAGAGCCGGTCGTACTCCTCGTTGCGCCAGCGGGTGACGTTCCGCCCGGACCACTTGTTGTCCTTGCTGGCGACCTCGGGCGACGTGAACACGCGCATGCCCCAGAGGGGATCGACCCCGGTGCTGGTGTTGTACATCTGCAGGTCGGCGTAGAAGTGCGGGTAGGTGTCGGGGTTCGCCGGGTCGGAAGCGAAGAAGACGGAGGCGACGACGGCCTTGATCTCGATCTCGATGCCCGCCTTGGCGCACGCCTGCTTGACGATTTGCTGCGTCTTCTGCCGCGGAGCGTTGGTCGAGGTCTGATAGAGGAGCTTCAGGCGCTTGGCGTCTTTCACGCGGATGCCGTCCGCGCCGCGCTTCCAACCCGCCGCATCCAGGATCTGATTGGCCCGATCGACGTTGAACTCCCAGCGCATGTTCCGCGAGGAGTACCGCGGTGGCGCGTTCAGGTAGTTCGCGGTGGCCTGTCCCTGGCGCCCGTAGATCTGCTCGTGGACCGAGCCGCGATCGACCAGCAGGCTCAGCGCCTGGCGAACGGCCGGATCCGAGAGCGTGGGATGGACCGTCTTGATGCTCGAGCGCTCACCGTCCACCTCGCGCCCGGGATCGGTGGAGTTGCACTGGATGTGCTCGATGCCGCCCGTCGGGTAGATTTCCGTGCGGCCCTTGCCGCCCTGCTCGAGCCGCCTCACGATATCGTCCTCGACCAGGATGTTCCACGCGAAGTCGAACTCACCGGTCTGGAGCACGGCGCGCGCGGCCGAGGCAGCGTCGCCGCCGCCCTTCATCTCGAACGAGTCGAAGAACGGCCGGTTGGAAACGTGATAGCTCGGGTTGACCTCGCCGCGCACGATGTCGCCGGGCCTGAAGTCCACGAAGCGGTAAGGCCCGGTGCCGACCGGCTTGAGGTTGGTCGGCGCCTCCCGCGACCGGTCGCCCTTGTAGGCCCCGAAGAGGTGCTTGGGGATGAGCCCGCGATATTGACAGAAGGCTTCGTACCAGTATGGCGTCGGCTGCTTGAAGACGACCTTCACGCTGTGGTCGCCGAGCCGCTCCACGCGATCGATGTCGCGATACGAGCCGACCGTCACGGCCGCCGTGGCCGGGTCGGCGGCGTACTCCCAGTTGAAGATCACGTCATCGGCGGTGAAGGGCTTGCCATCGTGCCAGGTCACGCCCTTCTTGAGGTTCCAGACGACCCACGTCCCGTCCCGGGCGAGGCCGCCGTTGTCCACCGTCGGGATGTCGGTGGCGAGGACGGGGACGAGGCCGCCGTCCGGGTCGTAGCCGGCGAGCGGCTCATAGAAGACCCGCGAGCCGTCCTGGTCCTTGGTGCCGGTGGCGAAATGCGGGTTGAGGAGCGTCGGCGCCTGCCACCAGAGGACGCGGACAGATCCTCCACCGCCTCGTCGCGAGGGAGTGAACGCGGGTGTCCTGGGCTGGGCCGCCGCGCCTCGCGGGGTCAGTAGCTGCGCGGCGAGGGGAGCGGTGAGTCCGAGGCCGATCATGGTCTGCACGAAGCGCCGGCGGCTGAGACGACCGGCCTCGACCTCGTCGACGAGACCTCGGATCTCTTGCTCGTCCATGGTGTCGTCCTCCTGCCGGTGGCCATCGGTTGGTCTGCCGCCGGAAAGTGTCTCCGCGGCGGGGTGAGCTCGTCGGTGAGAACTCGCGCGGGCCATCCAGGTCCGCCTACTATAACAAGTGGGCCGGAGTGGGCAAATCTGCGGCCGGATGTCGGGGTATACTTTTGCGTGGCTTCGACGTGACGATGGCGGCGATGCGGGAGCGGACATGCGGCGCAGACTGGCGCTGACGGCGGTCGTGCTCGTCGCCGCGGCGGCCGGTGTCGGACTCTTCGCGATGCTGACGCCGGCGCCACACGAGCCGGCGGCAGCGGCGACCGAAGGCGACGCCGGCCCGCGTCCCGAGGGCGGCGGGGCCGCAGCCGGAGCCACGCCGCGCAACGTCAGCGCGGGGCACGGACCCGGATTCGACGAGGCGGTTCGTGAGCTCGATCTCGTCCGGCCGTCGCGGCCCAAGCGGGCCGAAGACTTCGCGGTGACGCTCGTACGAGGCGAGCAGCTCAAGCTCAGGGAACAGCGCGGAAAGGCGGTCATGGTCAACTTCTGGGCCACGTGGTGCCCGCCCTGTCGCGAAGAGATGCCCGCGATGGAGCGCCTCTATTCTCGGCACCGCGAGCGCGGGTTCGTGCTGCTCGCGGTCTCGGTCGACAGCGACGCGGCCCTCGTCAAGCAGTTCCTCGACAAGCACAAGCTGACGTTCCCGGTGACGCTCGACGCGAAGATGGATCTCGCCAACGCCTACGGTGTCCGCGGCCTGCCGGCCAGTTTTCTCATCGACCGTCACGGGTACCTCGCGGCGCTGGCGCTCGGTCCACGGGCGTGGGACAACCGCGCCGGCAATGCGCTCGTCGAGGGGATGCTCGCGCAGTGACCAGCGAGTCGCTGGGCGTCGCCGTCGCGTTCAGCGCCGGGCTTTTCTCGTTCCTGTCGCCGTGCGTGCTGCCGCTCTTCCCCTCGTACGTGTCGTTCATCACCGGCATGTCCGTCGCCGATCTCACCGCGGACCTCTCGACGATCGCGCGGAGGCGGGTGCTGATCCACGCGGTGGCGTTCGTCCTGGGCTTCTCGCTCGTCTTCGTCGCGCTCGGCGCCTCGTTCAGCGCCGCCGGTCAGTTCCTGCTCGACTACCGCGAGTGGATCCGCCGTATCGGCGGGGCGCTCATCATCATCTTCGGGCTCTACATCACCGGACTCCTGAAAATCGGCTTCTTCGGGCGCACGCAGCAGTGGCAGCTCCGGGAGAAACCCGCCGGGTATCTGGGCTCGCTCGCGGTGGGCATCACGTTCGCCATCGGCTGGACTCCGTGCGTGGGACCGATCCTGGGCGCCATCCTGTCGCTCGCCGGCACGGCGGAGACGGTGCAGCGCGGTATCGGCCTGCTGGTTGCCTACTCGGCCGGCCTCGGGCTGCCGTTCCTGATCTCGGCGGCGGCGCTCGGCCCGTTCCTGGCGTTCTTCAAGCGCTATCGCCGGTTCATTCCCGTGGTCGAGCGCGCCGCCGGAGTCGTCCTCGTTGTCGTGGGCGTCCTCGTCTTCACGAACTACTACGTCGTGCTGAACTCCTGGGCGATCTCGCTCACCCCGGACTGGCTCATCAAGCGGCTGTAGCCGCGTGCGCGTTCACGTCCGCGTTCCCGCAACGTCCGCGAACCTCGGGCCGGGCTTCGACGCGCTCGGTCTGGCGCTCGCCCTTCACAACGAGGTCGTGGCCGAGGAAGGGGAAGGCGTGACGGTGAGGATCGAGGGGGAGGGCGCGGATCGTCTCGCCCGCGACGGGGGCAATGTTGTCGCCCGGGGCGTCAGGCTTGCCTACGAGGCCGCGGGCCGTCCGTTCAAGGGTTGCGCGCTCGCGTGCGTCAACCGCATCCCCACCGCGCGCGGTCTCGGCTCGAGCGCGGCGGCGTGGGTCGGCGGTCTGGTCGCGGGTAACGCGCTCCTGGGCGCGCCCCTGTCCAAGGACGCATTGCTGGCCCTCGCGGCGCGTGCCGAGGGCCACCCGGACAACGTCGCCGCGGCGGTCTTGGGCGGCCTGACCGTCTCGTGCGCGACGCCGGAGGGAGTCACGGCTGTTTCCCTGCCGGTCACGGGGAGCCTCGGGTGGGTCGTGCTGATGCCCGAGGTCACGAGCGCGACCGCCGAAGCGCGGGCGCTTCTGCCGTCCTCGGTGCCGCGCGAGGACGCGGTCTTCAACGTCCAGCGCGTCGCGCTCCTGCTGGCGGGGCTCCAGGCAGGGCTGCCGGCAGCCCTCACGGTGGCGCTCGAGGACCGCCTGCACCAGCCGTATCGTCTGAAGCTCTTCCCCTGGATGCCGGAGGTCGCCGCCGCCGCTCGGGCGGCCGGCGCGCTCGGCTGCGTGCTCAGCGGCGCCGGCCCGTCGCTGCTCGCGGTCGTTGCCGGCGACGGCGGCGTTGTCGGCCGAGCGATGGAGGTCGCCCTGCGGAAGGCGGGCATCCAGGGCACGGCGCGGACCTTCGACGTCGACGCCGTGGGCGCCACGAGCCGAGTCCTCTAGGTCGTCGGGCCATTCCTGTCTCGCCACGCGTCACGATCCTCCTCGTCGTGTGGGTGGCGCTGGCCGTGGGCAATGGTCTCTACTTTTCCTTCTCGGTATTCCTCGTCCCCCTCGTCGAGGAATTTCGCTGGTCGCGCGGGCTGACCGCCGGCGCCCAGTCGGTGTCGACGATCGTGCAGGGAGTCCTGGCCCCGGTCGCCGGAATCCTTGTCGACCGGTTCGGGCCTCGACGCGTGATCCTCACCGGCGCCGTGCTCCTGTCGACCTCGTCGCTCCTGGGCTCGATGGTTCGCTCGGCGTGGGAGCTCTACCTCTGTACGGGGGTGCTCGGTGCCGCGGGACTCGTGGGCCTCGGCCCGGTACCGATGGGCGTGCTCATCTCGCGCTGGTTCTCGGAGCGGCGCGGCCGCGCGGTCGGCGTGGCGTTTTCCGGGATGGGCTTCGGAGTGTTCGTGACCGGGCCGCTCGCGCAATGGCTGATCGCGTCCCTGGGCTGGCGCATCGCGAGCGCGGTCCTTGGCGCGGGAGCCCTGAGCATCCTCGTTCCGGTCGTCTGGGCCGGGGCCCGCGACCCTCAACCGCGTCGCGACGAGCGAGCGGCGATCAGCGCGCGCGTCTCGCCGAGCAAAGGGGAATCCCGCGGCCCGGGCCCCGACTGGACGCTCCAGCGTGCCCTCGGAACGCGCGCCTTCTGGGCTCTCTGGCTCGCGTACCTCTTCACGCCGCTGGCCGTCTTCCCCGTCACCACTCATCAGGTCGCTTTTGCCATCGACCGCGGCTTTCCGCCGATGCTGGCGGCGAGCGTGTTCGGGGTGATGGGCCTCATGTCGATCGTCGGTCGCGTCAGCTTCGGGCTCGGGGCGGACCGGTTCGGCGGCGCGCTGGCGGCGACGACCTCGTTCGGGTGCACGGCCGGGGGTGCCTTGGCGCTGCTGGCGCTCGAGACCGACCCGCGCGCCGGCTGGCTGGTCGTTTACGCGCTCCTCTTCGGACTCGGATTCGGAGCCCGCGGGCCGATCATCACGGTGATGGCATCCGACCTCTTCGGCGGCCGCCGCTTCGGCGTCATCTACGGCGCGCTCAATGTCGGCAACGGCCTCGGTGGCGCGATCGGCCCGTGGTTCGGCGGCGTCGTCCACGACGTCATGGGCTCGTACCGAGTGGTGTTCCTCGCTTCGGTGGTCTTCTGCGCCCTGGGATCCACGTGCTTCTGGCTGGCGAGGCGGCGCGTACCTTGACGGCCCGCGCACGCGATGCTAACTGGATCGGGCATGGGTGACGGCGTTCTCTCCGACCGCGAGCTGCGCGCCGCCGTCCGCGACGGCTGGATCGTCGCGCCGGTGGCCATCGAGGACCCGCAGTTCCAGCCCGCGAGCCTCGACCTCCGCCTGGGGCCGGCCGCCTACCAGCTCCGGGCGAGCTTCCTGCCGTTCCGGGAGACCGTGCAGGGGCGCCTGGGGGAGCGCGGCATCGCCGAGAGCGACCTCGTCATCGATCAGCTGACGCTGAGCGGCTCCGGGGCGACTCTCCAGCGCGGCTCCGTGTATCTCGTCCCCCTCCTCGAGTCGCTCGATCTGCCACCCGGCGTGCGCGGCCGCTCGAACCCGAAATCGACGACCGGACGGCTCGACATCTTCACGCGGGTGATCACCGACGCGACGCCGCGCTTCGACGAGATCCGCGCCGGGTACCGGGGCGCGCTCTATCTGGAGGTCTCGCCCCAGTCCTTTCCCGTGCGCGTGCAAGCCGGTGCCTCGCTCAATCAGCTCCGGCTGCTCTCCGGGCAGACCTCGATGTCGGATGCGGCGCTCGACGCGCTGTACCGCGGGACGCCGCTGCTCTACGACGACGACGAGCGGCCGATCCCGGCCGAGCGCGTCGTGCTCAACGACGGGCTCTGCATGGGGGTGGATCTTTCGGGCCGGCTGACCGACGGCATCATCGGCTACCGCGCGCATCCCAATCCGCCCGCCGTCGATCTCAGTCGCGTCGGGTTCTACGATCCCGAAGAGTTCTGGGAGCCGATCAAGCGCCCCTCGCGCGACTCGTACATCCTGGAAGCCAACCGCTTCTACATCCTCCTCTCGAAGGAGCGCATCCGCGTGCCCCCCGAGTTCGCGGCTGAGATGGTCGTCTACGATGCCGGCGCCGGCGAGATCCGCACGCACTACGCCGGGTTCTTCGATCCCGGATTCGGCTGGGGGGACGGCACGATCCTGGGCACCAAGGTGGTCATGGAGGTGAGGGCCCGCGAGGTGCCGTTCATGGTCTACGATGGCCAGACATCGTTCAAGGTGTGGTTCGAGCGCCTCCGCTCCCGCCCGGAGCGCGTGTATGGCGCGGGGCTCGGCTCCTCCTACCAGCGGCAGACGCTCACCCTCAGCAAGCACTTCAAACGCCTGTGAGAGGGGGCGTGCTAAAATGCCTGCAGTAGTGGTTTCCGGTGTTTTGCAACACGGCCCGTTGCCCCATGGAGGGCGAGATGCCAGAGCAGAAGAAAAAGGAAGTCCGGCCGACGAAGCCCGCTGAAGGCGGGGACGGAGCAGCCGCAAGCCCCGAACTGGCCAAGAAGGGCAAGAAGATCAAGGAAGACATCGACAAGCTCCTCGACGAGATCGACGATATCCTCGAAGAGAACGCCGAGGAGTTCGTCAAGAGCTACGTGCAAAGAGGCGGCGAGTAACCGATGCCGATCTACGAGTACCGCTGCAAGCAGTGCGAGCAGGACTTCGAAAAGTACGTCCCTGGCGCCGCGACCGCCGTTGCGTGCCCGGCCTGCGCCAGCGAGCAGGTGACGCGAAAGCTGTCGGTCTTCGGCCTCAAGACCGCTGGCGCGCTCCAGCCGTCCGCTGTGTCAGGCGGTGGCGGGTGCTGCGGCGGCGGCTGCTCCTGTCACTGAGAAGCCCAGCGGCGTCCGCCTCGGCCTGATGGACCTTCGCCGCCTCGAGATCTTCGCGAAGGTGGCCGAGCTCGGAAGCTTCTCGCGCGCCGCCGAGGCGCTGTTCCTCACCCAGCCCACGATCTCCGAGCACATCCGAGCCCTGGAGGACGAGTTCGGCGTCCAGCTCCTCGACCGGCTCGGCCGGGGCGCCGCGCCGACGCGCGCGGGCGAGCTGATGCTCGGATACGCCCGACGGATGCTGTCGCTCTCACGGGAGGCGCGGCAAGCGCTCGATCAGTTCCAGGGACGGCTGAGCGGGCAGCTTGTCGTCGGCGGCTCGACGATCCCGGGGGAGTACCTGCTTCCCGCGCTGATCGGCCAGTTCAAGGCGAAGTATCCGGACATCTCGATCTCGCTGTTGATCGGCGGCAGCCGCCAGGTCACCTCGTGGGTCGAGGACGGTCGGGCGGAGGTCGGCGTCGTCGGCGCACGCCCCGGACTCCGCACGCTCATCGCGCGCGAGCTGATGCCCGACGAGCTGGTCGTCGTCCTCCCCGCCGAGCACCCCTGGGCCGGCCGCAAGAGCGTGACGCTCACCGACTTGCGACGCGAGCCCATGATCGTCCGCGAGCAAGGCTCCGGGTCGCGGGAAGCGCTGGAGCACGCGCTCAGCGAGGCCGACGCCGACCTGACGGCGTTTCGCGTCGTCGGTGAGATGGGCTCGACCCAGGCGATCAAGCAGGCCGTGCGCTCGGGAGTCGGGATCGCGCTCATCTCGAAGCGGGCGGTCGAGGACGAGTGCCAGGCGCGGCTGCTCGCCTGCGTGAAAATCAAAGGTCTGAACGTCTCGCGGTTCTTCTACCTCGTGACCCACCGCGACCGCAGCCGCTCGCCGCTGGCCCAAGCCTTCGTCGACTTCGTGGAATCCCAGCTTCCGGAGCGGGCGTCCCAATAGGACATGACTGAACACACGCACACGGAGGTGCGCCTCACCTCGTACGCCGCCTGCGCTGGCTGAGCGTCCAAGATGGCTCCTGGAGATCTCCAGGAGGTGCTGGCGGTCCTGAATCCCGGCGGGATGCCTCCGCCCGCCGATCTGCTCGTCGGGCTCGGCGCGGCGGACGACGCGGCGGTCTATCGACTCGGTCCCGATCTGGCGATCGTCGAGACCGTGGATTTCTTTCCGCCGGTCGTCGACGACCCGTGGACGTGGGGCGCCGTGGCCGCGGTGAACGCGATGTCGGACGTCTACGCCATGGGCGGCGAGGTCATGTTCGCGCTCGCGATCGCGGGGTTCCCGCGCGAGATGTCGAAGGCCATCGTGTCGGCGGTGTTCCGCGGCGGCCGCGACAAGGTCGCCGAGGCGGGGGGCGTGATCGCGGGCGGGCACACCGTTGTCGACGCCGAACCGAAATACGGCCTCTGTGTGACCGGACGCATTCATCCCGACCGGATCCTCGTCAAGGGTGGTCTTCGGCCCGGTGACCGCGTCTTCCTGTCCAAGCCCCTCGGCACCGGAGTGATCACGACCGCGGCGAAGAACAGTGTCGCCGGGCCCGACGTGCTCGCGCGGGCGGTGGCCAGCATGCTGCGGCTGAACCGCGTGGCCGCCGAAGTCGCGCGCGAAAGCGGCGCCAAGGGCGCGACCGACATCACGGGATTCGGCTTCCTGGGCCACGCGGGCGAGATGGTCAAGGCGTCGCGCGCCGGTCTGGCGATCGAGGCGTCCCGGCTGCCCATTCTTCCCGGCACGCGCGAGCTCGCCGAGGCGGGGCAGTGGAGCGGCGGGATGAAGCGCAACCGCCGCTATGTCGATTCGGTGTTCGGCGCCGATCTGACGATCGAGTCGTCGGTGCCGGGATATCTCGCGTCGTTGCTCACCGAGTCGGAGACCTCGGGCGGCCTACTGTTTTCGGTCGCCCCCGACCGCGCGGGATCCGTCATCGACGCCTTCCGCCGCCGGGGCGAGGAGTGCTGGGAGATCGGCTCGGTGCTGGCCGAGCCGGTGATCCGCGTCAAAGGCTGACGCCGGGCGGGCGCGCACCCTTATCGGCGCCCTCCATGGCACGCTCCATTGCGATCGGGCCTACCGATTTGCGTTCGCTGCGAATCCCTATACCCTCGAATCCCGTCCCAGGGTCAGCCGGCGGGAGTCATCACTCCGTCAACAAGGAGAACGCTATGGACCGACGCACATTTTTGAGGGTCGCCGCCGCGTTGCCCGCGGTCGCTGCGGCGTCTCAGCTGACCGGTCTCGCAGCGCGCGCCCGGGCCCAGCAAAAGGAGTTCACGCCGCGGCCCGGCACCTGGCGGACGTTCGAGATCACGACGCGTGTGGAGGTCATGGAGCCGGTCGGCGTGACCCGAGCCTGGCTGCCCATCCCCTCGGTCAAGGCGGAGTACCAGAAGCCGCTCGGCGACCAGTGGTCGGGGAACGCGAAGGTCATGAAGACCGTGACCGACGGCTCCTACGGCGCGGGCATGCTCTACGCCGAGTTCGCCGCCGGCGAGACGGCCCCGGTGGTCGAGCTGACGAGCCGCTTCCAGATCCAGGATCGGGCGCTCGACTGGTCGAAGAAGATCGCGGCCGCCGAGGAGCCGGCGATCTTGAAGCTGTGGACGAAATCTACTGATCTCATACCGATCGACGGCATCGTCCATGAGACCGCACTCGAGGTCACCAAGGGCAAGGCCAGCGACGTCGATAAGGTGAAGGCTGTCTACGACTGGGTCCTCGCCCACGCCTACCGAGAGCCCAAGGTGCGCGGCTGTGGCGTCGGCGACATCAAGACCATGCTCGAGACGCGGAACTTCGGGGGAAAGTGCGGGGACATCAACGCGTTGCTCGTGGGCCTCGTCAGGTCCGTCGGGGTACCGGCCCGCGACGTCTACGGCATCCGTGTGGCGCCGTCGGCGTTCGGCTACAAGTCCCTCGGTGCCGGGAGTGCCAACATCAGCCGTGCCCAGCACTGCCGCGCCGAGGTCTTCTTGAAGGACTACGGCTGGGTCGCCGTGGACCCGGCCGACGTCACCAAGGTGGCCCGCGAGGAGACGAGCGAATGGCTGAAGGTCGAGCATCCGCTGGTCGAGGCGGTGCGACCCAAGCTGTTCGGCGGATGGGAGGGTAACTGGGTCGCGTTCAACACCGCTCACGACGTGACGCTCCCGGGCGCCACGCAGGGCGGAAAGCTTGGGTTCTTCATGTACCCGCAGTCCGAGACGGCGCAAGGCCGGCGCGACAGCCTCGACCCGGACAATTTCAAGTACACGATCACCACGCGCGAGATCACGGCGTGAGAGCGGGATTCCGCCGAGTGCCGTGACACGCGGCGCGGCGTTCGGCGCGATCCTCTGCGCGTTCCTGTTCCTGCTCCTGACCGGTGACGTCCGGGCGGATCCCTCTCGATTCATCCCCTGGAAGGAGCCGGCGGCGCCGTCCCTCGCCCTGAACGATCTCGCGGGCCGCTCGCATACCCTCGACGATTACCGGGGAAACGTCGTGCTCGTGAACTTCTGGGCGACGTGGTGCGAGCCGTGCCGCGACGAGCTGGCCTCGATCCAGGCTCTGCAGCAGCGACTGGCCGGTCGGCCGTTCGTGATCCTCCTGGTGAACTACGGCGAGTCCAGAGCGCGGGTGGGCGAGTTCGTCAAGCGCGAGTCCATCAGCTTCCCGATCCTGCTCGATCCGAACCAGGAAGCGCCGCGGGCGTGGCGCGTTCGCGTGTTGCCGTCGAGCTTCCTGATCGCCCCGGACGGCCGCGTGCGCTACAGCGTGATCGGCGAGATCGACTGGGCGGGCGTGGAGGCCGCGAATCTCGTCCAGAGGCTCTGGCGCTAGGGCGGGCCCGACCGCCGCGCCGGCGGGCCGATCGAGTTCGCTGGGGCTACGCGCCCGGCCGGTGTGCCGCGCGCTGGGTCCGCAGGACGGCCAGGAGACGCTGCTTCAACTCCGAGGGTATTTCGACGTCCTTGAGCTTCGTTGCGGCGTTCACCGTGCCGCGGTAGGTGTTCACGAACGCCACGCAGGGGCCGCACCCTTCGATATGCCACTCGAGGAGCTCGCGCGTCGGTTTGGGAAGGGTCCCGTCGAGATAGTCACCGAGGAGGTCGGCGATTTGCCGACACTCGATCGACGAGGGTCCAGGCGCTCCACACTCGGACATCGGCTTACATTATATGTAGACGCTCTGCCCAGTGCGAGGGATTCCATCCCGGGCGCCCGCTGCCTTTACGCACCGCGGCGTCGCCGGTATGCTCGCGCCGATGCCCCCCCGGCTGGCGATCCTCACGGCCTTCGCGCCTCCGTCCGTGCGCGGCAACGCCGTGACCGTGGCGCGGGTGGCTCGGGGCCTCGACGAGCGCGGCGTCGAGCTGCGCATCTGGGATCTCTCCGTGCAGAGCGCGGCGACGATCGAGGCCGAGGTCGAGGCCTATCGCCCGGCGGTGGTCCACGCCTTTCACGCCTACCGCGTCGGTCCGCTGGGCTTGCGTCTGGCGCGGCGATCCGAGGTCCCGCTCGTGGTCACCCTCACGGGAACCGACGCCAACCACGATCTCTTCGACGTCGACCGTGCGCCCGTCGTGCGCCGGGTGCTCGAAGGTGCGGCGCGGCTGACCGCGTTCCACGGGTCCATCGGTGACCGCGTCGCGGCGGCGCTGCCGGACGTCCGCGGGCGACTGCGGGTCGTTCCCCAGTCGGTGCGTCTGCCCAGAGGGGAACGCCTCGACCTTCGGGAGCGCTGGGCGCTCC
The DNA here is from genome assembly GCA_035635995.1 of Binatia bacterium. Lineage (GTDB taxonomy): Bacteria > Methylomirabilota > Methylomirabilia > Rokubacteriales > CSP1-6 > AR31. Next base: position 7,757 of record DASPZZ010000211.1, on the reverse strand, counting down.
CGCCGCGGACCGTGCTCCTCGTGTTCCCGGCGGGTCTCCGGGGAGTGAAGGACCCGGCGTTCCCGCTCGCCCCTCTAGACCGGCTCGTGAGCGCGATTCCGGAAATCCGCTTGCTGTACGCGGGGCCGGTGCTGGAGCCCTCCGTGGGTGAGGCGCTGCTCCGCGCGCTCGCGCCACGGCCATGGGCTCGCCACATCGGCGTGGTCCCTCACGCCCAGATGGCCTCGCTCCTGTTACAGGCGGACGTGGTCCTGAACTGCTCCATTTCGGAAGGCGGCATGGCCAACTCGGTGCTCGAGGCGCTCTCGCTCGGCCGCGCCGTCCTGGTCTCCGATGTCGAAGGCAACCGCTCGATCGTCGACGACGGATCGACGGGCTTCGTGTTCCGCGACGAAGCGGAGTTCGAGCACCGCGCCGTCCAGCTCGTCCGTGATCCGGCGCTCCGGGAGCGTCTGGGGCGGGCCGGCGCGGCACTCGTGGCGGAGCGCTTTCCCCCTGCGCGCGAGATCCAGGGCTATCTCGAGGTCTACCGCGACCTGGTTCCGGCATGGGCGTGACGGGCCCTGTCGTGACGATGTCATGATCCGACGCCCGGCAATTGGGCAGCCCGAGCACCGCCGCTGATTCGGGAGGCGTTTCCCATCGAGGCCCATCGAATTCTGGGGCGATCAGGAGGATTGCGTCCGCTGCAGCAATTGGCAGGCAACTTGCTTGACCATCGAGCAGGTGGTCATCGAGTAGGTGGTCATCGAGTAGTATGAGAACCAAGCGATGATCCGCGCGGGAGGGTCCGCGACCGCTTGACGCCTCTCTATAATGGCAGGAGAGATTCGCGAGAGGAGAGCTCGATGAATCAAGACTCTCGGGTTCAAGCGTTCGTCGCCGCCTTCGAGGCCGTGCGCGCGGAAGTCGAGAAGGTCATCGTCGGACACCACGAGGTCATCACGCACGTGGTGACCGGCCTGTTCGCCGGCGGTCACGTCCTCCTCGAAGGCGTGCCGGGCCTGGGCAAGACGCTCCTCATCAAGACACTCTCCGAGGGGCTCGAGCTGTCCTTCTCGCGCATCCAGTTCACGCCCGACCTGATGCCGGCGGACATCATCGGCACCAACATCATCGTCGAGGACGCGGACGGCCGGAAGCACTTCCAGTTCCAGCACGGGCCGATCTTCGCCCACATCCTGCTGGCCGACGAGATCAATCGCGCCACGCCGAAGACGCAGTCGGCGCTGCTGGAGGGCATGCAGGAGGGCGCCGTCACCGTCGGCGGCGCCTCACGCCCGCTCCCGGCGCCGTTCTTCGTGCTCGCGACCCAGAACCCGATCGAGATGGAAGGGACGTACCCCTTGCCCGAAGCGCAGCTCGACCGGTTCCTCTTCAAGCTCCGGGTCCGTTATCCGGCCATCGAGGAGCTGAACGCGATCATCGACCGCACGACGCAGTCGCGAACGGCGACGGTGAGCCGCGTCCTGAGCGGGCCGGCGGTGCTCTCCTTCCGGGAGCTGATCCGTGAAGTGCCGATCGCCTCGCACGTACGCGACTTCGCCTCGGCCATCGTCATGGCGACGCACCCGCAATGGGAGCAGGCGCCCGACATCGCGCGCCGCTTCGTGCGCTACGGCGCGAGCCCGCGCGGCGCCCAGGCGCTCGTCCTCGGCGCGAAGGTCAGGGCACTGGCCGAGGGACGCTACAACGTGAGCACCGAGGACATCAAGGCGCTGGCGGCGCCGGCGCTTCGCCATCGGGTGATCCTGAACTTCGAAGGCGAAGCCGAGGGCGTGGACACCGACACGCTGGTCGCCCGGGTCGTCGCGGACACCGAAGCCGCTGTCGCCCGGGGCCGCGAGCCCTTTCTCCGCTAGCCGCGGGAGGACCTCATGAGTGAGTCTCCGAGGATCGAAGGGCTCCTGCGCCGCATCCGGCGCGAGATTCGGCGCCGGCGCGCGGAATACTACGGTCTGCGCGGCGCCTTCTGGGGCGCCCTCGCCGGCGTCGTGGTCCTCCTGGCCAAGCACGCGGTCGGCGGCGCGGCGCCGGGGGCCGCCGCCGCGCTCGTGATCCTCGGCGCGGCGGCGGGCATCGCGTACGGAGCGGCCCGAGGCGTTCGGCGCGGGGACGTCGCGCGGGTCGCCGACCGGGCCTTCGGTCTCGACGACCGCGTCGCGACGACGCTCGAGTGGGCCGACCGGCCGGACCGCACCCGGCTCGTCGACACGCTGATCGCGGACACCGTCGCGCGCGTGGAAAGCCTCGCCCTCAAGCGCGTGGTCAAGCGCGTGGTTCCGCGCGAGGGCCGGATCCTCCCGCTTCCGGTGCTCGCGTGCCTGGTGCTCGCCGTCACACCGCCCATCCCGATGCCGTCAGGCCGTCTTCCGGACTTCCTGTCGTCGACCGAGGAAGAGCGCGAGGAGCGGGCGAGCTCGTCGATGCTCGAGGAGACGACGCGGCCGCTCGCCAAGGATCCACTCAAGCGGCCGTCCTTCGAGGAGCGCGACTTCGCACAGCGGGCCGGCGGCAGCGGCGCCACGACGACCGGCGACCTGTCGGCGATCTTCAAGGACACGTCCCTCGCGAGCCAGCGTCCCGACTTCAACAGCTTCATGAAGAAGGGCGACGAGCGGCTCCGGATGCTCGAGCAGGTGGACCGTATCCCGGACCTGCAGTCGGACTTCACGAACAGCCAGTTCAAGATGGTGTACCGGAAGTCGAAGGCGCTGACGGGCGGTCTCCGGCCCGACCAGATCTCGCCCCAGAAGCTCCGCGAGCTCCTCGAGGAGATGGAGCGGCTCGGTCGCAAGGGCGGCGGCAACTGGAGCGGCGACGCGATGGAAGGCATGGAAGCGCTCGAGGGCGGGCAGAGCGACCGCGCCCTCGAGGCGATGCAGAAGGCGCTCGACAAGATGCGAGCGATGGACGAGGCGCAGCGCTCGGGTAAGGGCCTGCGCGGCGGGCGCGAGAACGAGCGCGGCGGGCGCGGGAAGGATCGCGCACGGGGTGACGGCATGGGCCCCGAAGACCAGGACTTCGGCGAGGGCGAGGGGCTCATGCCGGGCCGCGGCCGGAGCGGCTCTCCGAAGGGCGAGGCGACGCAGCGCCTGCGCGCCAATCCCTTCGACGTCGGCGTCGAGGGTGAGTCGCGGCGGGGCCGCAAGGACGGCTACGACACCAACCTGACCGGGCGCGGCGGCAGCATGGCCTCCCGGCTCCAGTACCTCGGGGTCATCGGGCAGTACCGGAAGGCGATGGAGGACGCGATCACGCGGGAGCAGGTGCCGCGCGACTTTCACGACCAGATCAGGAACTACTTCCAGTCGCTCGACGAGCGCTAACGGAAAGACAGATGCCGACGACGCGCCACGCGTTCTTCACGTCGGAGTTCCTGGCGCAGCTCGAGCGTCTCTCGCTGCTCTCGCGCCGGATCTTCCGCGGGCGGGTCAGGGGCGAGCGCCGGAGCCTACGCCGCGGACACAGCGTCGAGTTCTGTGACTACCGCGCCTACGGCGTGGGCGACGACCTCCGCTACGTCGACTGGAACATCTACGGCCGCCTCGACCGCTTGCACGTCAAGCTCTTCGTCGACGAGGAGGACCTCTGCCTGCACCTGATCGTCGACGCCTCCGCCTCGATGAACTTCGGGTCGCCGACCAAGCTCGAGTGCGCGGTGCGGATCGCGGCGGCGCTCGGCTTCGTCGGGCTCGTGAACCTGGAGCGCGTCGGCGTGGGCGTGCTCCGCGAGCGGGTCGCCGAGGGATGGCCGCCGATGCGCGGCCGCAACCAGGTGACGGCGCTCGTGGACTTCCTGGCCGGGGTCGAGCCGGCGGGCGGCACGAGCCTCAACGACGCGCTGGGGAACTACGCGGCGCGCGCGCGGCAGACGGGCCTCGCGGTCGTGATCTCCGACCTGCTCGACCCCGCCGGATACGAGAACGGCGTGCGGGCGCTCCTCGAGCGGCGTTTCGACGTGCACCTGGTCCACGTGCTGGCGGCGGAGGAGATGAACCCGGAGCTCGCCGGTGACCTGCGCCTCATCGACAGCGAGACCGGCGAGATGCGCGAGCTCTCGATGGACGGCGACGCCGTCCGGGCGTACCGCGAGCGCCTCCGGCAGCACCTCGAGCGCGTCGAGACGTTCTGCCGGACCAAGGAGATCGGGTACCACCGCATGACCTCCGACGCCCCCATCGAGGAGTTCGTCCTGGCACAGCTCCGGGGTCGCGTGCTCGTATGAGCTTCCTGTCGCCCCTCGCCCTGTCGCTCTTCGCCCTGTCGGTGCCGCTGGTACTGCTCTACTTCCTCAAGGTCCGGCGGCGCGAGCGGACGGTGTCGAGCCTGCTCCTGTGGCACACCGCGCTGCGCGATCGTGAGGCCTCGACCTTCTTCCAGCGGCTCCATCGCGATCCGCTGCTGCTCCTTCAGCTCCTGACGCTGCTGGCGCTGGCCCTGGCGCTGGCCCGGCCCGTGGCGACGGTCATGGGTCAGGGCGCGCGCAAGGTGGTCGTCGTCCTCGACACGTCCGCGTCGATGCAGGCGCGGGACGTCTCGCCCTCGCGGTTCGAGATCGCGCGGGCCGGCGCCGCCGCGCTCGTGCGCAGCCTGGGTGAGGGCGCGGAAGTGATGGTGATCGAGGCCGGCGTGCAGCCCAAGGTGACCGCGGCGCTGGCCCGCGACCGGGAGCGGGCGCTGGGGGCCATCCGCGCGGCGCAGGCCCGCGACCTTCCGACCCGGCTCCTGGAGGCGGTGCGGACGGCGCGCGCGCTCGTCGCGGCCGAGCCGCGCGCCGAGATCCACGTCTTCACCGACGGGGCTTTCACGCTGCCCCAGACCGAGGACGTCGCGGATCCGCGCGTGCGGTGGGTGGGTATCGGGAGGCAGGGCAACAACGTCGCCATCACCAGCCTGTCGATCCGGAAGAACTACTACGGCGCGTTCGACTATCAGGCGTTCGTGTCGCTCGTGAACTACTCCGCCGAGCCCAAGACGTTCAGCTTCCGACTCGAGCTCGACGGCAAATCGATCGCCGAGAAGGAGGTGGCCCTCGAGCCGAGCGTCCGCCGGTCGGTGGTGCTGCCGTTCAGCCACGGCGGAGGGGGCACCGTCACGGCGCGGATCGGGGTCGACGACGATCTTGCGGTCGACAACGTGGCATACGCGGTGCTGCCGCCGGCGAAGAAGATCGCTGTCCTGCTGGTGAGCCCGGGCAATCTCTTCCTCGAGAAAGTCCTCCGGACCGACCCGCAGGTGTCGCTCGAGGTCCGCACGCCCGACCAGTACCAGGGCGGCATGGGCGAGGCGGATGTCGTCGTGCTCGATTCGGTCACGCCACCGCGGGCCGGCCCGGGGCGGTTCATCTTCGTCAACGCCGTGCCGCCCGACGTGCCGCTGGAGGTGCTGGGTAGGCTCGAGCGCCCGACGATCATGGACTGGGACCGGACGCATCCGGTGATGCGTCACGTCGAGTTCGCGAAGGTCACCATCGAGGATGCGATGCGGATCCGGCCGCTGGCGGCCGGGCGGCCCGTCGTCGAGGCGGTGGGCGGCCCCCTCGTCTACGCGCTCGAGGAACCCGACCGGAAGGCGCTCTTCGTCGGCTTCGACCTGTTCAAGACGGATTTCCCGCTGCGGATCGCGTTCCCGCTCGTCCTCTCGAACACCCTGCGATGGCTGCACCCGGCGGGCCTCGACCAGGCGAGCTTCCAGTTCGCAACCGGTCAGTCAATCCTGCTGCCGGCGCCCCACGGCGTCACGACGGTGACGGTGACGACTCCGAGCGGCCGCGCCGTGCAGGGCCGGGTCACCCGCGGCGTCGTGAGCTTCACCGAGACCGACGAGGCCGGGATCTACACGCTGTCGACAGCGCGCGGCGAGATGCGGGTGGCGGTCAATTTGATGAACGCCGAGGAGTCGAACCTGGCGCCGCATCCGCTCCCGGCGCCGACCGGGCATGGTCCCGCCGCCGCGCCGGTGCCGGTCCAGCGCGAGCTGTGGCCGCTGTTCGTCATCCTGGCCGTGGTGCTCCTCGCGGGCGAAGGGCTGCTCTACTGGCGGCGCCAGAGCGCGGGGCGGCTGCGCCTGCCGGCCGGCCCGGGCGACCGCTGGGCCCTGGCGCTGCGTGGCGCGCTGGTGGTCGTCCTCTGTCTCACCTTGCTGCGGCCGACGCTGCCGCGATGGGTCGACCGGATGAACGTCGTGTTCTTGCTGGACCTGTCGGACAGCGTGAGCCTCGCCTCGCGCGAGCGCGCCTACCGCTTCGTCGCCGAAGCCGGTAAGCACATGAAGAGCGGCGACCGCAACAGCGTGATCGCGTTCGGCGAGCAGGCGGTCGTCGACCAGCCGCTCGCCAGCCGCCCGGCAATCGACCGCCCGAAGGCCCAGGTCGATGGGCGCGGGACGAACATCTTCCAGGCGATCCAGCTGGCTCTCGCGATGCTTCCGCCGGGCCAGGCGAACCGCATCGTCATGCTGACGGACGGGCGCCAGAACGCCGGCAACGCGCTCGCCGGAGCCCAGGCCGCCAAGGATGTCGCGGCGGACATCCACTACGTCGCGGCGCCGCTGACCTTCACACAGGAGGTCGTCGCCGAGGCGATGGTGCTCCCGCACGAGGTCAAGTTCGGCGAGCCGTTCCAGGCGAAGGTCGTGGTGTGGAGTCATCGTGACACCGAGGGGCGGCTCTCGCTCTTCCGCAACAGCGAGTTCCTGGGCTCACAGGTGGTGCGGTTGACGGCGGGTAAGAACGTCTTCAGCTATCGGCAGTCGCTCGACGCCAGCGGCATCCACGTCTATCAGGCGGCGATGGAAGTCGACGGCGACACGATCGAGGACAACAACCGGGCGGTCGGCGCCGTCGTGGTCCGCGGCCGGCCGCAGGTGTTGCTGGCCGATCGCGACCGGAGCCACGCGCAGTCCCTGGCCGGCGCCCTGCGCTCGCAGAGCATCGACGTGACCGTGGTGGAGCCGCCGCAGATCCCGGCTGACCTGGCGGGGCTCCAGAAGTATGACGGGGTGGTGCTCTCGAACGTCTCGTCGCTCAAGCTGACGCGACAGCAGATGGGGTACATCCGCGACTACGTCCGCGACTACGGCGGTGGCCTCGTCATGGTCGGCGGCGAGGAGAGCTTCGGCCTCGGCGGATACTACCGCACCCCGATCGAGGAGGCGCTTCCGGTCACGATGGAAGTCAAGCAGAAGGTCGAGATCCCGAGCCTCGCCGTCGTGCTCTCGATCGACCGCTCCGGCTCCATGGCGATGTCCACCGACGAAAAGGTGACGAAGCTCGACCTCGCGAAGGAGGCCTCCCACCTCGTGGTGGACCTGCTCGACGAGCGCAACGAGGTCGGGGTCATGAGCTGGGACACCGAGTTCATCTGGGACGCGTCCGTGCGTCCGGCCAAGGACAAGGCGGCGATCCATCACGCGATCGCGACCATCAAGGCGGGCGGCGGCACCGACGGCTATCCGGCGCTGAAGGAGTCGTACCAGGTCCTGTTCGAGCGGCCCGCGCTGCTCAAGCACGTGATCTTCCTCTCCGACGGGCAGATGACGCGCGGCGACTTCCAGGGGCTGCTGCGCCGGATGGCGAAGGACAAGATCACCGTGTCGACGGTCGCGATCGGCAAGGACGCGGACGTCCAGCTCATGGTGGACGTCGCCAAGTGGGGCAAGGGTCGCTTCTACTACACCGAGGACTCCCAGACGATCCCCCGCATCTTCACGCTCGAGACGCAGCTGGCCTCCAAAGCGTCGCTCGTGGAGCAACC